>NC_019701.1:1765000-2123750 GCF_000317065.1 Pseudanabaena sp. PCC 7367
GAAGTTGAATTGGCGATCGCATGCGCCGCAAATTTCTACTGCATTGGCGAATTTATTCGATCAAATGATGGCGTTTGCACCGAGTAAGCGGCCAATCAATGCGGATCAGATTCTGCTGAGAATCCATGACATCAATCCGGCATTTACAGCAACCACGCCGACTGTCCCCCCCACGATCGATGCTCTGCCTGCTACTGTGATCAACCAGGAACCAGATCGATCGCCCAGCCCAACCACCAACCCGCCAGGTTATATTCCCTATAATCCACCACCGCAATCCGTCGAACCTGCGCCACCCTCAAATCCACCGGATATGCTGATTAATCGAGCCAGGAGGAAGATGAAAAGCGCCTGGATCACCAGTGTTATATTTGGTTTGTTTCAGGTATTGTTTGCCTTCACAGCACCGGACACACTTACGGCAGGGGTTTTTGGGTTCTTAGCTTTGTTATTCTTTGGCTTGGCATTTGGGATCGCCAAGGGCAATCGAGTCTGTGCCGTGATTCAATTACTGCTATTTGGTTTAAATTTTGGCTTGGCAGTATTTGATCCGGAGGCGGCAGATGCTTTGGAAATAACGATCGCGTTCATTGTGGCTGGCCTTCTTTGCTATTTTGCCTATCGTGGCGTGGTGGGTACGTTTGATTATCAGAAGTTAATTAAGGCGCAACGTAATAATCAATAAGTTTTTCCTAGACTTGAGCAAGCGTTATGACAAATCCTACGCCACAATCGAATCCAGCCATTAGCTTACCCTTGCGGCAGGCCAAACGAAAAATGAGAAACGCTGCGATCGCTAGCCTAATTTTTGCGATCGCCCATTTAGCCTATGCTCAATTCATGAAATACTCTGAATCATGTCAGGCAAATATGCGCTCACAGGAGTTTTGTGAGATTGCGATCCAGGTTTTAGTTATCCTTGCGGTTTTTTTACTTGTGACTGGCTTAGGAGTGATTCTACGCAGCGAGATAGCTGCAAGGTTACTCCCCCTCTACCCTGCACTTGTCCTATTCTTTTTAGTACCGGCATCAATTGTGGCATTACTAGGAAACTGGACATTAGACGCTAACCAGTCAGGTCTTATCATTGTTGTTCTAGCCTATGGCTTACATCTCTATTTTGCTTATCAAGGTCTAGAAGGCATGTTTGCTTATCAGGATTTAATTAAAGAGAATAAATGCAACCAGCAATCCCTTGATCAAGGAGCAATATGACAGCCCCCACCGATCGATCGAATCCACCGATTGCCCTCCAGATGCGCTGGGCAAAACGCCAAATTCGTAGTGCCGTATTTATTTGCGTAATATTTGGTTTATTACAAACAGCCTATGCTTTCGTTGATTATATTAACTTTGGCGAGCTTTTCTACCCTAGAGTAGTATGCATCTTAATGGGTTTTAACGGTGCGATCGGCATTGCTTTAGGTAGCCGCATAGTTGCAGTCCTAGCCTTAGCATTTTTTGGATATTACGGTTTGCCCAATATCTTATCTAGTTTTGACTTATTTCCGCAAAATTTAGCAAAATCAGTAGTGACAATTTTCTTTTGTTACTGCGCCTATCGTGGTGTGAGGGGTACATTTGCCTACCAAAGGCTAAAGCAAACGATTCGATCGCAACGCGACAATCCAGCAGAATAAGCAACTTTAAATTTCTGCAAAATGATAAGGCGGTAACAGGGAGCCAAGCTCCAATCGCCACGATCGATAATCCCCCTGCCATTGCGCTATTACCTGATTCAGTTGCTCTGCCTGAGCGCTGGTTAACAATAAAAATATGCGCAGATCCTCGGCTTCCTGGGGCGTAGCGATCTGTATATGGTTTTGATCCGTGTGCGATCGTAATAATTCAACTAGCTGCGCCTGCTGTTGTTTTTGATCCTGCTGAGCTTGTTGCAAATCTGCATATTGCTGCTTTTTGGCCAGCAAATAATCCCGCCCCTTTAAATTAGGATCGGGTTTGATTTCTGGTTGGGCTACCTGCCCCTTGAGTAAATATTCGCCATAGCCAGATATTTGATTCAGGCGATCGCTGAGCTTAGCTTGATTAGCCTGCAAATATTCCTTTAGGGCAGCCTCAGACACAAAGGCAGTACCAAACCGCAACGGCAACAGGGTTTGCTGGGTGAATAATTCACAGATGACACGATCGTGCTGGACGATCGCCGCGATCAATTCCGCTTCGCCGCTTTGCTTGAGCATTTCTATGTCTAGCTCTGGCTCATAGGCAGCAACCAGATTATCCACCTGAATATAGGCGATCGGTTGGTTGATACCGATTATTTCCTGCTCTGGTGCAGGGGCAGTCAGAATGGAAAAGACATAGAGCATTAGTACAGTCTAACTAACAGGAGCAGTAGCCAAAGAAACTGGCTTGCGGGCACGGAGGCGATGCTTACGCGGAATCTTTACATCCATCGTCTTATGGAAATCAGCTTCCACCTTCGCAGTCAGGCTTTGGGAAACCTTTTTGACAATATAAGCCAGCACCTTATCCCCCGTTGCCTGGATCGCCCCATTCGACAACCGATGGATAAATTTGGGAAACTGCATACTCACGGTTAGTTCCAGTTGCCATTCCACCGCCGTCATCACCTGCCAGCTAGCCGATTGCTCCTGGTTAGGTTGACGTTCTTCTAGTTGCATTTCAGCGCTGAAATCCACATCATATTGCTGTGGCTCTTGGCCAGGGATCGGAATTGTTACGATCCGATATATGCCCTGGTCCTGGGGCAACAAATTCAAACCAACTCTGGCATCCACATTAAAACCCAATGCACCGACACAACCCACACCGATCGCATAGCCATTTTTAGCGATCGAATCGGCCTTAAAGGGATGAGCGCAGCGCTTAAACCAACCTTCGTGGGCATCGAGATAATCCATCACCGTCTGGCGATCGCCATAGAGATCCATGTAGCCCACATAATAATTCCGAAAAGTAGTGAGCGGCAACTCTGCGGTACTTTCGATATCTTGCTCTACTGGCCTATTTACTGAGCTATTTACTGGCCTATTACATTGCTCAGTAAGATGATCAGGCGCAGCGACAACCCCATCTGTAACTAAATCATTAACCAAGCTTAATTCCTGCGGCGATTCCGAGACCATACCTGCTTCAATCTCGTTTGATGATTCGGTGAACATAGCTGAACTTAATCTCTATATATATAGTTATTTGCTCTCTGGCGATCGCCCTCCTGCTAACGTTCCGTTTGGCAAACTAACGTTGACAGAGTCTAAACAGCTAACCAGTGCTAGTTTAGGCGATCGCTCCCCCCAGTGGCTAAAAATATTTAATGATTTCAAGACATCTAATAATAACTAAAGTAACAGTTACTTACTCCAGCTACCGTGATCCAAGTCTTAAGAACTTAATGCAATTAATTGGTGCGATCGGGTTGCTTCGTTTTTACTTAGCTCCCAGATCCGCTCACAACCTTAATTTTTCAGATCGCGTCCTTAGCGGTAATAAAAAAAGTCAGACCCATAATTTAATTTGGGCAACTAAATTCGACGATCCTTAATCATGAATTGATGATTAAAGGCATGATTCATATTCAATCGCAGTAACTAGGGCAAAATCTGTCCATTTTTAACAGATTTAAACCCATATCTACCGCATTAACTGAATATTTCAACTAATTACGAAGCTTTGAGCCAATTTGAATCAAGCGATATAACAAAGCCCGATCCAATAAAATTCCAGTCTTTCCCCCGTTCGCAATCAACCTGGACCAGTAGCAGCTCGGTGTATATAACGTATATAACACCAACAAAATATTAAACTGCCCAGGCTATACATATATATCTATTATGTCTATATATTTAGGCTTGTCCATTGCCGTAAATTATCGCCATAAATTATTGATTGCTAAGATAGAGTTTACCCACAATCACTAATTTTAATAACGCGATCGCCATATTTATCACTATTGCTGCAATATATAGCTGCAATATATATCTGACTCAGCAATTTCGGTTTTCCCTACTAAATGGTGCGATCGGGGGATTAACGGCTTTTAATAAATGTTTCATAATGTAAGAAGGATATAGATACGCAAGAAAGAAGCTATAAAGCCCTATGAATCCACGTCAAGCCACCATGCAGGCGATCGAAAAGCTAGATTATCGGGTCACTCCCGGTGATATTGCGGCTCAATCGGGTCTGAATCTGGAGATCGCCAATTCCCAACTGCTAAGCCTCGCCTCTGATACCAGCGCGCACATGCAAGTTTCCGAGGCCGGCGATCTGGCCTTTGAGTTCGATCGCAGTTTCAAAAATACGCTCCTGGCGCGATCGTTCAAATTGCGCTTGCAGGAATGGCTGAGCAAAGTTTGGAAATGGCTGTTTTATTTATTTCGGGTTTCGTTCGGCATTTTGCTAATTGTGGCGATCGTAATTGTGGTGTTGGCGATCATAGTGGCCTGGCAGGTACTCAGCCGAAGTGGGGACAACAACAATGGTGGTGGTCGTCGCCGCAGCAGTCGTGGTGGCGGTATGAATTTCTTTTTCTTCCCCCGCTTCTACCCCTGGGACTTCTGGGCAGTTTTTGATCCTAACTACTACCGCCCCTCCCGTCGTCGTGTCCGATCTGCTGAACAAGACGAAATGGGCTACCTGGAAAGTGTTTATTCATTCTTATTTGGCGATGGCGATCCGAACTATGACCTCGAAGAACGCAAGTGGCAATCGATCGCCTCGATCATTCGCAAACATGATGGCGTGGTTACGGCAGAGCAAATCACCCCTTTTCTAGGTGATATTGGCTTCAATGCTGAGGGTTATGAAGACTACATGGTACCAGTGTTAGCCAGGTTTAATGGTCAGCCCCATGTCAGTGATGAAGGTACTCTGGTCTATAGCTTCCCGGAATTGCAAACCGTGGCTTCGGAGCGGAAAAGCAACTCCAACCCAAAATATTTACAGGAAGAAAAGTGGCAGTTTAGTCAAGCTAGTTCTGGCAAAATCACCCTGATTGTGGTGATGGGTATTGCTTATCTAATTGGCACAGTTTATTTGGGTGTGCTGTTAGGCAATCCCGCCCTAGCAGGTGAACTAGCTGGCTATCTTGGATTTGTAGAAAGTATTTATGGCTTGCTGTTGGGCTATGCGGTGTTGTTCGTTAGTATCCCGGCAGTGCGCTATGTGGTGCTGCAATTCGTGAATAAACCGATCGAAAAACGTAATAATCTCCGCTATGCCAGATATCAGAAATTAATTGATCCGGCTCCAGAAGTGCAGCAAAAACTCGAATTCGCGCAGCAGTTTGCCAAGCAACAGCAGATTGTTGGTGCAGAGGGGATCGCCTACGATACCAAGCAGGAATTGCTAGCGCAGGAGTTTAATCAATTGCTCAATGGTTCTGGCACCACAGAGGACTAGTTTAGTTTGGCCAAGCGAAATCACCATTACGATCAGATCAACATAATTGAGATCAATATAATTATGATTAGCTCAATAGATTCGATCTAGTGCGAGATCCCCAACCAGTAAAGCGATCGCCCTTGCCTAACTAAAGTCATTCAGTCACCAATCAACCAGATAAGTCAAGCAATAATCATGCTAATATTCGGGAAACAGGTTAAACGAGAATAAAAACCTGATGATAACATTCCTGAGTAAATTGCTTGGCCTGGGGCTGCTGATTGTCGGCATGTATTTCCTGAGCAGGAATATAATTTTTACGATCGGCTATGGCCAATACTGGTGGGTCGATCTTTCTGCCGCATTTTCTGTCATAACCGCCATCATTGGGGTTACATGTATATTTTTCCTCAAGGGCCTAGCGGATTTTGGTTGGTGGCTGATTGGTTTGAGTATTATTTTTGTGTATTTCAGTAGTGGCGTGATATTGCGACCAACAAGCCTGTGGACTTTCCTGGTGGCGTTTGCCTGCTTTATGGCTGGGTTTAAGTTGTTGTTTTTGCCGAAAAGTTATTTTTAAATCACTAGGATATACAAAAACAATCGCAAGCCAAATTAATTCAGCATTTAGCAATTTTTTGATAAATTTAAGCTTCTCAAAATCTTATTACCTGGCCGGACTTAAGCCTTAGTTGCATAGCCAGGAATGTCACAATATAGACATGGGAAGAATCGATGCCTGTAGCTATTGTCAGTTTTTTGCCCGATCGCAACATCTGGTCTGTGCGCTCCACCCCAGCGGACCAGATGGCATAAGTTGTGCTGACTTTTCACCCACCGAGGCCGAACAGCAAATGCGCGAGCCAATTAAAAATCTCTTCGATCGCGGTGAACTCCAAAATCGTCCAGTCACCTCCCAGGACAAAGCCTACATTGATATTAAAAAACTAAATCAATTGCCCCTCGATCTCAGGATTAGAGTCTTGCGATGGGGGGTGAGGGTACGACGACCCTGGCGGATGTAGGGCAATCGCTGTTCATAGATCCGTAAAGCTGTCAAAGATCGGCCTGATTCAAGCGGGTCAAAATCTTGATCAACCATCAGCATCTTCTTTTACTTCTTTACAAGGCTAACTGGATCTAGAGACAATCTATATATAGTGCGATCGCCCGTGACTATTTATCATAATCCCCCTATAATTAGTGCTCATTAGTGCTTAATAAGTAACAAAGTAACAGCAAACTCAGCCAGCAAACGAGAATTAAAGTGAGGGGTGGCAAATGACCGATGGTTCAGTTAATCCTAATCCCGAAGAGGCCGTAACCAATAGCGAGAATGTATTGGCATTTCGTGGCGGCGATCGTAAATTTGATCAGGTTGATCCGGTCACGGGTGAGGTTTCGATCCCTGATATCTCTAATCAGCTTAACGATTTTAATGATCTTAATTTGCATGTCCCCAACCCAGAGGACGATCGGATCTCGGAGCATGATTTCAATACCTCGATCGAACTGGCCTGGCAGATCTGCGATCGCTTTGATCTACAAACTGACATCTGGCGGGGGCGAGTGCTCAAAGCAATGCGCGATCGGGAAAAAGTGGGTGGCGATGGGCGCGGTACCGGCTTTTTGAATTGGCTAAAGGATCACGAAATCACCAAAAGCCAGGCCTATGCGCTGATCACCCTAGCCAACAGTGCGGACTCCTTGCTAGAGGCCGGCAGCATCGAACCAGAGTCGGTGAATAACTTCAGCAAACGCGCCTTTGTGGAAACCGCCCAGGCATCGCCCGAGGTGCAGCAAATGGTCGGTGAGGCAGCCCGCAGTGGCGATCGGATTACCCGCCGCGAGGTCAAGCAATTAGCCGATGAATGGACAGCCATGACCTCGGAGCTGTTGCCAGAAAATTTGCGCCAAAAAGCCGCCGAAAACATTATCCCCACCCGCTATCTTGCGCCACTGGCTAAGGAAATGGCAAAATTGCCAGAAATTCATCGCACTTATTTACAAGAAGCGATCAGCGAAGATCCCGACATCGACAACCTCAAGCAGGTTACTGCCGAGGCCAAACGCTTAGCCAAATACCTCAGCGCCACCGCCGAACTCCAGGCGATCGCCGATGCTGATTTTGATCTCGAAGTTGCCCTGGATGAATCGTTGCGGTTGGGTTATTTAAAATCCACCGCCGATCTGGTTTCCCTGGCTGCCCAGGTAGAACAAACCGTGGCCAAGCTCTATACAATCTGGAAGCGGGTAAATAGCCTTAGCGATCAGCTTTATGTGGAAAGTGGCGCTAGTACGCCCCATTTGCGATCGTTACTCAAAGCGATCGAAGGCTTGTCGAGTAATCAAATTGCGGTGCGATTGGGGGCTGCGGATGCGGCTCGCACGATTAATATGCAAATCAGCGATGATGAAGGGGTAATTTAGAATTAAGAGGAGTTCTATAGAATTAAGGATCTTCAGAATTTCACAATCAGTAACAGCGTTTGCATCATCCTCGATTTGATCGCTGAAGCTTTCTATCCGTTCTGAACTATAGACTATAGATAGAATGATCGCATTCAGTTAACAATTACTGCCAATCATCACCATGACCACCGGGAATTTCGATCGCACGCAAGTTGAGCAGCTAGAGCAGTTTGCCCAGCAAAACCCTTCCGGCTATAAGCTGCGGGTAGCGTTGTTGGCAGTCCTGGGCTATGCCTACATCGCCACGATCGCGGTTCTGTTGCTGAGTTTGCTCTGGTTTTTACGCAATCTAATAGTAGGGCCAGGTGCTTCCGTCTCCAGCGATATCACCCTGATGATCTTTTTGATTGTGGTAGTGGTGCTGGGCATTGCTGGGGTTGGCATCTACAATCCCACCGGGGTAGAGATCAAACGTGATCAAGCACCCCAGTTGTTCATCGCGATCGATGAAATTTGTAGCAAGCTGAATACGCCCCCAGTCCACCGCGTAATCCTGGAAGATAATCTCAATGCTGGCATGTTGCAATTTCCGCGCCTGGGTGTGCTGGGCTGGGAAGAGAATTTCTTATTTATTGGCTTGCCATTGATGCAGGTCAATTCAGTGGATCAACTGCGATCGGTTTTAGCCCATGAGATCGCCCACCTGGCGGGCAGTCATTCTCGCTTTTCTAACTGGATTCACCACTTGCGCACGATCTGGTCGGAACATAATAAAAAAAGCCGATCGCCTTTGCTGACTCCTTTTTTTAAATGGTATTTGCCATTTTTTAATGCCTATACCTATGTACTCTCCCGCGCCAATGAATACGAAGCCGATCGCCATGCTGGCCAAATCACGGGCAGCGAGCATGATGCTCAATCATTGGTAAACCTCTACCTTTACACCTATCATTTACAGCGCATTTTCTGGCGCAACATCTACGCACAGGCCAAGGACTGGCGCGAACCACCCAAAGATCTGTTTACGCGGATGTTGCAATCGTTACGGCAACCGCTGCCAACCGAAAAAGCGCAGATATGGCTGGATCTCGCCCTGACTGGGCAAACCGATGCAGATGACACTCACCCCGCCCTGGCCGAGCGATTGGCCGCCCACAACTATATCCCCCAGATACCTGAACCATTAACCACCACAGCAGCAGAATATTATCTGGGTAGCGAATTACCAGCGATCGCCGCCAAGTTTGATCAGCGCTTCCAGAAATCGACCATTCCCCTGTGGCAGCAATTACACGCCACCGCCAAACAGCGCGCGAGTCGGTTAGAGCGATTTAAAACCAAAGCAGAAACTAATTCATTTTCGATCGATGAGTTGTGGTTATATGCCGAACTGGTGGGTAAATTGCACCAGGAAAAACAAGCATTGCAATTATGGCAAAACCTGCTGGAACGGCAACCTAATCATGCCCATGCCAATTATCATGTGGGCAAAATCTTGCTAGAGCAGGGCGATGAAGCGGGGGTGGCGCTCATGGAACAGGCGATCGCCCTGAGCTATCACTATGCCGTGAGTGGCAGTGAATTGTTACTTAAGTTCTATCGTCAGCTTGAACAGAGCGATCGCGCTACCTATTACTTGCAACAATACAAAGAGCAATGCCAGAAATTTGAGATTACAGCTAAAGCAAGACTAACGATCAAAGAAGAGGATCAATTTTTACCTCACCAACTCTCTGAGTTTATGCAGCGGCAACTCCACGAGCATCTAGCCCTCTATCCAGAAATAGCCAGAGCCTATTTAGTTCAAAAGCAGCCACAGCTCCTACCGGAACAGCCTTTATATCTATTAGTTCTGGTGCGCAGAATTGCCCGATCGTTGCAATCGCCCCAATCAACTGATCTACAAAGTAGCGATCCACGGGTCAGTTTCGATCGCTATGACCAACTTGTGGCAATCCTGAGCCAGACGATCGATTTTCCAGCGGAGCTTAAGATCGAAGTCCTGGCAGAAACCCAATCGCAAAAGTTGTGGCAAATGATTAAACGGGTTGATCAATCTTTGCTCTACCGAGTCTAGTGTTTGTTTGGGCAGGACATTGGGCAGAATCGATCAATGCCCTAATCTGGATTATCACTAGCGATACTAGCGACAATAGCGACACCAGCGAGAGGTTATCAAAACCTGACTTAATTAGACTGATGAAGACTGATAAAGGCTGATAAATATTACGACTAGTTAATTAGATCCAGGTTAATTAGTTAGAGTAAGAAGAAAGATAATTCGATCGCGTTCTGATTAGCCTTAACCGGCTTTTATAGGTAAGTCGATCGACTTTTCAGCGATCGCCACAACAGTAGAGTTTGGCAATCTGCTTGAGCCCACCATTAGATTTAGCCGCTGCCCTTGCATAAAAGACATGAAACCGCCAGTCGTCAAATGGTATCGCAGCTTAAGCTTCCAGGGAATATTAGGCTTGGTGTTGATCGCCATGTGGTTAGTGGGCGGGATTGTTCTGGTCATGCATACCAGGGGCAAAAAGCTAGTTTCAGGCGAGGCAGTCAAGCTAATCGAACAAACTGGCAATAATGCTGTAGCTGAGCTGCATGGTCGTGCCCTGGAGATCGAGGCACTAGCCCGCAGTCTCGCCGCAACCACCGAGGGATTGCCCCGGGAGCCCAGTCAATTCAAAAACATAGTGCCCCAACTACTTGATTTTCAGGGCGATCTGGATATTGCTGGCGGGGGAGTGTGGCCAGAGCCAGGCAAGTTTGCTGCCAATGTTGAAAGGCATAGCTTCTTTTGGGGCAGAAACAAAGATGGCAAGCTGCAATATTACGATGACTACAATCAACCAGGTCCCGGCTACCACCATGAAGAATGGTATGTGGCAGTTCGGCATAGCAATCCTGGCAATTGTGTCTGGAGCCGCTCCTATATGGACCCCTATTCCTATCAACCGATGGTGACCTGCACCGTGGCCACCTTCGATCGCCAGCAGCAATTTTCTGGCACAGTAACGGTTGATCTCAAACTAGAGGGCTTGCAGGCATTTGCAGCAGCAATTAGCCAAAAAACCGGTGGCTATGTGTTCATTCTCGATCGGGATAACAAATTTATTACCTTTCCGCAACTTGAACAGGTTAAGCGGTTTAATCCAGGCACCCAGGGCAATCACACCGAAGAATTTATTCTGGCCGCTGAATTTGCGAGCCGTGAGCCATTATTTGCCCCTCTCGCCCAGGCCGTTGAGCAGGTAAATCAAGAAATTATCGATCGGGCACAACAAATGCCTGAATATGAACCCACTGTAGCCCAGCAAATCGATCAAGATAGCTATCAAATTAATGCGGCCGAAGCGAAATTATTGGCAGCCACATTAATCGACCCATTGAACCTGAATTACAGCGATACCAAGCTCTATCGATCGCAAATCAACCTGGATCAAGATTTGTTGCTAGATGAACCAGCCAGAGCATTTATTTTTACAGTGCCTTCTTCTTACTGGAAGCTAGTTGTGGTCAAGCCGATCGCAGAGATCGATGCGGTGGCAAACGACATTATTGAGTTATTAATTTTATATGTAGTAGCCACAATCCTATTGGTTTTGTTTTTTGTTTATATTGCCCTCAATCGTTTCTTGATTTCGCCCCTATCTCATACCACTGATGCGGTAAGGCAGATGGGTGAGCTGGTGGCAAAAAAAGATTTCTCCCGAATTCAAGATGTCCAGATTGAATCCCCCGGCAAAGATGAGATCGGTCTATTAGCCAGGGTCTTTAACTTTCTCAGCACCCAGGTAGTGACCCAGCATAATCAACTCAAGCAAACTAATATTGAACTAGAATCGAGGGTAGCTCGGCGCACCAACGAATATCGGCAGGCATCGGAGGCAGCCGAATCTGCGAATTTAGCCAAAAGCGAATTTCTGGCCAACATGAGCCACGAATTGCGAACCCCCCTCAATGGCATCTTGGGCTATACCCAGATTTTGCAGCGATCGCAAACCATGACCGATAAAGAGCAGCATGGCATTAATGTGATCCACCATTGCGGTAATCATCTGCTCACCTTGATCAACGATGTGCTCGATCTGTCTAAAATTGAAGCCCGACGGATGGAGCTATTCCCCAAGCATTTTAATTTTCGATCTTTTCTACAAGGAGTAGTGGAAATATCGATGGTGCGGGCTGAGCAAAAGGGAATTAAATTGGTTTATGCTCCAGCACCAGACCTGCCGATCGCAGTGGTTGCCGATGAGAAACGCCTGCGGCAGGTATTGCTCAACCTGCTAGGCAACGCAATTAAATTCACCGATCAAGGAACAGTCACACTCACGGTTAGGCGGGTTGAACCTGATCATAAAAAGGGGCATCCCCCCGCCAACCAACAGCAGCAGGTTGACAATTTAAGCAGCGACCCGCCACCGATCGAATCTTACAAAGGTAATAGTAATAATACAGACCCGTTACCTGATAACGGCGATCGCCCTATTGTCAGCCAACTCCGCTTCCAAATCGAAGATACGGGCGTGGGCATGGGGACAGAGCAGCTAGAGACGATCTTTCTGCCCTTTGAGCAAGTTGGGGAATCAACACGCAAAGCAGAGGGAACAGGCCTAGGTCTTTCGATCAGCCTCAAAATTGTGGAAATGATGGGTAGCACAATTCAGGTTGCCAGCCAGATCGGCAAAGGCAGTCAGTTTTGGTTTGATTTAGATTTGGTCGAATTGCCAGGAGGACACAGTGAAATGAGCCTTAGTCAGCATGGCCTCATTTCCGGCTATGTCGGCCATAAACTCAAAATTATGGTGGTAGATGACAAGTGGGAAAATCGATCGGTAGTGACCAGTATGTTGGCACCGATTGGCTTTGAGATGCTAGAAGCGGAGAATGGTGAACAGGCCTTAGCGATCGCTTTGGCCAATAAACCAGATCTAATTATTACTGACTTAATGATGCCAGTGATGGACGGTTTTCAGCTCTTGAGCGCAGTGCGTCAATCTGAGCAACTAAGTTCGATTCAAGTGATTGTTTCTTCGGCCAGTGTGTTTGATGCCGATCAACAAAAAAGTCTTGATGCTGGAGCCGATGATTTTATCCCCAAACCAGTGCAATCAACCGAATTGCTTCAACAATTGCAATCCCATTTAGCCATTACATGGACATATACAGGATCTGGCGATCGTCAAGAGACAATAAAATTACAGCAACCGGACGGCTCATTCATAATTACAAATCTTGATAACTCTGACAATCTGGATATGATTGCACCTCAAGCCGAAGTGCTCGATCGCCTCTTTGAACTATCAGTACGAGGCAACTTTAAGGAAATCCAAAGAGAAGCCAGCAAAATTGAGCTGCTCAATCCCAGCTATGCCAATTTTTCGGCTCATCTAAACCATCTAGCGCAGAGCTTTAATCAAAAACAGATCCTTAAGTTCATCAGTTGGTATCGCAATCAAACCATGTGATCACTTGTTGAGCCCTTTGAGATACTAGGATTGCTAGGATTAGGAATATGCCCCAACCAAGGAAAGACATCATTCTGGCGATCGATGACAATACTATGAATATTGATGACAATACCACGAATATAGAAGTGCTGTCAGACTTCCTGGATGGCTTGGGCTATGAGGTATGGATATCCCTGGATGGCGAAGGAGCGCTCAAAATTCTGGCACATGATCAACCGGATCTGATTTTGCTAGACGTGTTAATGCCCCATGGCATAGATGGATTTGAGACTTGTTTACAGATCAAGACCAATCCACTCACCAAGCACATGCCGATCGTATTCATGACTGCGATGGCTGTTAAATGTCAATTACCAATTTCGACGGCGTCAATTACTTGGCAAATAGCGGATGTAAATGACGTGTGCAAATGACAACTAAAACTAAGCTGAAAGGAACTGCATATGTTGAACCTCAAGGAGCAGTAAGATTCGGATTGATAGCGATTATTATTTTTGCGAGCGCTCAACAGCGTTGCGTTTACGGAAACTATCAGCATGAATTTCAACAATGAGAGCATGATGAATGAGGCGGTCAACGGCAGCAACAGTCATCATGTCATCGGCAAAGATGTGATCCCATTGCGAGAAAGGCTGATTAGCAGTAATGATGAGGCTTTTGCGTTCATAACGATGAGCAATCAGCTCAAACAGGACGGAAGTTTCAGCCTCAGATTTTTTGACATAGCCAAGATCATCAATAATGAGTAAATCAAAGCGGTCAAGTTTGGCAAGGATAGAGGCAAGCTGAAGTTGTAGTTTGGCTTGCTGTAGATGTTGTAGCAAAGCATAGGCCGAGAAGAACTTAACCCGTTTGCCCATTTCAATCATCGAGCGCCCGAGCGCAGCAGCAAGATGAGTTTTACCGACCCCGGAAGGTCCAAATAGCAAGCAGTTTTCGGCCCTATCCAACCAGGCCGTATCTTGTGCCAGTTGGATCAGTGGCGCTGATTTGAAACTAGGGCAATGTTCAAAATCGAAAGAGGTAAAGCTTTTACCAGTAGGTAATTTAGCCTCAGCGAGAGCTCGTTTGATCCGATTCTGTTGGCGATAATCCAGTTCCAATTCGCACAGAGCGAGCAAGAACCGGTCGTAAGCCCAATGCTGTTGGGTGGCCTTCTGCTCGATAGTCTGCCAATGTTGGAGCATGTGCGAGAGTCGTAGCTGTTTGAGTATCAGGCTCAGAGTATTGTTCGGGTTTGGTTTCGAGGAGTTGGTCATAGGCTGAAAGCGAATGTTGTTGTACGTTTAGTTGAGGTACGCTCAATTGCTGCTGGGGTAGTAGGAACTGTTGCTGTAGAGCCTTCAGGCTGAGAGTGCCCTGCTGCAGTTGGGTTTCAAGATAGTCGGCCACTGTAGTTTCTCTATCGTGCTTGGCAGCAATATAGAGGGCTTCAACCATGATGCGCGCTGCATTATCGATTTCAAAATCAGCCTGTAACCTCTGCCACAGCTGCCGCCATTGTTGATTAGGCAATAGGTCTTGCTGCCAGGTGCAGTAAATAAAGGCACGGGGTTTACGCCTGAGGCTATCAATTACATGGCGGTAGTTAATACAGCGAGCACGGCGGATTTTGGCTGACCCATGTACTCGCAAACGGGGTAGTTCCACCACTTGTTGCTGCCCCAAATAACCGACCAGGCGGTTGTGATAGATATGAATATTCAGCTGCCTGCCAATCAGTCTTGATGGCACCGTGTAAAGAATGCAGCGCACCGAAATGGTGCTGTGGCAGGTCACCCGCACCGTCAATTCTTCGTAATCGGCACAGCGATATCTCGGTAGTGGTTGTAGGGTTACTTTTTCCTCGGCAAACTTGGCGCTGCATTTACAATTGAGCTTGGCAACCACCTGCTCGATAAATTCTTGATATGCACTCACTGACTCAAACTCAAAGCTGCCACGCAAATACAGAGCTTGGCGCAACCGGCGCTTGAAATGTCCATGGGGAGATTCGATGGAGCCATTTTCATGAGCCACGCCTGGGTTATTGCGACTTGGACTCATGCCATAGTGTTCACATAGCTCGGCATAGAATTGGGTTAGTGGTTTATGCCGTTTGCCCGCCATATTCCGATAGGCAGCACTCAAATTATCGGTGCGATGCTGCTTTGGTACACCACCACAGGCATGCAGCGCATTCTGTAATCCTTCAGACAAGCCGATAAAGCTCTCGCCACCCTCGATTACCTGCACATATTGCCAGCCACTGTAGGCCAGACGGTAGTGGTACAGCAGGTGCTCATATTGTTTCCCTTTGATGGTAACTTCCACCTGTTTGAGCTCGGTAAAATCTGATAGACCCATTTCGCCGGGCTGATGGCGGATCTCAAACATTACCTCCTGCGGTTTGCCATGGATACTTTTCCATACCTGCACTCGCCTTTGTAAGGTACGCAATTGTTGCTCATATTGGCCTGGATAATGCTCGGCTAGATATTCATACAATGTCATCGCCTCTAGACGAGGCTCACGTCGAAGCATTGGCTCTAGCTCTTCCTCCCACACTCCTGATAGCGGATCTCGGCGGGTGCGCCAATCTCGCTCACCTTTACTCTTGGGCTGGTGTTTGCCTTGCTCAATACGGCTGCCGCTACGGACTGATATGCCGGCAATCTCGGCTGACTCATTTTGATTGCAGCCGACCTCTCGTGCTTTCTTGTACACTTGCACTTGATATTGTTTTATATATTGACCTGACACTGCTGACGTTCCACTTTCCTGTTTGAACGTCTTTAGTGTCTTTCTTTTTTCCCGTTTTGATCTCTTTTTTTCTAGTTGACGCCTACCTCCACTTGCGATCTCATATCCTTGCTGGCGATCATCTTTTTATGCCAAGTAATCGTCATCCAGACGCCAAGGTAATTGTCGCCTAACAGCGATGGCAGATATCGCCGATCAACACAAAGACATAGAGTTTGGTGCTTCTGACTACATTGTTAAACCATTTAGACAACAAGAAGTGCTCACTAAGATCAAGACCCAACTCCAAATTAGCCGTTTGCCGCACTGAAGCCAGGGATTTGCTTGAGTTTGGCTAAAATCCTGGATTTACCTTGACCATCAATTAGCCTCTGGCCATTCTTACTCATTACCAATCGCTGTTGTGGATCACGCCAAAGCCGATCGATCGCCATCGCTATCTGTGCAGGCGTAATTTGTTGATGCCAACCCAAATTAATGCTAACGCCAAGTTCAGCTAGTTTAGCTGCGATCAACCGCTGATTTTCTGCCGTTACGATCAAAATTGCCGGCAACCCCATAAACGCCAACTCCCAGCAAGTTGAACCAGCCGCCGCGATTGCCAGATCGGCATTAGCAATCAAGTGGGCCATTTGGGTAGCATTCTGAATCAATTCAATCTTGAGATTTTTATGGCTGGGGGCGGAGGTTAACTGGGCGATCGCATGTTTGAGTTGCTCTGCATAGCGATAACCGGCTCCTATCACTACGGTTACTTTAAGCACCGATGCTACCGATGCTGCCAATGATTGAGTTTGCCTAACCATTGCCAATGCTTGTACCACTTTCAAGGTCACATTATCTGGATCAGAGCCGCCCAGGGTAATTAGCAGTTGGGAAATATTTAGATCCAGCGATCGCTGCCAATATTGCCAGGTCGCAAACTCTTGCCGCAGCAATGCATAATTACTACCCAATAGCAGTTTAGTATCTGGGTGGCGATCGCTATACCAGGCAGGCTCCGCCGACACATTCTGATTCAGCACCAGATCCGCCCAATAGTAGGATAAATGGCCATAGTCATCAAAGTACAAAAACCTGATTGCAGCACTTTTGATCGCCCTTTGGTAGGTGGGCTTAAAATCATAGCCATCCAGAATTAACCAATCGATTTGGAGTTGTTGAGCCAAGTCGATCGTTTGCTTGCTATCTTCTAAATCGCCAATCGTAGCCCGCAAGTGCTTTACTTGAAAATTTTGGTCTAGCAAGCGCTGTTCCAGAGCTGGAAGCAGTTCCACCACCACAAAAACAATCAGATCGGCGATCGGCTGGAGCGCTTGCACCAATGCCAAAGTACGCATCAGATGCCCGGTGCCAATTGTTTGACTCGCATCCACCCGCACTAAGAAACGCATTTACAGCTTTCTCTCACCTCATTGCTCACTAAGCCCAACAACTAAATAATATGCCTAGCCAACATAAATGCTTCTGCCGCTGCCACCCCAACATTCGCACCACGCCAGCGTGCTAAATGCTCAATCGTATCAATCGATCGCGCATGGGGAAACTCTCGCATTTCCATATGATAAGCCACCAGAGCAGCTAATTTAGTATCCAGCGTCTCGGTAATATCCACATACCAATTGGGCAGAAAACTTGGTGGTACTTGCCACTCAGTGCTAGAAGCTACTTCAAAACAAAGGATTGTTTTCACCACCCCACGGGGCAATGGCCGAGCCGCCGTGATTACGGCTTGATAAGCATACTGATGGTCAATATTGAGATCGCCGCCGTGATGGGTATAAATCAGTTCTGGTTGGATTTGATCAATTTTTTGCTCTACCACCTTCACTACATCTAAGCGATCGCAATGATCAAGGCGGTTATCGGGGAAATCATGGAGTTGCGTAGAATGGGCCCCAACAATCTGACGGGCTTGCTGGGCAGCGGTCGCTAAGGCCGACATTTCTTCCTGACGCTTAGCAACAAACCGCTGCGGATCTCGACTGGTCGCACCCTCTGCCAAAATTAGGATATGTACCTGGTCACCGACCCGGGTGTGTCTAGCGATCGTGCCGCCACAACCAAGCATCTCATCATCAGGATGTGCCGCTACTACTAGTATATTCATCGGTTAATTGATATATCTGCATCCAGACTTGACTATACTGGGCAAAATTTGAGGTTGCGATCAATTATGTTGCCAAGCTCTACCTAAATATCGACCTAAATTAAACCATACCCTAAAAACAACAACCATCATTATGCCCTTTACGATCACCATAATCTCTGATCAAAATAGCTGGATCAATGACTATATCCCTGAATTAGTAGCATCTCTAATCCAATCAGGGCACAATCTAGAGTGGCTACATGAAATGACCACAATTCCCAAGGGCGATTTTTTATTTTGCCTTAGTTTTAGCAAAATAATTCCTGAGGCAATTTTGGCTAGAAATAAGCATAATTTGGTAGTACATGAAAGCAATTTACCAGAAGGTAAGGGCTGGTCACCTTTGACCTGGCAAATTCTGGCTGGTAAATCAACAATTCCGATCACTCTTTTTGAAGCAGGTGCACAGGTAGATAGTGGCAAGATTTATTCACAAGAATCGCTCGAATTAAAGGGCACAGAATTGATCGATGAATTACGTCAGGCTCAAGCTATGGTCTCAATTAGATTATGCAAAAAGTGGATCCAGCAATATCCCGAGATATTGGCTCAAGGTAGGAAACAAAATGGCAGATCAACTTTTTATGCAAGGCGTACCCCCCAAGATAGTCAACTAGATCCCAATCAAACAATCAGAGCACAGTTCAACCTTTTGAGAGTAGTAGATAACGATCGCTATCCAGCATTTTTTGAAATCGACGGCGAAGTCTATATTCTTAAAATACAGAAACAGGAATAAATCTATGGCTCCGAACAGCATTAATTATTTAGTGGCAGGGAGCAAACCCTGGAATCGCCAGGTATTTGATCAAGTAATTACTAAACTCCCTGGTAATTGGCACTTTCTTAGTGATTCAGCAGAACTAACTCCTGCAATGGTGAGCACTTTAGCGCCTAGATATATTTTCTTTCTACATTGGTCGTGGTTGGTTCCTAGCGAAATAGTTAACCAATATGAATGTGTTTGTTTTCATATGACCGATGTACCCTATGGCAGGGGAGGCAGCCCACTCCAGAACCTGATTGTGCGCGGTCATCAAACCACTAAAATGACAGCGCTTCGGATGACCAAAGAACTAGATGCAGGACCAGTTTATTTTAAAACCGAACTATCTTTAGCTGGAAATGCAGAAGAGATTTATATTCGCGCTACCTATCTTTGCGCAGACATGATCGAGCGCCTGATCAAAGAGAAACCGCAACCCTTGTCTCAACAGGGTGAAGCAGTAATATTCAAACGTCGTCAACCAGCAGACAGTGAAATTCCTGAGTTAAAGAACTTAGCCGCAGTGCATGACTTTATCCGGATGTTAGACGCCCAGGGATACCCAAAAGCATTCATTGAAAGTCAAGGATTCCGATATGAATTTAGCCAAGCCACAATCTATGATGGTAGGGTAGTTGCCCATGTGGTGATTACACCAGTAAATAGCTGAAAACTAAAGCAGTAGTAGGGACAAAATAAATATAACAGGTAACTTGCTAGAGATTCTGCTAGCAAGATATATGTTGGACAATATTGCAACAAAAAAATATCAGGTGATGATCACAAGCCACTAAAGCATGCTTGAGCGATCGTTAAGTCTGCAGACTAGCAGTAATTTGACTAATTTAAATTTAACCAAATCTACCGCTGATATATTCTTCAGTGGCAGTTTGGGATGGCGAGCTAAAAATTTTCGCAGTGCGATCGAACTCTACCAATGTGCCAGTCCGACCACCACGCTCGTTCAGCTCCGTATTGTAAAACGCAGTCATATCAGAAACCCGTGAGGCTTGCTGCATATTGTGGGTAACAATAATAATCGTAAATTGCTGCTTGAGATCCTGCATCAATTCTTCGATCCGCAGGGTTGAGATCGGATCCAGCGCCGAGCAAGGTTCATCCATCAAGATTACTTCTGGCTCAACGGCGATCGCCCTGGCAATACAAAGTCGCTGCTGCTGACCACCGGAAAGAGCCAGCCCACTTTCGTTCAGCTTATCTTTGACCTCATCCCACAGAGCTGCCTGCTTTATCGATCGCTCCACCAATTCATCCATATTCCCTTTATAGCCATTGATACGTGGGCCAAAGGCAATATTTTCATAAATTGACTTGGGAAAAGGATTAGGGCGTTGAAACACTATGCCAATATAGCGACGCACTGCTACAGGGTCGATACTATCAGAGTAAAGATCCTGACCTTCAAATTCAATTCGACCCGACACACTAGCCCCAGGGATCAGGTCATTCAGGCGATTGAAACAACGCAAAATTGTACTTTTGCCACAACCAGATGGACC
Organism: Pseudanabaena sp. PCC 7367; assembly: GCF_000317065.1. Classification (GTDB taxonomy): domain Bacteria; phylum Cyanobacteriota; class Cyanobacteriia; order Pseudanabaenales; family Pseudanabaenaceae; genus Thalassoporum; species Thalassoporum mexicanum. The sequence goes on from NC_019701.1 coordinate 1,785,434, forward strand.
AATAAAGGCAGTAATCTGATTGCGATAAATATCTAGATCAACGTTATAAACCGCTGGCACCTTGGTCTGACCGCCGTAAAAGACCGCCACATCTTTGGTGGTGATGACCGCAGTTTGTACATCTGAGCCTTTTGATTGGATATCTTGCATCACGTCCATGTTAATTACTTAAAACCGTAAATTTAGGAAACTGCTAAACTACTTAACTCTGCTCCGCAGAAAAATGGCGATCGAGTTGAGCCCCAACACCAACACCAGCAACAGGACAATACCAGCGGAAGCCAAGATCTTAAATTCTTCCTTGGGATAACCCACCCATTCATATACCTGGTAAGGGAGAACAGAGAAGAAATTATTATTTGACCAAATTGTATCCTTAAATGCATCGCCCCACTGACCAGTGAAAAGCGCCCCAAAGTTGAGTGGTGAAACATAAGGATCGGACTGCACTGCACCAATCCCCAGCACCACGATCGGCGCAGTTTCACCCACACCACGCGACACCGAAATAATCACACCGGTCAAGATACCAGGCAAAGCAGAGGGCAAAACATGATGCCAGATGGTCTGCAATTTGGTTGCGCCCACACCATAGGAAGCCAAACGAATCGAATTTGGTACCGCCCTGATCGATTCGCGCGCTACTACAATAATCGGCGAGAGAACTAATAACCCCAGGGTAAAAATCGCCGTCACCATGACCGGCCTGCCATCATACAAAGCCCGCACAAACAAACCCAGACCCAGCAAACCATAGACAATCGAAGGGACTGCAGCCAGGTTATAAATATTCAGCTCAATAAAGCTAGTTAGCCAATTCTTGGGCGCATATTCTTCTAGATAGACAGCCGAACAAACTCCGATCGGCACAGTTACCAGGATCATCGCCACCATCATTGTGATGGAGCCAATGATCGCATTGCGAAAACCAGCATTTGCAGGTCGAAAGGAAGGCTGTTGCGTAAATAAACGCAGATCTAACCGAGGTAGTGCGTCAATCAACACATCTACCACAAGAACCAACAGCAGCAACAGTCCAGTCATGGTTGCGGCTAGGCAGATATATTTAAAAATCTTGCCCCAACGCTGCCTAGCACCAAGCTTAGGCTCAAAATTTGTTTCCGTAATGCTGGAAAATGGATCAGTAGTAGTTGCCATCTTAATCGTATTTCTCCTGCAGACGCGAACTTACCACCTTGCTAATTAAATTCAAGCCCAAGGTGATCAAAAATAGAGTCATGCCTACCGCAAACAATGCTTGGTACTCAACACTACCAACCCTGGCATCACCCTTAGTCACCTGGGTAATGTAGGCGGTCATAGTGCCGATCGTTTCCAATGGATTGAGCGTGAGGGTGGGTTTTTGGCCAGCAGCGATCGAGACAATCATTGTTTCACCTACGGCCCTGGAGATACCCAGAATAATTGCTGCCGCGATCCCCGACAGGGCTGCCGGGAAAACCACCTTAGTGGTTACCTCTTGCTTGGTTGCTCCTATGCCATAGGCGGCATCACGAAGCGCTTGAGGCACAGAACGCATTGCATCGGTACTGATTGAAGCAACGGTGGGCACAATCATGAAACCCATCACCAACCCAGCACTGAGCGCATTAAATTGCTGAGCACCAGGAATCACCGCTCTCAAAATAGGCGTGATAAATAATAGGGCAAAGTAACCATATACAACCGTGGGCACACCAGCTAGCAACTCCACCAGCGGACGCAAGATCTTGCCCACTTTGGGAGTAGCATATTCACTCAAATAAGCAGACGTAGCCAGACCAATCGGGATTGCTACAAACATCGCAATGACGGAAACCAGAAAAGTACCAGCGATCGTCGGCCAGATACAAAAATGCTTTTGAGCACCAGAGAATTGCGGTGTCCATGAGCAGGTATATTCTCCGGCTGAGTTGGTTGCACCGAAGAGATATTCACCCAGACTGACGATCGGCTGGCTGAAAAATTGAATTGTTTCACTGGCCAGAATCACCACAATAAAAATGGTAGTAAAAACCGAAATTGAGGCGCAAGTAAATAAGATGACAGTGACAATTCGTTCTGGCAAGTTGCGATTGCTGCGCTTTTTTAAATTTTCAGGATCAATATTGCGAGGGGCTGCTGATGCGATCGCCATATCCTAGTAAATCTCCAATTGGTTACTAGCTCTGCTTAAAAAAAAATAAAAATAATAGATTGTTTGATGATTGAGATCCGGCCGATCGCCTCAAGCAAAAGTATGACGAATTTGGTGAATCTCAATTAACTATTCTGACCTGATTAATTAGGTTAGTTAAATAAGTTAAATAAATGAAGTGCGTATCCTTAAGCATTGAATAACGATCGTGGGGGAGCAAGAAACTCACCCCACTTTATGATTCAACCTATTGACCGAATAAGCAAGACAATAGCTCGATAAATCTAAATCCCTATAGATATGCCTATAGATCCTGATCTAGCAACTCATCGATCGAAACACCGGTTTCCGCACCAGAGAAAGTGCTACCAGTTTTACCTTCATTAACGCGGGCTTTGATCTTGGCCACAGTAGCTTCAGGCATGTCTACATAGCCAACTTCGCGCACCAGGTCAGACTTGTTCTCGATATAGAAATCAACAAAAGCCTTAACTTCTGGTTTCTCCAAAGAAGCCTTGTTCACGTAAACAAACAAAGGACGAGACAAGGGCGCATACTTACCGGTATTGATATTTTCGGCGGTAGGCGCTACACAACCACTACCATTATCGATCGCAACGGCCTTGAGGGAGTCAGCATTTTCTTCGTAGTAGGCAACGCCGAAGTAGCCCATTGCACCAGTATCACCTAGCACACCCTGAACGATGATGTTGTCATCTTCACTGGGTTGGTAATCGGTGCGGCTAGCGTCCTCTTCGCCCACGATCGCTTCGGTGAAGTAATCAAACGTACCTGAATCAGCACCAGGTGCATATAGAATGAGCGGCTCGTCAGGGAAACCATCGCGGACATCTGCCCAGGTAGTTACCGTTCCGTCTGCATCAGGCTCCCAAATTTTCTTCAAGTCATCTGGGGTCAGGCAAGAAGCCCATTCATTTTCCTGGTTGACTACAACTGTCAAACCATCGATCGCCACTGGCAATTCAATAAACTCTATTCCAGCTTGATTGCAAACTTCAATTTCTTTATCTTTAATTGGTCGAGAAGCATTGGAGATATCGGTATCACCAGCGCAGAACTTCTTGAAGCCACCACCAGAACCACTGGTACCAACCGGAACCTTTACACCAGGATTAACCGCCGCAAATTCTTCGGCTACGGCTTTACTAATTGGCGCTACGGTGCTGGAACCATCAATGATTACTTCACCACTTAGCTCGGAGCCAGAGGTAGTGTCAGCAGCGGTATCCGCAGTTGGGGCGGTAGATGTGTCGGCAGTAGTATCCGCAGTTGGAGTGCCACCACCGCAAGAAGCGATCACTAAGGCTGTTGCTGCTAGACCTAGCAAACCAGCGCGGTACTTAGAAATTCTAGAAATCATGAGGTATCCGTTATAGATTGACAGAATTTTGCAATTGTCGATCTGATACTAGAACCCCTGAGTTAAGAGCAGGTTAAGAAAAGTTAAACCTGCCATTAAGTTTATGATTGCAACACAAATTGGTAGCTATTGTAACCACCAAAAGTAGATAAATTTGCTGATCGTGCTTAGCTAATTGGGCTTATTTAAAGCAAGTCAGACTTTTTCTAGCTTATGGCTATGGTCGATCAATTCAGATTACCCAGATCGTCCTACCTAAAGATTAGCTAATCTGAGCCTGGAAATATTATTTCCGCTATTCCTCTGGGATCATAACTGCAACAGATATTATCAGTTTTGTCAACGCTAAGCTTTAACAAACATGACAAGCTGATTCTATGCTGCGATCCCAGCATTATTTTGCACAGCGATCGCCATCACCAGGCTTAGTGATCTAGATCACATGTGTTGATTGGCATCCAGTCGCAAGCAAAATTTTAGATTGATCTTGCCCATTAACTAGAATTAATAGATCAGAAAATATTAGATGTCAGCAATCAAATCTAAATACGTTGGCCAGATTCGATCGGATTTTTTTATGTGATCAGATGTGATCAGATATAAAAAAGCTAGACCGACTCGATCGCAATCCGCTGCAAAATTGGATTTACTAACTCAGGCGCTTCATCCTGCGGGCAATGCCCCACCCCCGGCAGGGTGATAAATTCCTGCACACAGTCAAAATCTTGAAATTCCCGCCCCAACTCGATCGGCTCCCAGGGGTCTTGCTCCCCCCACAACACGATCGCTTCACAGGGTAATTTGGCCAGCAATTCTTCAGGGGTTGGCCCTTGGGAATAGTTCACAAATGCCATAAACACATCTACCGCGTTGGGGTCTTGGGCTGGGGCAAGCAGAATATCAAGTAGTTCTTGATCGACTGCCGCTGGATTGATATAGGCCTGGAGTAAAATTTTGCGCACTGTTTGTGGCCTACGCACTAGATCAAAGAAGAGTTTAGCGATCGCACGATTGCTAAGCACTCGCTGCATCAACCTAGCACCAGTCCGGCGATACCAGGGCAAGCTAAGTTGTTTGCTTTCTTGCAACAATCGCAACGAGCAATTCAGCAATACGGTCTTTTTAACCATTTCTGGAGCCAGGATCGCCGCCTGCATCGCTACCACCGCACCGATCGAATTACCAACTAAGATCGCCTCATTACCAATATCAGCACCAACCACTTCACGGCAAAAATCAACGATCTGTGCGCCCCAGGTTTCAAAGGTATATTCAATTTGCTGCGGTGGAACTGGCTTATCGGAAGCACCAAAACCAACCAGGTCGATCGCATAAACATTGCTCACTGCCGACAACTCAGGCATATTCTTGCGCCAGTGCCCCGACGAAGCACCGAAACCATGAATCAAAACCAAGGCTGGTTTATTTGGCGAGTTGCCCTGCTCGGTTGGATTAATTGCAGATTGATAGAAAATATTATGGCCACGCCATTGCCAGGTATGCGATCGCACTGATTGCAATGACTGCGCTGATTGCATCAATTGCCCAGGGTTTTCATTATTTAATTTATTGCTATTTAATGTGTCGCTAGGATCGATGAGGCCACTAGTCGATCGATTTTCCTGCTTATCTGTCATCGCTTTTGATCGGCAACTGCTGGTAACGAATTTATTCAAGAATCAATAGCCATTAAATAGCAGTTTGATAGGTTAGGCATCTAGCTAAAATAGCATTGTGGCGATCGATCGGCTATCCAATTAGGATTAACTGTTTTAGAACTGCATCAGTCTTTTATGGAAATAATGGAAATAATGGAAATAAAAGAAAGAAAGATCGAACCCTCTGCTAATTAGCGGGTTATTTTTTTACTCTTACTTAACACGATCACTAAAATAGGAAACTAAATTTGCTTAGTATGTCTCAGCCATGGAAATCAATTGGTGTGAAGTAGGGATAACTACCAACCACCACCAGCCAACAGATCAGCTAAATTCGCTAGACTAGATCAACAAGGTTAATAATTCATGACTAATTAGTTAGTTGTTAATTCCTGTACCACCCAAAGATTCGATTCCTCAGCGATCCTGAACAAAAATCCATGTGTTTGCCCAACATCATCATCCCTGGCTATATGGCTGGAGCCGAGCCCTACCGAGGCTTAGAACAGCTCTTGAATCAACAAGGATTCAAAACGATCGTGGTGCCCCTGAAATGGTGGGAATGGCTACCTACAATCGGTGGGCGATCGGTTGCGCCAATTTTGCAGCGGATTGACGACACAATTAAACAAGCCATGTCACAATTCCAAACCGAACAAGTAAACCTGATTGGACATTCCGCCGGGGGCTGGCTGGCTCGGATCTATTTAGGCGAAAAACCCTACAAGGAGAAAGTCTGGGATGGCAAACCATTGGTAAAAAAGCTAGTTACCCTGGGCACCCCTCACCTGAGCCAGGAAAAATGGACCCGCAGCAATCTGGATTTTGTGAACAATAACTATCCCGGTGCCCACTATGGCGAGATTGAATATATTTGTGTGGCGGGGAAAGCGATCTATGGCGAGAAAAAACTAGCCACCTGGATTCCTTATAATAGTTATGAGCTAACCTGCGGTGAGGGTAACACGTGGGGTGATGGCATTACGCCAATTCTGGCAGCACATCTGGAAGGTGCAGAAAACATTACGATCGATGGGGTGATTCATTCCCCCAAGCCCAATCAAATCTGGTATGGCTCGCCCGAAATTCTGCCCACCTGGACTAAATATTTGTAGTGTATTTGCAGTGTTTGGATGTTTGGATGTTTGGATGTTTGGAGCATTGGTAGCCATAGCGATTTTGGGAATGATCAGAAATAATCACTACTAGCCCTGGGCACAACTAGCTAATAATCCTGAGGCGATCGCGTTAATTATTCACTAATCTGGCAACAAATTAGGCCATTTTTTAGTCTCTACTTTGTCAGCCCTTGGTCGTTCATCCCAAACGATCGCCCAAATCAGCCAGCCAAATATAGTTTAGGGATCAGCTTGAATGCCCTAATCCTCAACAAACAACCCAGCGATCGAACTTGCCCATAACCATTGCTTAACTAGAATGCCAAACCGCGCCGCCACCATACTTTGCCTATTGCCACCGATCGCTGCCCTGGCGATTAGCTGCACCACCGATCAATCGAATCCCAGTAACACCAGTGCAAATGATGCCCAACAATCGATCGAGGTTGCCACCGATGCCACACCAACACCAGCACAATCAGCATCAGGCAACCAGCCAGAAACCCTCACCCCAGGCCAATATTGCTTTGGGGCGGAAAATGAGAACCTGTCTGCTACGGCCCAAATTGATCTGATGGCCGACAATTTTGTCAGTGGAACAGTCAATGCAACTGTCCACAATGAAGAACTGGGCTATTACACTGCCTATGAACAAATTCTCAACGGTAAGTTAGATGGTAATCAGCTACCCCTGGACATTACCACCAACATTGAACTAGATACCCAAAACAGTCAGGAAACCTGGACGATTTCTACTGAATCGTTGAGCACAGGGCGACAAATTTTCGATCGGATCGATTGTGAGCAATTGGCCGAGATCACTAAATCCCCTGAGGATTTCAATGTGCTGACCGCTTCAGCTCAGCTAGCTGCCGATCGGATTGGCAATGTACAAATCGGCATGACCTTGCCCGAAGCAGAAGCTGCTGCCAAAACTACTTTACTAAAAGCAGTCAATGATCCTAATCAGGATTGCTATTTTGTAATTGCCCAAACCTTGCCCACCGAAGTATTATTCATGGTGGTAGACGATCGCATTGCCAGAATTGATATTCCCCGTGGTAGCAAGATTAAAACTACTCGCGGCATTGGCATCAACAGCACCGAAGAAGCAGTTAAACTGGCTTATTCAGATATTGCCGTGGAACCCCACAAATATACAGCTAGCACTGGTGGTAAATATATGACCTGGCAACCTCAGGCGGCCAGCAAGCAGAATTATCGACTTGAGTTTGAAACCGATGGCCTGGGCGTTACAGCAATGCGGGCGGGGCGATTGCCAGAAGTTGGCTATGTGGAGGGTTGCTCTTAGGCTTTACCAGTAAGCTACCTCGCGCAGAATTTCACGACCACCCTGGGTAACAGTCAAATAATCACCCCTGATTGTACGGGACAGAATATAGACCACATCGCCATTAACAGCTTCAAAGTAATCGCCATTCATTTGATAATCACTTAATGGCACCCGAATACTATTGCGGGTATTGCTTTTCTGCACACCAACATAATGACTGGGCAGATCGCCACCGCAAATATTTATAAAATAGTTATCGGTCTCAGCCGCCACAAACATACTCTCGCTACTACGGCAGTAGTTATGGCCGAGCTGGGCAATTAATTCAGGTTGGGCGGGGCGATCGCCTATATTTTGTCTCTCAATCTCTCTGGCGATCGCGGCGTTGCTGAGGTTCAAAGTGGCGATCGTGCTGACTAATGCTATGGCTAAACTCTGCTGAAAGGCTGGCATTGACTTATTTCCTGATTGATTTTCTTTCTCGACAATACTTAAATTAGGGCGCTATTTCAAGTTCCCGCTAATATAAAATATATCTAAAATCAAGTATAATGTTTTTAAAGATAAATTGCTATTAACCTATAAGTTTATTTATCCTAGTAATATTTGGCCTTGTTGATTATGGCTGAGGAAAACACTGTGATTCCTAAACAAACTACTTCTAATACTTTAAAAGAGATAGTTTTGAATATGGCTTTGAAGAAGGCCTATGCTCAGAAATATTCGTATTTGAAGCCCTACGAAAATACAAAGTTTGCAAAACTAGATACGAAAAACTTACGTGCCACTTTAGACTACTTTTCTCACTTATATGCAGAAGGGGAGATTAGCCAGAGTGCCCTAGAAGAACTAATAGCATACGCATGTTCTATTTTTATCGAGACCGAAGTAGAAAGAAGGTTAAACAAAGAAATCAACAAAAGGTTTAAGGACGTACTTGGAGATTTTTAATGTCTGATAAATCAGAAGAACAGGAAACTAACCCAAATAAAGATTCGAGCGATGAAGAGAACGAAGTAGTAGCTGTACCCGAAGTAATTCAGAGACAAGTAGAGAGTGAGTTACCTAAAAAGTTAGACAGCTTATGGGGCTTACAATTTCAAATCAGCCTTATGAGTCACCTATTGCTCGTAAAGTAGACAAAGAGCACATTAGTCAGATTATTAACAATGGTGCAAAAGAAGTAGAATTGCAGGCGGAAACGGATAAAAGGGGTGAGAACACTAAAAGACTTACCATAGGTGCTGTGATTGTGCTTATTGCTATGACCTTCGGGTATGCAGGGATTACCAAAGATAAGGAGCTTTCTGCCAAAATTATTGATGTCGGCATAGGCGCTATTGGTGGCTTTGGTGCTGGTTATGCAGTGAGCAAGCAAAAAGATCAGAAATGATCTAGCTTTGCAAATCTCCCAGATTTACGATCGCACTTAATCACAATTAAACAGTAGTAAAAGGCTGCTTATAGCGGCTGGGCAACTCCACCGTAAACGTCGATCCCTGGCCAGGAGTGCTAGCTAAGCTAATCTCGCCGCCCATCATATGTACCAGTTGTTCAGTAATCGCCAAGCCCAGACCAGTACCGCCGTGCCTGCGAGTGGAGGATTGATCAACCTGGCGGAACTGTTCAAAAATAGTGCGTTGGTGTTCAGCATCAATACCAATCCCCGTATCACACACATCAATGATCACAGGCGGTTGCCGATCGAGCTTATTACTATCAGCCTGGTTCAAATGTTCGATATGGTCTAACTCAACCGAGCTTTGGTGAATGAATTGGCCATCCCGATCGTCTTCACTATTGGCGATCGGCTCCGGTTGGCTATAGTGCAAAACCACCTTCACATCACCGTGATCGGTAAATTTAATTGCATTGGAAACCAGATTAGTGATCACCTGCCGCACCCGCACCGGATCATGGTAAATGGTGCAGCGACCAATTTGATTATTAAAAAAGAAGTTTAGCCCCTTATTACTGGCCAATGGCTGCAAGCTATCGCAGGTATGTTGAATCAGTTCGTCAAGGTGGAAAAACTCCGGACTGGCCTCCATTCGTCCAGCCTCAATCTTAGATAGATCAAGAATATCGTTAATCAGTTCTAGCAAGCTTTTGCCATTACGCAAAATCCGCTCCAGCATATCCTGTTGATTCTCGGACAGGGAATCGCGGCGCTGGCGCAGTAACACCTGGGAAAAACCAATGATCGCATTCATCGGCGTGCGTAGCTCATGGCTCATATTGGCCAAGAACTGACTTTTGAGCTGGGTAGCTTCGAGCAATTGGGCATTTTGGGCTTCAATTTGATTGATCAACTGGGCATTACCGATCGCAATTGCCGCCTGTACCCCAAACGAAGCCAACAGATTAATATCTTCCCGTGAGATCGCATCGGCAATTTCCGTATTGGCGATCGCCAGCACCCCTAGTCGTCCCGATCGGCTCGATTCGATTGGCACACACAACGCACTCTTGACCGCTAGATTATCCACGAGGCTAGCTTCTCCGGATCTAATTTCTTCGGGGATGCCTTCTTTGAAGACCCTGAGCAATAAATTATCTTGCTCCAGGCTGAAGTTAGCATCGGTAGCAAACTGATCTGGCAAACCTTTGGTGGCTGAAAACACCAGCCGATCGTCTTCGTAGAGTGCCAGGATGCATAGTTCTGCCCAGGCGATCGCATCACAGGTAGCTTCAACGGTCGATTCTAGTAAAATGTTGAGATCCTGCAATTGCTGGTTAATCAAATTGGTCAACCGCTGCAAGATGCTCATGCGTTTTTGCTGCTCGATCATGATCCGGTTTGTTTCCTGGATCACCTTCTCGCGGTAGCGTTCGGAAGTGACATCGCGCAGAATCATCACACTACCAATTAGCTCAGCACCCATCCCCACCAGGGGTGCTGCTTTGGTGCTAAGAATTACTTCGCTACCATCGGGCTGTCTGAGCACAATTTGATCCTCGGTTACTTCACCCGTGGCCATGGCTCGAAAAATGACCAGATCAGATAAGTCCAAGGGATTAGCCTCTGGATCGCGGATGTCAAATTGTTCAATAATTTCGGCCATTGATTTCGCCACCACCGGCGACGATTGGCCACTGCTACTAGCTTCTCCTTCGGCTGTTGCTATAACTGAGAGCATGGCGCGGCCGGCTGAATTAATTTTTAAGATCCGCCCCGCCGGATCACTGAGCACAATCCCATCGGCTAATTGCTCAAACAAAGTGGTCAGTTCTTCGCGCTGCATGGCGATCGTCTGCACACTCTGGGCATTGCTCACTGCTGTGGCCAAGCGGCGATCGACGGATTTTAGAAAGTTGCGATTTTGAGCCGTAAGGGGTGTGAGGCTACCTAAAAACAGCACCCCGACGAGATTTTTTTTGAGTACCAGCGGCCAAGCGGAAAGACTTTGCGGCAGCAGATCGCCAGCGGGCGTTTTATATACCAAGGGTTGGCCGGTTAGCTCATTACCTTCCCAGATAATAGTCTCACCGGATTTCGCTGCCTGCCCCACCAAGCCTTCACCCAAATGGATCGTGGTGGGGGTTTGTTTAGGATTACTGCCCCATTCAGCACTCAGCAACAGGCGATCGCCATGCCACAAATAAATACTACCGAGTTGGGCATGGGTTAGCTGACAAACCTTTTCTAAGCTGCCACGAATCAATTTCGTAATATCAGTAGTGTTGACCAGAACTTCATCCAATGATTGCAAACCAAACTGAATATCACGCGCTTCTAGTTTGGCAGTCTTAGCCTCTAATTGGGTGGCCATGCGGTTAAAGACCGTGGCAAACTCACCCAGTTCGTCATTACGTTCAACGGTGGAGCGCACTGACAAATCACCCGCAGTCAAAGCTTCTGCCACCCGTGACAACTCCGCCAGAGTAGGTTGAATACTCCGCACGATCGACAAACCCACAAATATACCTGCTCCCAACCCCATTAATAGGGCTGCCACAGCGATCCAGGTGGCCACCTGCTGAAACTCCGGTGTGCCCTGATGCACATGAAACAGCAGTAACACTGCCGCCGTGGTCAGTAAAATAATGCTGGTAAAAAGACCTGCTAATACTCGCCTGACTAGGCTTTGCCTTCTTGGTAATGCCACATTGGCCATAGTCGATAAATTAATAATTGATCCGATGGACTAGATATTTGACAAATTCGGCGATCGTCACCATTGCGTAGCATCAACTAGCCCATATATATAAATACTTACAATTTGCACTTCTGATTAAAAGATTACTATTGATTAAAAATTTGCACTTCTACCCTAAGTTGCCAATTATGGGCTAGCTCTAATATGAACCAGTTCTGATTAAGTATTCTGATTAAGTATTAAGTCAACCCACCCAATCGAATACCAGCCCCCACAATTACAAACGCAACGGCCAGGGTAGCCACGGCAGCGATATGTAAACCTAAAGCAGTCAGATTCTGTTTGGATAATCTGGGCATAATCCAGAAACGAGCATGGACAGCCAGGGCGATCGTGGCAAGTAGTAGCCCCAATTTAATTGCTATGTATGTAGATAAAAAAGACTCGAATTTCAATAAATCCTGAACACCAGGTAAGTAGATCCAAGCTAAACCAATGCCTGTAAGTACCTGGATCGCCAATGCCACCAATCCCATCGTTTCAAAATTCTCTTCAAAGTTTTTAATTAGATCGGGGTCTTGTTGGTTCAAGGCTTTTGGTAAGACGGCGATCGCTAACACTAAATGCCCACCAGCCCAAACTGTGGCTCCAAGGGCATGTAAAACAACCAAAATTTTGAATATCATTACGCTGATAATTTTTCCGTACTTGTTTTTATTTTTGATCAAAAAGTTAAAGCTTAAACCCAGTCCCTCAGCAAATTCTCTGAGCTTTTAAGTTCATTAGTTCATTGACGATGTAAGCATAATCCCGGCCTCAATCTACCGCGATTGCACACAAATTCATTAAAGTTCCTTTAAGGAGCTTGACAAAGCGATTACAATACAACACCGATAGCAATATTAAATTGCGATCGCCCTGGGCTTGACTTAATCGATCGATTCAATAATTAGGCCTTACCTGATTCAGGGCAGTTAATCTTAGATTTGATTTGAGACGCAACGCCAATATTTAACCTCCTGATTCAAGTTTTTTTGTTTTTACTTTCGTTCAATTATTCAATCAATTTATTTAGATCCTAGAATTATTGGTGCAATCACAAACTAGCAATGAGAATCCCCGAAGTTGCCAAATCTGGTATTAGCCTAGCCTTCAGCATTGGTGTCATCGCCGCGATCGGCATGGCTACTTGGCGTTATGTGGTCATTCCCTATCGCGCTATTCCCGCAAAACCTGTTTTTTCCAATGACAATGCCCCAGCACCAACAGTTGAAAGCCCGATCGTAGAAATTGTTAGCCCCGACCCACCACAGCCCCAAGCATCTGCCACGCCAGAGGAAAAAGTCCTGTATCAGGGCACCGTCAATGCTGGTATTGGATTGGTATTACGAGCAGAGCCAACCCAGGGCAGCGGGCGTGTTGGTGGCGCTGATTACAATGCCACGGTGTCAATTTTAAAAGAAAGTGACGATCTCGAATGGATTTATATTCGCCAGGACAGCACCAGCGAAGAAGGCTGGGTTAGATCTGGCAATATCACGCCATTATAGAAAGCTTAAATTGGGGTTAGGATGGAAGTTGAGAAACTAATCTTAATCATCCATATCATCCATCTTAGCCACAAGGGCAAAGCGCAGGGCGCTAGTTAGAGCAAATGCAATTTATCGATCGGGTTGAAATTAACGTTGTAGCAGGCAAAGGCGGTGATGGCATTGTCGCTTTCCGCCGCGAAAAGTTTGTGCCCGCCGGTGGCCCTGCTGGGGGAAATGGTGGGGATGGCGGCTCGGTGATTCTGGAGGCCACTGACGACCTGCAAACCCTGCTCGATCTGAAATTTGAGCATGTGTTCAAGGCCGATAATGGCAAACGGGGTGGGCGTAAAAATATGACCGGGGCAAGGGGCAGCGATCGGCTGATCAAAGTACCCTGCGGCACGATCGTGATTAATACTGAAACTGAGGCGATCGTGGGTGATCTGGTTGAGCCACGCCAGCAATTAGTGGTTGCCAAAGGTGGTAAGGGTGGCCTTGGCAATCGTTTTTTCCTCAGCAATCGCAATCGCGCTCCCGAACACTCGCTGCCAGGTCTGGAGGGGGAAGAGTTTAGCCTCCGCCTGGAATTAAAGCTGATCGCCGCCGTAGGTATTATTGGCCTCCCCAATGCGGGTAAATCTACTTTGATTTCGGTGTTGTCCTCCGCTCGTCCCAAGGTGGCCAATTATCCCTTTACTACCCTGGTGCCCAACCTCGGTGTAGTGGCCAAGCCTTCCGGCGATGGGGTCGTATTTGCGGATATTCCGGGCCTGATTGAAGGCGCGCACATGGGGATTGGGTTGGGTCATGATTTCCTGCGCCATGTGGAACGTACCAGGCTGTTAATTCATCTGGTGGATATTACCAGCGAGCAACCATTGGTGGACTATGAAACAATCCAAGCAGAGCTGAATGCCTATGGCCATAGTTTGCCGAACAAGCCGCAGATTTTGGTATTAAATAAGCTAGATGCGGTTGATGATGACTACGTTGCCGAAATTACTAATCAATTCAAACAAGCCATAAACATTGAGCCAATCTTGATCTCTGCTGTCACTAAGCAAGGTCTCGATCGACTATTGCAACAGGTGTGGCCGCAGTTGGCAGAGTTAGAGGAGGCAGCACGACTAGAAAAACTCGATCCCAGCAAAGCATTAAATCCAGCATTAAATCCAGAAGCATCAAGTAATATATCGGATTTTGATTTGGGAGCTGATAACGAATTATCTGGCAATGAATTAAATGATGGATCAAGCAATCGCCCTGATCACAGTGATCACATTGATCAATCAGAGCTAGAAAATTCTGCCTTAGAAAACGCTGGTTTGTAGAGCGTCTTGCCCACTTTAGGCTAAGCTGTTCACCTACTACCAAGTACAATTACTCATCAAGTAGTTTTGTTTTGTTTTCTTTGATCAAGCCCAGCCTAATCACCACAAACTATATAATTCATGCTAAGGGGAACTAAAGATGATTGCGGATTAATTAGTATCAGAGTCGGGAAGTATTTTGGCATTTAGTCATAGCGGAGAGACGTTTTTGCAATGAAAACCAAGATCGGACTTAATTCCTTTAAATCACTACTGTTGGCCGGGGATATGCAAGCAGCAATCACGGCATTGGAGGACAGCGATCGCCTTTGCTCAGGTAAGTATAAGCGCAGCGATTGCATTGAAATTGTGAGCAGTTATGGCCTCATTTTGCTGTTGCAGCTAGTTTTGCAAATTGCGACCGAAAAGGTGAGCTGTGCTGGTGAAGTCAACCTGAGAATTGCCACGCTGGCGATTCAGCGCAAAATGGTAGAGGCAGAACTATTAGATCGCAAAAAACTCAAGGCCGCACTCGCCAGTGTTTATACTGAGGCGCTAGCCCTGGCCAAGCGGGAACTAGAGCAGGATGGCTATGATACAGCGCAGCTAATCCCCAATCTCGATCGAGAAGCAATTTTACTCCAGGCGATCGCTTTAGTCTTTGCCTAATTAATACAACTAGTTATCCATACCTGAGATCGGGCTAGGTAGCCGCAATTAACGCCACCGCCTCCGCCAAGTTATTAACAATCTTTTCCGGTTGATTCAGCTCCAAGCGCTCCTGACTGCGAATACCACTGAGCACACCGATCGTATAGATACCGTGGGTTTTACCGGCAATGATATCCGCCTCTGTATCACCCACCATCCACTGCGATGTGGCCTGGGGCAAAGTTTTTAGAGCATTGGCCATCGATCGGGTTTTGTCCTGCACATCCTGGGTTTTGACATAATCATTGGCCAGACAAAATCGCCGCTCTGGTGGGAAAAACCGCCCCAAATCATAGGCTTCGATCGCTGGATCTAACTCACATACCCGCCGCATCGTCATTACGGCTAGTTCTAACCCCTCTGCCTGGGCTTGTTCCAGGGCAGCGATCGCCATTTCATTGAGCCGATCGTATTTGAAATAGGGCTCAGTATGTACGGTATTGCGGCGCAGCTTGGCAAAGCGTTCCGGCTGACTATACTCAGTCAAACCAGATTTGAGCGCGATCTCAGTTTCGGGAATTTGCGATCGCTTGCAATGCCAAAACTCCGCTTTGGTTAGGGTATTTACAAGCTGGTTGGGTAACTTAATCCGCGCCAAACAATACAAATACACCTGATAATAACGCTCCGACACATCCATAATCGGCCCGTCGAAATCGGTAAACAATCGCCTAATCATCAATTAACCTAATCGCCACTCGCTAATTTAAATTTAATTAATTTCCAGTGTAGGCTTGAACGTCACAGATTGGCGCGATGATGCTTTTTCAAAAGATCTGTTTGCTTAGAATTCCTCCGCAGTCTCTTCATCGGCATCGGGCGCACCGGGAACCATCGCCGAGACCTGGGTACCCAAAGCCAGTTTTTCCCGCACCTGCTTTTCAACGGTTTGGGCAAACTCCAAATTCTCTTCCATATGCTTGATCGTGTTATCGCGTCCCTGCGCCAGATTGTCGCCATTGTAGCTATACCAAGCACCACGCCGCGTCACAATATCCATCTCCTCGGCCAGGTCGAGCAAACAACCCATGCGGGAAATACCCTTACCAAAAATAATATCGAACTCAGCGATCCGGAATGGCGGCGCAACCTTATTCTTGGCCACCTTCACCTTGGCACGAATGCCATATTCTTCTGCACCTTTTTTGAGGGTTTGAATGCGGCGGATATCCAACCGCACCGAGGCATAGAACTTCAGCGCCGTCCCACCGGTGGTTACCTCTGGCGATCCGTAGGAAATACCAATTTTCTGGCGCAATTGATTCAAAAACACTACCGTGCAATTGGAGCGACCAATATTCCCAGTGATTTTACGCAAAGCCTGGCTCATCAATCGGGCTTGCAATCCCATGTGGGAATCGCCCATTTCCCCTTCGATCTCAGCACGGGGAACCAGCGCCGCCACCGAGTCGATCGCCACAATGTCCACCGCCATCGATCGCACCAGTTGATCGACTATTTCCAGCGCCATTTCGCCTGTATCCGGCTGCGACACCAGCAAATTATCAATATCTACACCGACCCTGGCCGCATAGGTGGGATCGAGGGCATGTTCAGCATCCACAAACGCAGCGATCCCGCCCTGTTTTTGCACCTCGGCAATCGCATGGAGCACCAGCGTGGTTTTACCGGAACTTTCTGGGCCATAGACCTCGATGACACGGCCACGGGGCAGACCACCACCAAGGGCTAGATCCAACGTCAGCGCGCCACTGGGGATCGTGGCTACCCGCATTGCCGCCGCATCACCCAAACGCATGATCGAGCCTTTGCCGTGATCCTTTTCGATCTTTTGTAAGACCACGTCTAAAGCGCGTTTCTTTTCGGGATCTAGCTTTTTGTCGATCGCCGCCGCGTTGGACTTGCTGGCCTTAGAAGAATTAGACGAATTATTAGAAGCTGCCGAAGTGCTGGATTTTGCAGGTGCCATGGTCTATCTATATTTACCCAATTAATGACGACTTAAACGATTGATGGAACGAGAAAATAGAATCAAATCTAGCCCGTTATTTGTACTAAATCAAATACCTACTTAACAAATGCCCTTGCGAATAAAAGATTATGCCTAACCAGCCAAATATTAACAGGGTATTCAAGTAACAATGGCGATCGCCCCTTAGATCTCCTCGATCGAACCACGCAACTAGCTTGAAACAACTCAGCCAAACAAGCATTTAGCATAATTGCAGCAGGGCTGACACTAGATAGGTAATTGATCTAGTTGATCAAAGCAAACTGTTTGTCTATTATGCCTGATATGTATGATTTTTGGATCTATTTTCAAAATAATCTTAACTAGAATTATACAAGCAAATTTATTTATATGAATTTAAGTTTTTATTAATGAACTTATCTGATTCGGCGATTATCGCTTTATGTAAAGATTTGAGTGCTTTGACCACGCCAATGCAACATATCCATGCCCGAAGCAGTCATAACCATTAGCGATCGTTTATTACCCTAGCTCCAAATTCGAGTGATAGTCATACATGAGTTGGCAAAATTATTCCCTAGATCAGTCCAGATTAGGTATTAAACCGCTAGCCAAAAGAGCGCTTTTCCAGCCACAATTAATATAAGTTGGCCGCAGCACAAGATTAATCCCTCAGCTCGATCGCTGATCTGGCTGCCCCAAACAAATTACTTCAACCAAGCATTAGCTAAATTAGGCTCCACAATTGATTTAGCCCAAATATTAACAACAAAATTATTAACAAATTATTTAACAACTTACCAACAATCTAAACGTGTAATCATGGGGCAAGAGCGCGGCGAAAAGGCATTAAAAAGTTCAATCCAGACCGATCGACAGGAGCAAGATCAGCATCGCAGTCACCAGCAGATGACGATCGAATTCGATCCCAAGAGCGTGCGGCGGGCAGAACGGGCGATCCGTTGTGGCCCATTTACGCCCAAGTTGTTTTGTCAGCTTTCCTTTCGGGGAGTAGGTCTGAGCGAAATCACCGGTAATGAAGGGGTGAGCAATGCCTATACCAAGAAGTTTATGGGCCTGATTCCAGGCGAAACAGCACTTTTATGGCTAGTAAACGTGGGGGTGTTGCGCCGTGAGGTGGATGGTCAGGGCATCACCGACAGTTTTCGGCTCACGCCAATGGGTTTTTATATTACCCAGCAGCAATGGCAGGATTTAGAGGCATATCCTGAACCCAGTCTGGGCGATCGCCTCCAAAATTTCCTGGCGCAATGGCAACCAACTAGATTTATCTAGACTGATTAGCCATAGCTAGCGCACCTGGATCGATCGCTCAACATCAATCACCGTCTCGCCGTTGCGGATCAACTCATACTCGCCCCGCCAGGTGCCCTTACTAAATGGCTGCCCAGACTTACCGCGCTTACCCGTAAAGCTGAGCCAGATCCGATTAGACTTTTTGATCGGCGTTTCTGAATCGGTCACCACCGTGCCATCGGGGGCGATCAGGCGAATTTGTTCGATGTCGCTTTCCAAGACACCATAGGCTCTTGCCCAAAATACCAGGGCTGGGGCATTTGCGGCGATCGCCGGATCAGAAATTGTGCCCTGTTCGGCATCTCTCATGGTGGGTGCTTTGGTCGTAAATCCAGCCTGCATAATCCCAGTGGGATCATAGGCGATCGGTTCTTGCCACATGGATTGACGGCTCACCTGACAGCCCTGAGCCGCATTTGGCCCCAGGAAAGGATCAACGATCGCGCCATTGTAATTAACTTGAAAATGGACATGGGGAAAAGAAGCCGCCCCCGATTGCCCCACCAGACCTAGCTTAGTACCAGTTTTCACTCGATCGCCAGGATCGACCTGCAATGAATTCTGGCGCAGATGGCAATATTGGGTCTGCCAGCCATTACCATGATCGATCACCAAACCATTACCGCACTCGATCCCCTCGGTGCGTGGGTCTTCGGGATTGGTGCTCTTGCGATCGATCACACCATCCCTAACCCGCAACACCACCCCATCGGCTGCCGCCAGCACCGGTACTCCCCTTGCCATCGCACTTTCATCGGGGATGGCGAAATCCGTACCACTATGGCCATCATAGGTCATCCGACCACAGCCAAAGTCGGTAAATCTGGGACTAGGGTCACGATCGCTATAGAGCAACACAAAGCAATCCTGACCAAAATTACAATCGATCGGCAGGCTAAATTTGGGTAGGGCATTAATTACTTTTTGCGCCTGAGCAACAAGCTGGGTGCGATCGGTTAATGCCTCTGGTTGGTCGATCACCACCTGGTTAACTAGATGCGGAGGGGCGATCGGATTGAACACCAGCCCCAATGAGGCGATCAATTGAATTAGGGATTGTTCCATTGCATTGATGAATTAAGGTAAGGCATAACGACAGGCGGTTGTGATTAGCATTCTAGCGATCTGACAAAAGTGCCAAGGTCTGCTTACTGATGCTTACTGATATTTTCAACCCTAGGGCAAAATATTCAGATCAGCGATCGACACGACACACATACCATCACCAGATCTAATAGACCTAGTCGCCACCAAAGGGCGAATTGTTCCCATTTACTCCCATTGGCGATAAATAGAGAGACTATGTGGGATCTTCTAATTTGAAATAACGGGAGTGGTGCTAGATCAGCGAAATTTTGATTTAGGGTTGCGATCAATCCAGTCAACCTCAGTTCTAGTTCAATCTAGTTTAATAACAAACGAACTTGCCATAGGATTCCCAGGCGATCGCTTGTCAAAACAATTGTAGGTTTAGGAATTGAATTACTGGATTATTGAATTACTTACTAAATTACAGGCCATTGATCGCCCGTTGCAAATTAGCCAAAGACTGATTAAACCCAATTACCGCCAGCAATTGATTTACCTCAGCCCGCACCAGATCATCTTCAGCACGAATTACCTGCAATTGGGTATCAACCCCAGCGCTTAGACGCAGCCTGGCCAATCGCAGCGCCTCGGTCGCACTTTCCACCGCCAAACTCGATGTACTAATTTGCTCTCGCCTAGATTCAAGGTTGATGTATGCCTGCTCAACATCAAAGCGAATTTGGTCGGAGTCTTGATCAAAGCGGCTCTCTGCCAATGCTTCATCAGCGGCTCTTTGTTTGGCTCTGGCTCTGGCCACCCCACCATCAAATAGGTTCATGGTCACCACTGCACCAAAGCGATAGCCCATCGCCACCCCACCAGTGGCTGTGAGATCGTCAAACAAGTCATAGTTGGCAAATACGCGCACTTGAGGGCCCAAATTGGCTAACTCAGCCCTGGCCTGATCGCGGGCAACTTCGCGCTGTAGTTTACGAATATCCAGCTCCGATCGATTCCGCAGCGCCATCAGGATCGATTCTTCAATGCTCTTGCCCCAATCCGGTGCTGGTTGAATCGGATCAGCAGCAGCCAAATCCACCGTATCCGAGAGATTAAGCTGGCGTGCTAGTTCGCGGCGGGTAATCCGCTGGTTTGCTTCCGCGTCGAGGAGGTCTTGTTGAGCGTTGGCAAGTTGCACCTCAGCTTGCAATACATCAAACTTGGTACCAACTCCAGCCCGTTCCAATGCGGAAGTATCCTGCAAACTGCGCTGGTTATTTTCTACGGATTTTTGCTGAATGCGCACCTGTTCATCGGCACTTTGGACGTTGTAATAAGCGGTGACAGCATCGAGAATCACTGCCTGCACAGTGCGATCTAAATCAGCCTCAACAATCCGCAATTGGTTCTCGGCTACTCTGACATTGGCGGAACGACGACCGGAGGTAAAGACGTTGTAGTTTACGCCGATCGTACCGTTGAGGTCATGGCTCACGGTTTCCTGACTCAGTTGCACCCCAAAAGCCGAGGCCACATTGCTAGCCCTAATCCGCGCCGAATCATTAATGGTGTAGTCAACTTGGGCATCTACAGTCGGCTTAAATGCAGCTAGGGCTTCTTCTAGAACTGCCCTTGATTGTTCCACCGAAATTCTGGCCTGGGTAATTGTTTCGCTGTTTTGGATCGCAATCTCGATCGCTTCGGTCAGGGTGATTTCTTGCACCTTTTCGATTTGCACCTGGGTCGGGCTGGTGGGCACAATCAATGGTTTAGCGGTGGCGATCGATGCGATTACTTCTGTTTCAGCGATCGGATCTGGCTGGGCAATCGCTTCGGTTTTGTCCTTATTTTGATTTTGATCGGACTCCAGCTCACCTGATAATTTATGCTCTAGGTTCTGGCTAGCGGCAACAGGCGCAGAATCAAGCTCAACTTCCGACTTTGACTCAACCGCAACAGCATCAGCTTCAAGATCGCCGATCGTGGCCACCTTTTCTACCTGGGCTAATGGCGTAACTGGTGTAACGGTAGTATCGCTAAGTTCTTCAGAATCAGCTATTTGATCTGGCACAGCATCGATCGCTTCAATTGATTGGGTATCCGGATCGGCAACGGCCACTAATTCGGCTTCAACCTCAGCAGGATTATTTACTAATTCCGGATCAAGCTGATTCCCATTAACTTCAGGTTCATTTGTTTGTTCTACAGGAGCGATCGCTAAATCAGCAACTTCACTATGCTCAATGGTTTCTGTGATTTCTGCGATCGACTGCGGTGCAGAAGCATTGTCAGGCTCCAATTGCAGAGCATCGGGTTGCTCGATCTCGATCGCAGGGGAATCGATTACTTCTGTCAGCTCGTTGATCAGCCCATTACCATTGTCAGTATCAGTATCAGTGGAATTATGCTCAGCCTCAATAGTTTCTAACTCAATTGATCCATCGACTGCAGCTAATTCAGTTAGCTCTGATTGCTTTTCTTGTCCATCTTGAGATCGGGTTGGCAAAATGCGATCGGCAAATTCCACGGCTGAGTCTTCAACCAATACGATCGTTGGTTCTGGGCTATCAACGGTCTGGGCAGTCTCGGCTAGCTCGATCGGTTCTGCTAGTTCTAATCGCACAATGGCATCCTCTGAATGCTCTGAATCCTCTGAATACTTTGAATTAGCATCAAGAGAATCCGATTGCTCTGGCTCAGTTTGAGTAACTGCTGGATTTACTGAATTTAATTGACTTTGAGCATCGAGAGAGGAAGATGGCTCAAGATCTCGGCTCTCTTTAGCAACCACCTCAGCGGCAACAACTTCAACTCCAACCGCATCACTGGCTTTAATCCCCACCAAACCGGAAGCCACCTGCTCGCTGGACTGAGACTGATCATTATTACTTAGCCACGACAAAGCTAATTCTACCGCTGCTGGCCCGTTTTCATGCTCAGCCCGATCGATATCTCTGGAGAGGGCAGCTTGGGTTGGGGCGGGCATTTCTGGCTCAATCTGCTCAGGCTCAAGGCCACTTACCTCAGCAACAGTTACAGAATTATCGATCGGATCGATCGGCTGGCTCACCACGCTGGCATGGCGATCGCCATCTCTAGTTTTGGGATCAATTTCCGTAGTTTGGGCACTAGCGGCGATCGTGGTCGTCAGTACGGATATAAAAGCACCCCATACGATCCAGTTAGGCGAAATTCGCATAAGCTTAAATTCTGTCACTCCTCAATTACTCAAAAATGCCAACTTGATGCTTGGCGATGACCAAATCAATCAGGTTTGGGCGCTGCTCTAAAGCCAGAATGCGGCCTATGTATTTAATACTTAATTAATTTATTACCTACAAGCACCCTATGGGCTCATACACTTGGAGGATTTTTGTCCATTGGCATTGCGATCGGGTAGTTAATTACCTTTGATTAACACCGAATTGACATTGAATTAACACCACTAAATTTAGACTTTCTCTGTCTAACTCTGTCTAAGTCTAAGTATCGAACTCCACCTGGAAAAATCGCCCATTAGACAATAACCACTAATTAAGTTTTATCAGGACTAGGCTGGTTTTCGCCAGTGAGTCATATACATATATGTAATTAATTTATGTAATTAATTAGCCGATTGCCTTTAACTTGCTATCTTAGTCTAGAGCTAATGAATGCAGTTAATCTATCTAAGCCCCAGTAAACTAAAAAGCCCTAAGAGAACCTGAGTCGGAGAATCAGTGGTTTAGCCGAGGTTTAAAACATGACTGTATAACTAACTATTAAGTTAAAACTAACTATTAAGTTAACCAAGTTTGTCAGCTACATACTTAGTCAGATCGCAAATCCGCGAAGCATAGCCATACTCATTGTCATACCAGGATAAAACCTTGACGGTGCGATCGCCCAGGGTCATGGTGGCATTGGTTTCTACGATCGAAGACAGCGGATTGCCCACAATATCGCTGGAGACCAAATTAGGAGCAGCAATCCCCAAGAACCCCTGCATTCTACCTGCTGCCGCCTGGGCAAAAGCTGCATTCACAGCCTCTTTGGTAACCGGCTTTTCAGTGCGCACCACAAAGTCCACGATCGAACCAGTAATCGTAGGCACCCGCAACGCCAGACCATCCATTTTGCCCTTCAGTTCTGGAATTACTACCGCAACCGCAGTAGCAGCACCAGTAGAAGAAGGCACGATCGATTGTGCGGCAGCCCGACCGCGACGGAAGTCCTTATGATCGGGTTTGTCCACCAAGCCCTGAGTAGCTGTGTAGGCATGACAGGTGGTCAAGAAACCGGTTTCGATCCCAAACGTGTCGAGCAAAACCTTGGCCACTGGCGCAAGGCAATTAGTGGTGCAAGAAGCATTGGAAATAATCTGGTGCTGGGCTGGATCATATTGATCTTCATTTACACCCATTACCACTGTAAGATCCGGCTGCTTGGCTGGGGCAGAAACAATTACTTTCTTGGCACCTGCCGTTAGATGTTTGCTAGATCCATCACGGGCGGTAAAAAAGCCAGTGGCTTCGATTACAATGTCCACGCCCATTTCCTGCCAGGGTAAATTAGCAGGGTCACGCTCCGCCGTCACCTTCACCTTGGCACCTTTAACCTTAATGGAATCGCCTTCAACAGTTACTTCTTCACCCAATGGGCCATAGGGGGTGTCATAGGCGAGTAGATAGGCCAGGTTATCGGTAGGGACAAGGTCATTAATTGCCACGATCTCAAGATCGCTTGCCTGTTGGTTTAGCAAAATCCGCATCACGGCACGACCGATTCGCCCAAAACCGTTGATTGCAATTTTAGTCATATGTGAATTACCTTGCCAGAACGTCCTAAATAGTAAAGTTTATGGTTGATGATTATTGCCTAGATTGATTAGACCTAGCTACTCTAGCTACTACGATCGCAGGTGTTACCAGATTTCTAAGCTCAAAACTAAACTTAGAAGCCTGAATATGCCATTGGTCGATTGAAATTGAGCCAATAGCTCTCGATCGGCAGTTTAATCATGAGTCATGCTAATAATCCTGGTAAATGCCTACTATGCCTAAGCCTGTAATTTGGCGGCTAGAATTAATCTGCAAGTGGATTCGAGATTACTAGTTCAGTTACGCCACAATCAGCTTGAACAAGCTCAGCAGGTCTGAGTAATTATTACCAAAGTCATAGCAGATCACCATAAGCATATTACGACTTGGGCTCTGGTTCGAGAAATACTTTATAAAGGATATAGATCACAGCGGCCATGATCGCCAGGGAGATCGCAGCGGTAACCAACCTGAACACAAAGCTCAGGAGCCCAAAGGCAACGACCCCCACCACCACGATCGCCACAATTTTGGTCACCCCAGTCAGGTCATTGATCCAACTCACCAAATCAGACATCCATGACTTAGCCGTGGTCACGCCAGTTTCAAAGCCACTACCCGCACCAGTTGAATTATCATTGCTTTTCCGGCCTGGTTCAGCACGTTTGATCGGCTCATTGGCTTTGGGGCGGCCAGCCGCATAAACCTCTTGTTCGAGTTTGCGAAACCTGGCTTCTAAATCGTCTGGGTTACTCATAATAAAAATCTTCCCTGAAAATCTGTTTCAAAAATAGCATGTATACCTATTGCCTGCGCCAGTGCTCATAACCGTACTGGATATTATATTCACCCGATCGCGCTACCCCACCCCCTCCGATCGTGGGAACTGATCGCAGGAAGTCAAAACCCAGTCTGGTCATTGATTATAGAAACAGTATTGAGATCAGGAGATCGCCAATCTATGCACAGGCTAAATTTAACCAAACGCATCGCCACCGGCTTAGTTGCTTCCATTGCTTCCATTGCTTCAATTGGAGCCGCGATCGCCTTTGCCACTCCTGCAATTGCCGATACTCGAATTGCCAACTTGAATCTGGATCAAAGCCCAAATAATCAAAATAATCAAAGCGCCACGGTTACCTGTTTAAACGATGGTGAGTTTTATAGCGGCATGGTGGATGCTTGCGAAACCCTGTCGGAAATAGAAATCAACAATCCAACCCTGATTAGCTTCGCCGTAGATAGCGATCGCGTCACCACACCACCAGCGATCCAGGCCGATAAAATCATCACGATCGATCCTGCGGGTCAGGTAGCCTGCTTCATCCCTGCCAATGGTTCTGTGGATGGGACGGTTTCCTGTGGGTTGATTGGTTTGGATTAATTTGGGGATTAATCAAGTTTAATTAATCAAGTCTATTCTATAGTGACTGTTCGAGGTTCGAGATATTTGAAATACTTTGCAATAGCTTGTAATAGCTCTACTTTGCCAGATTTAAAGCTTGTAGAAGAGATTCAAGGATCTAGAGTCTCGATCAACGTATCGAGTAATGGCGATCCACACATTTTACAGAATTTAGCGTCAGGATCATGCTCGGCAAAACCACAGCTAATACATCTGTCTAGTTGGTTTTGAGGATGCTCGGAGTTAAGTGAGCTAAGGCGATCGCTTTGATAACTTGAGTAACTTGAGTAACTTTGCTCCCCCTGGCCATCCGCATCCCGAATCAAGCGCTTGATCAACTCGCCCAATTGCACCGGAATCAGGGCAATCCCTGTCAGCACCATCAGCACCGCCATCAGCTTACCTGCCTCGGTTACGGGCGTTACGTTACTAAACCCAACCGTGGTCATGGTGAAAATGGCGAAATAAAAGGCATCCAGAAAATTAGGAAATGAATCGGGGTTGGCGTAATGCTCCACTTGATAGATTAAGCCAGAGAAAATAAACACGATCGCCGCCAGGGTAAATAGAATCCTTAAAAAGATCGCAATATCATTATTGTTATTGGTCAATCGCCCCAACAGCGCACTGTTACCCATAAATCTGGCCAACCTCAAAAACCTGAACCAACGCAACAATCGCAAAAAGCCAAACCCCACCGCCCCCAAAAAGAAGGGCAGGATCGCCAGCAAATCAATCAACGCATAGACATTAAAAAAATAGGCAACCCGCTGTTCGGCACTCCACAACCGCAACACATATTCGATCGCAAAGACAACCAGGATCGCCGTGTCCAGATAACTCAGCCATAGACTTATTGAGCCTGGTAAGTCATAGGTCTGCGCTACAAAAATACCCGACGAGATCAATACCAAAACCGCGATCGCCATATGGATCGATTTACCCAGTGGCGTTCTGATGTCTTCTAAATAAAAGCTAAGCTGCTTACGCAGTGAACTCATGGGCGTGATCTGTTGCGACTGTGCTAACTAATTCGACCTTCGATCGCTGCAAGTAAGATAACTTGGCCTGCCAGACGATCATAACTATTGCAGCTTAATCGCAAAAACTTAATCGCTTTAGCTATCCTACGCATAATTTTAGATCTCATCTCACTCTGAATCACATCCTAATAATCACAATGATCACATGCTTCTGGGGGAACCAATCAAGCTATTGCGATCGCATCCAGTTTAAACAAGTTTGCATCGCCTCTTTCATTGTGGCCTTGTCAGCATGATAGCGCCGCCCATGCCCTGGCAATACCCATTCAAAGTCATAGGTTGCCAATTTTTCCATTGATTTAAGCGTTTCCGGCCAGGAATACCAGCAATAGTTACGAAATGCTACCAATTGCTGCAATCGCCCCGACCAGGCCAGGTGATCGCCCGTGAACAGGAACTTATTCTTATATAGCAAGACTAGATGCCCCTTGGTATGTCCTGGCACTGGAATAATCAGGGTATCTTGACCCAGTTGCTGCAGCGCGATCGGTTCAGTACGATCCAGCTTAATTTCCACATCCTGGGTACTAGCACCAATTTCATCACGATGCAAAATGCGATCGCAACCAAAGTGATCGTGGAATTTTTGATGGTCGGCAATGTCATCGCGGTGCGACAGAAACATATAATCCACTCCACCCATTGCTTCCAGTTGCTTTACTAATGGCGGTGCAAACCTTGGTGAATCGATCAGAATATTCCCTTCTGGTCTTTGGATCAAATAACTACCTGCACCATAGGATCGCGGCGAATGATAGCCACAGTGATATACGTTTTCGGCGATCGGAATTGGGAAGGTTTGCTGAATCTGCTTTACGTCCGTGGGTTTGCCTACCGTACCGATCGAGGCGGTCGGGCAGGATAACAATGCCTGGATCGCAAATTCCCGCTGCTGCTTGGTTTCCGGTTGATGATGCACCACTGACATGCCGCCCTCACGCTGGAATATTTCTGGAGCCATCCACCGACAGGTATCACAGTCTATGCAGGTGCTATCGACATAAAAATCGCCTGATACGTTTTGCGATCGCCGCCGCTTAAGTTTTGCCACCGTCTTTGTCCCTCTTCAAATTAATAACTGCCAGGTAATCAATTAAATGCTGGTCTGGTTTAGTTATGAGTAGCTAAAGCAATTAGATCGGCAATCAAACTCCAAGGGATCTTGTAAATCAAAATATAGCAATTCCAGATGATTATAGAGAATAATAGAGGGTAGTATATGTTGAGAAGATATGCCCCTAGAAGAATTTATCGCCAGTAACCCAGACCCGCGCGAGATGAAACGCGCATTAGCAGTACAAATGCGTCTTAAGGAGATGAAACACCATGAAATTCAACCAATCCTAGGCGTGAGTTCAAACTATATCAGCCGCTGGGAGAGAAAGTATAGAGAGCAAGGCATAGCAGGTTTGAGGCTAGGCCATAAAGGCAGTGCGGGCTTTTTGAGTAAGGTAGAGCGTCAGGCGGTAGTTGAATGGATCGCTCAAGAAAGGCAACGTACAGTATCTGAAGTAGTTGAACATATAGCCCAGAACTATGGAGTGATATACCGTTCGGTGCAAAGCTATTACGATTTGCTCAAAAGTGCTGGCATGAGTTGGCATAAGGGGAGAAAAAAAGCCCCAGGTATGATGCATCTGTGGTGCACGAGCATAACCAAATGATTAACAATTGGCTTAAGTCTCATCAACCAGAGATTCAAAACGGACAGATAAGGGTATTTGCACTAGATGAGTGCCATACTCGAGCAGGTGATATTTGTGGGTATGGCTGGGGAGACCGTCAACAGCGGCTGGAGGTCAAAGTTGATAACTACCGAGATAGCCAGACTTATTTTGGCGCCTTAGATTGTCTGAATGGAGATTTAATCTTACAGTCCTATCAAAGTGCTAATAGCTCCTCGACAATTGAATTTGTAAAGCATTTGCACGATATCAGTGCTGGTGCCAAGATATTGCTAGTGTGGGATGGCGCTAGTTATCACCGCTCCCAAGCGTTTCGTGATTTCCTGACCCAAATCAATCAAGGACAGGACTGGCAAATACATTGTCTGCGCTTTGCTCCTTATGCACCGGCAGAGAACCCGATTGAAAATATCTGGGGACAAGCCAAACAGGTGTTACGCCAGATGCATCAATTTTGTCGTTCCTTCAAGCTAACCAAGAAACTATTTGAGCTATTTTTGAGGTACAGATTATTTACATTGCCTGATTTAAGTACCTATAGCGCTTTCTCTAATATCATTTAAGATTGCTATAACTGTACCAATGCCTAGAAAACATCTCCCTTGAAATAACACTTGTAACTACTAGCGACTCTAACCAAGATTCAGATGCTTGACTCTTGATTACTAAAATACATATTTATGAATATTTAAACAAAGTCATAACCACTTCGCTTTATAGATCCATTCTAATCATTTTCCAACTGACCTGGGAAAAGTGGCGATCGCCCACAAACAGAGCAAATATACTCTTTAAAATTTTTTTTACTACCCCCAAGTCACAGATCACGATTAACAGGTTCACGATCTTTGTTAAGTTATTGATCTAGCTGGATTGAGAGGATTTAAACAAATGCGTGCGATCGTGATGACTGCCCCTGGTGCGCCAGAAGTATTGCAACTGGCGGAAGTGCCCCAGCCAACGATCGAGAGCGATCGCCAGATCCTGGTACAGCTCAAGGCGGCGGGCGTAAATCCGATCGATACCAAGCTCAGGAGTAGAGGCACTTTTTATGGCGATCGATTCCCTGCTGTGTTGGGTTGCGATGGCGCGGGAATTGTAGCTGAAGTGGGGGCGGCGGTAACGAAATTTCAGGTAGGCGATCGGGTTTACTTTTGTAATGCTGGTTTGGGCGGGCATCCCGGCAACTATGCCGAGTTTGCCACCGTGGATGAACGGTTTGTGGCTCATAAACCCAAAACCCTTTCCTTTGCTGAGGCGGCAGCGGCTCCATTGGTCTTAATTACGGCCTGGGAAGCCCTGTGCGATCGCGGTAGGATCTCATCTGGCATGAAAACCCTGATCCATGCTGGCGCTGGTGGGGTGGGGCATGTGGCGATCCAGATCGCTAAGCTCAAAGGGGCGAAGGTTTGTACCACGGTGAGCACCACGGAAAAGGCTGATTTTGTAACAAGCTTGGGCGCAGACCAGGTGATTTTCTATCCCCAAACTGATTTTGTCAAAAAAGTGCTGGATTGGACTGATAGCCAGGGCGTAGATCTGGCCTTCGATACGGTGGGTGGCAAAAACTTTGCGCAAACTTTTGCGGCGGTGAAAATCTATGGCGATCTGGTCACGATCCTTTCGCCCAGTGCCGACACCAACTGGAAAATTGCCCGCGATCGCAACCTCCGCATCAGCCTGGAATTGATGCTCACACCCATGCTTCAGGGCTTAAACAAATTGCAACAACATCAAGCGCAAATCCTGGCAGAATGTGCCCAGCACATCGATCGCGGCGATCTCAAAATTCATCTTGCCCAAACTTTGCCATTGGCAGCAGCAGCCGACGCACACCGTCTGATCGAGGCTGGTTCAATGATCGGCAAGATTGCCTTAGAAATCTAGTTAGAGCTCTAATTAGAGATTTAGAAATTCAGCGATTGAGGAACATGCAAACCCAGTTCAGGCATTTGGTTGCAATCGATCTGGCAAAATATCTAGCCCGCAAGAAAGCTACTGAGCCTGTCGGGACAGTTTTTTGGCAACGAAATCCAAAAAAGCATAGGTGCGGTCTTTTGAATAGCGAAACGAGAGTCCTTCATATTCAATCAAATAATCCCCGGTCTGATCGCCACAAGCAGTACAGGTAAAAGCACCTGAATTAACCAGGGCATCGGTAGATAGCTTGTGAATTTGTTGATCAATCCATGCCTGGAATTGTTCTTCAACTTGGCTTTTATCCAATTTTTACACTCCCCGCTCAAAAAGTTAATCAATCCAAATTCTATTTACCATAGCAATGCTGATGCCGATACCACCGAATCTAGCAAATTGTGAGCCAAAGGTAGTGAGGTTATTTCCCCCATGAACCAAATTTACGATCATGTATTGGCCGATCGATGTTTACCCCTATTGGTAGGATCTCTGGAGCTACTAAACATACTAGTGGTTGAAGCTACCAGGTTGTGTACTGATCCAGACATAGTTAGGCATTATTAGTAAACAATCGGCTCAATCATTTTGATCGCTCTCGGCCTTTTGCTTCAAATTGCGGGTTTGCGCCAAAATCTCTTCAAAGTCCTGCTTTGTCAATCGCTTGACGTAATTGAGCTTCAGTTCCTCCAGGAAATCTGCCGTCAGATTTTGCAACTCATCCAGGGTTTGCTTTTGTTGAATCTGCGCCCGCAAAGATCGGCTAAATCGCTTTACCAGACGGGCAATAATTTCTTCAGCGATCGGATCAGGTGCAGTAATAACCTGGTAAGCCGATTGGGGCGCGGCGATCGCTAGCTTAGAAATTTCCGCCGCAATTTGTTCGCTAATTTGTTGCGGCACCCTAGAAAAACCAGGCACCTTTTTAATTGTTTCCACCGCAGGCGATCGCTGGATCGCTTGATTCAAAAAATGCAACAACAGCGCTTCGATCTCAATCCGCACATGGGGCAACGATTCATAGATCGTAAGTTGAATTAGCTTATTGGCGATCGCCTCAACTTCGTTTGTTTCATTAATATCAATATAATCACGACCTTGATTATCGTCAGGAAAGATCCGCTTAATCAATTCACCACTGCGCACCAAATTTTGAGCCTGGGAGATCGCCTGGATCGCAATTACTTCGGTTAGCTCCTCGGCAAAACTGGCCACAAAGCGGCGACTAGACTGGGCGCGCAGATTTTCCATATCCATAATGCCAGTTTGATGCAAGCGCACTGTCACCGGCACGATCCGCGCCCACTTCCAAATCGGCGTGAGCAAAATCAAGTCATACCAACGATCGAGAATGGCCTCCGTCCAGGGCATATTTTTGAATTGTCGTCGCTTGGCCCAGGCTCTGACTATAATTTCCAGCCCAAAGATACCCATAAACCAGATATCGATTGCCCAGAAGTAATCGATCGGGTTGCCATCCTCACCAATGCCGCGAAAATAATTAGTCCGCAGCAACGGCATTATCTTTTGATCAAAGAACTCCAGCTCTTGGGCTGCCCCCTGCTCCGCCAGATATGCTTCACTCCAGAAAATCTGGAAAGCCTGCCGCGAGGATTCCCGATCGACGCGATCGCGCATGTTATTTTTGATTTTCTCCAGGGTGCCGCTTTTATTGGCCACCTGAAAAGGGTTTTCGTCTACCATTTCCAGGCTGAGTTGGCGCAAATCCGCAATTACTGCTCTGGTGGTGGGCGATCGCAGGTCTTCAGTGGCGATCGTTTGCTTTAGCTCGGTTAACTTTTGCTCATAGCGCAGATTAAACCGATGGGGCTCAATTCCCTTAACCGGGTCATACTTAGTTAAAACGGGCAAAAACTTAAGGTAAAGATCGCGCGAAGTTACATAGCTCAGGTCAAACAGAACTAATAGCAAATTGAGCAATGATAGTAGGGCTAACCCTTTGCTCAGCCAACGCCAAAAACCACTTTGATGTTCAGATTTATGAATATAATTACTCACCGATTTAGTCATATATTATGAGAAGTGGCGATCGAGTTAAGAGATCTTTCCAAGCGAACTAGCACCAATCATTGTTTGCTTAACTAACCACTTAATTAGTCCCTAACTCATTAACCATAGCTAACCATAACAGTGCCAATCCTGGTTAGCGATCGCCTGAACTAATTCCACATGATTTTTTATCCCATAATCAAGCTGGGCAAGCGATCATTAGACCATATATTGTTTTCGAGTAATCCTGTGAATCCGATGAATCCGATCGCTACTCCAATCGTCCCAGCACTACCGGCCAATACCCTGGTAAATAACTGTAAATAACTAATGAAGCCAAGCATAGACAACGATTGGATCTCCATTTACCCTCACCAATGGGATGGTTTAGAGGGGAATATTATGGCGCTGCGGGGCAGGATCGATGTGCTCAAGGCGAGCAAGTTACGCCAGCAAATTATCAACACCACTGCCGATCGACCGATGTTAGTGCTGTTCGACATGCAAGATGTGATGTTCCTCGACAGTGCGGGGCTGGGCTCACTTATTTTTGGGGTGAAGCATATCACTGGCTTGGGGGGTGAAGTAGCGTTTTGCTCCCTCCATGATCAACCAAGAGCTTTGTTTGGCCTCGCTAATGTGGAAAAGTTATTTCCAATTTACGAAAACCGCGAGAGCTTTAATCAGGCCAAGAGAACCTGAGTTTGCCAGCTTCTCAATACCCTAGTGCATCTTCAAAAGACTTCTTTTGCATTGGTATCTTGTGACTCTTAGCATTCGGGTTACTCCTTGCACAACATCTCGATTGAAACAGCACTAGCAACTTAAACAAATATTTGGGCTCTAACATATTGATCTTTCCTCAAGAATCCAATATGCTCGTTTTTAATAATTTTCTATGTTCAAGCAAAGCCAGCCTTGAGAGCCAAAGCAATTGGTTTTGATCTCGATCGGGCTATATGAATCTTAGCTTTTGCCCATGTTAAACGCTCAAGCCAAGCGATCGGGCAAACTAATCAATCAAAGACCCAAAAGACGCAATTGGTTATGGGCTAGTTAGTCTAAATAGCCATAAAAAATAAAAAACCCACCCTAAGCCAAGGATGGGGTTCACAACCATTTCTGGTGTGGAGTTGTAGGAATCTTAAGCTAAGCATACCTTTATCACTTGCCTGAAGGCATTAACTATTTGTGCCATTCGGGCTGCGTTCATCTGGCATTGTTTCTGCACAAATGTGCGTTAATCAATCGCAACTTTGGCTAAAATTCACTCACATGCAAGCGCTGCTGACATACACATAATTATGTGGCCAAGTCTTTGCTGGCTTGAGTTGTACGGCGTTAGTTCGATCGAAAACGATGCACAAACATCGCTAACCAAGCAATAATTATTTCAGGCGATCTATTAAGTTAAGAAGCAAGTAGCGAAAAGTTAGGGAGTTGAACAAATCAACCCAACTCAAATTGCTTTAAATTTGCCGGCTTGGTCAGGGCTTGTGCCTAGTTGTTTTATTTTTATGCAATAACTAATAAGCGCCTTTACCAAACAAAACAATCCTGAGGGTTTCCACCAACACTTCTAGATCCAGATTCAGCGACCAATGATCGATATAAAACAGGTCTAGTCTGGCCGCATCATCGATCGTGTCAATGTCCGATCGCCCCGAAATTTGCCACAGCCCAGTCATACCCGGTACCACCAGATGCCTGGTATGGTGCCAGGGGTCAAATTTTGAGACATCGCGCAAGGGCAATGGTCTTGGCCCAACCATACTCATTTGGCCAAGCAACACATTAATTAGCTGGGGCAACTCATCAATACTGGTGCGGCGGATAAAGCGACCGATCGCGGTGGTGCGGGGATCATGCTTGAGCTTGAACATCACCCCATCCTGGCTTTGATTATGTTTTTCCAGGCTGGCCTGTTGCTGCTCCGCATTGGCATACATGCTGCGAAATTTCCACATTCTAAATACCTTGCCATGCAAGCCAATTCGTTCCTGGGCATAAAAGACATGGCCAGGGGAGTCCAATTTAATCACGATCGCCACCACCACAAACAATGGCGCTAGCACCACCAAACCAAACAAAGCCCCCAGAAAGTCCACCAAGCGCTTGAATCGATAATCCCAAATCCCCCAGAATCTGGTTTCAATTCTAATTGTGGGCACCCCAGCAAAAATTTCTGGCGATCCCCGTCGGTGCAGCATCACCAGACTAGAAGGCACCAGGCGTAAATTAATCTGCGCGTTGCGCAATTGCCAGTAGAGATTAGAAGCAAGTTCCGTTTCTGGCAAGTTCTCCGCCAGCACTTCCCTGGCACCGGAATCGAGAATTAAGCGCATTGCCGAATCAGTATGGGCGATCGATGCCACCACTGACCCCACCACTTTGCATTTGGTGCGCCGTTCGATCAAATCCGCCAACACCGCAATCCGCTCTGCTGGGGCAATAATAAATACTTTGGTTTCCAGGTGGGTCAGAAAAAACTGATTGAGCAAAATGGTCAAAAACAAGCGCAAGCCAATCACAAACAAAATACTGGCTGCCCAGGCCGAGAAAAATAACGATCGTGGGGCATCTAGCTTCGGGTCATAAAAATAGGCGATCACCAGCGAGAACAAATAAATCGTGCTGATCACCTGCGCCTGTTTGACATAATTACGCCATTGAGAATTGGCGGAATAAAAGTTATGATAAATGAACAGAAATACCGTGGCGATCGCCATCAACCAGAAAATGCCCGAAATTCCCAGCCAATGCCCCCAATCCAGTTTTTCTGGCAACGGCGCAAAGGCATTATTAATTGTTTCGGCCACATAACCCGCTAGCACCAAGCCTAATATATCGCCCAAGCCCAGCACCAAAGCACCATACCAGCCAATTTCTGGTGGTTGGATGATTTGCAAGCTCTGGCAGGCGCGGATATCTCGTTTGGGTAGTTGAGGGGGGCGATCGCTAATCAAGGCTAGTTGCTCCAGTAGTTTCCCTAGGGATTGACTATTTATAGATATTAACTATCTAAATGTATTAACTAAATAGTAATGCCCGATCTAGAATCTAGTTTGCCCACCATTTCCTAACAATCATGCGTCGGCAGCCAGAACTTGTAGCCTAGATCACATCTGATCCATAATTTAGCCCTAGAGTGAAATAATTAAGTGTAATAATTATTGGCCAATTTAATTGGGCTTAATTGCTTTTAATTGATACATAACTTAACCATTGACCGATTCACTAAAATTGTTGAAGTAACGATTGCTGAATCAATGTCTAAGGCTCTCCCAAACTGCATAGGCAACCAGCAGGCAAAAGCTGCACACAAACCAACGCCAGGAGATCGAATAAGCCGCCTGAAACCAGCCTTTCCAATCAAGCGCTAAATTAAAGGCCAGGGCTACTAAGTAAGCAATTACCACCAATACAACAAAAAATCCTAAGCAGCGCAGCGACCATAAGCTAAAGATCAAAAACGGGTGGTATTGCCGCCTGCGTCGTGGCTCAATCATTCGTCTGGAACGGCGATCGCTACCTGTGATCACCAACGATTGATATCCGCGTCTTCTGTTTCTCATAGCAATACTCCTTTTTTTGAATCAAGAGCAGTTAGCTTGCATACAGAACATCCTGAGGTAGATAAATAGGGGAGTAATGGCGATCGCTCAATTTTCAGCCAGACTATGCATATTAGCCAAATCATCTGACTAGCAAAGGGCAAAAACTACAGCGCCATAGATTAGATCCACTTGGTTTTAAACTAAGAACTAGTCTCAAAGAACAACTGCTGGTCAGACCATGTCCAAGCATCAATCATATTCGCCTGATTACTCCTGATTACTATTGATGTTGCGCATGATGTTGCGCAGGTTTTCACTAATCTACTAATCAACTTATTTTGTTTAACCCACTTAGTCACATTTATGCTCTGTAATAGCTATAATGTGAAATTATGCTAGCACAAATTTATTGGGGTAATCAAATTTACACAAGTTCAGTTCGCCAATTTAATTTGTTTTAACTCAAACTACATATTTGTTAACCAAAAACATTTAGGCAAACCACTATACTTAAACATATCTGGGGAAATCGATATGGAACCACTAAAACCAGTCACACGGATCGCCAAGCTCAGAGAAGATATGGGCCTAACCCAACGGGAACTATCTCAGCTACTCCAAGTAACTGAGAACACGGTTGCTAATTGGGAAAATAATCGCACCGGGCTGGAATGGATCGAGAGAGTAATTAAATTATGTCGGCTGTTTGAATGCTCTCCCGAAGATCTAATCGAGTATGTCCCCGATGAAAATCCTACAGAACCCAAACTAGAAAAGAAAGGTCGTCGTTCTTTGGCCGAACTCCAAAGGATGCTCAATACTCATCCACCAGCTCTTGGTGTACCAGGCGATCGTGACTATTTGGGGGAATCAGGAAACCGCGCTATGGGTTAGCTAACCATCAAGTTTTGATTTAATTTGATTTTATGTAATTTCATGTAATTCAAGTGGATCTCGATTAAGGTTAGATAGCACTAGTTAATAGCCATTAATAACTCACTGATTGAATTAACTCAGCCAGCTATTGTGCGAATTTAAATATATAAAAATAGCTCACTAAATTATCCAATCACCTGTTTTAAGTGTTTTATTTAAGTACCGAAGTTCCCCTCTTGCGACCTAGATTTCTAGTTTGCTAGCCGATTTAAAAGAATTCAAGTTGACCTAGTTTTTAGGGTCAATTATTTCTTCGAAGAGGTAGAGGTAATGAAAGAATTTAGCCCAACTCGAATAATGCTGGATGCAGATACGATTCTGTCTGCGTTGGAAGATCCTGAGCTATTTGAAACCTATGATGAATTTATTGGTTCTCCCCACATCGAGCCATGCATCACCAGGATGGGTCTATTTAAGATTTGCAATCATTTTCGGAAAACAACCTCTAGGGAAGAATTCTCCAATTGCTTAGATGAAATTAAGTCCCTCTTTCGAATTTGTGAGTTTGATGAAAACTGGCTACCGGATTTAGAACCATTAACTAATGGGATCGCTGATTTAAAAGCTGCCATCCATGTCCTGACTGCCCAGAAGTTAAAGGCAACGGCAATAGTTACTCACCAGCCAGCTAAATTCAATCGGCAAGAAAGTGTGCCAGTAATCTCGATCGAAAACTTGAAAGTAAGTTATCGATTTAGAAAGACTTTACTTGACCTTAGGAACCTGCTGACCTGTTGCTCAGCGATCGAGCTATCCCTTAAACCAAGCTTGAGAACAAAAAACCATCAATCTAGACGCAAGCACAAAGCAGTAAAAGCCAAGAAACCCAAAATTGGGATTGACTATAGCCATCCATCCAAAAGTCATGTCAACCAATGGTGGACGATCGCTTCTAGTCGCAGCGACTTCATGCGCAAGATGTCGGGGCCACGATCGCTAGAGGCAAATGGCCATATTACCAATACCCTGATCACCCATCCGATGATGTCGTTTCAACTAGAAACAGCCTACGAACCAGGGCGCAGTATGCGTGAATATTGGCGGCGGTTTGAGTAGAAATTGTAGAAATTAAAGCGATCGGTAAGCCATCTTGAGCAACAGACGAGTTATCGATCGGTTTGGCGATTACCCTGCTTGGCAAAACCCAACTTGCGCCGCAACAGTTGCCAGCCAAACAGCACCACAAACATCGGATTATTAATTAAATAGCGCCGCCATAATCTACCGGGCTCTTGCATGAATCGATAGCACCACTCTAGCCCCAGGTTCATCATCCAGCGGGGCGATTGCGACACCGTGCCAGCATGAAAGTCAAACGCCGCACCGACACCAATGGCGATCGCCTCCAGCTTCATCTCCGCCGCCACCATCCAGTATTCCTGCTTTGGGCAACCCAAACCCACAAACACCACCGCTGGCTTAGTGGCATTAATCCTGGCCACATCTGCGGTCACCTCTGCCAGGCTAATTGCCGATCGATAGGGTGGTGCATAGCTGCCTGCGATCGTCAAACCGGGAAATTGTAATCTGAGGTTTTGCTCTAGCTTAGTTAGGGTTTCCGTCGTAGCGCCATATAAATAAATTGGCAAATTCGCCTGAGCCGCGCGATCGCACCAGGCCAGCATTAAATCTGGGCCATAAACACGCGATTGTTTTTTGATCCCCAACAGCCGTAATCCCCACACCAACGGCATTCCATCCGGTGTAACGATCATGGCATTATTCACTATCCGTTGATATTGCCGCTGCCAAAACGCAGTCATCACCACATGCACATTGGCCGCAACCACATAGCCATACTGACCCGCTGCCAAACATGCCACCAGTCGATCGCAAACTTGGGCATAGCTAGTGGCATCAATCCGACTACCGAGGATATAGGGCATGGCAAACAATAAATGGGCAATTGTAATTACCTAAACACAAAAATGATTTAACAATAGGGCTTTGCATCATCCAGGCATGAAAATGTCGCCCAAAAATCAAACACCTGCCTGATATCAGCTTGACCGATCACTTAGTCATTAAATCATCCCAACCACATGTAATGCCAAAACTAGATCTAAGCTTTGATGTTAGATACTAAGCACTACCAAAAATTAGACATTTAGCAAGATTGAAACCATTGCTAATATTACGATGCAATTGAATTAATCAAGCTGGGTTAAGCAAATCTAATTTGTAATTAACCTGACTTTTGGTAGACTACTAAACCATTAAGTTCCGTTTCTAATAGTTACAGACAGCTTTAAGCTTTACACAGCTCAGCCCAGGTTGGCTCTGCCTGCTCATCATACATATTTTCTGATTCAACTATTCGATCGATCGCCGTGTGATTATCCCGATCGCTACGATCATTACCAAATTAATTATGCTGCACGAAATACTCCAACAAGAATTTCTCGGTAATCCTGTTTCCAATTATGCACTGGCAATGGCCACAGTTGCGATTGGTTTGGCTGCGGTGCAAATCATCGAAACGATCATTATCCGGCGCTTGAAAAAGTGGACTGAGCATACTGAAAATGACTTGGACGATCGCCTCATCTCCCTGGTCGATCGCTCCTTGATCCCGATCCTCTATGTCACTGTTTTTTATCTGGCCTTCCAGGACTTGATTTTCAGTGAAACGATCGATGAAGTGATCCGCGTGGTGGGGACAGTTGCCCTAACGGTTTTTATTATTCGCTTCGTCAATGCCCTAATTGCTTCTGTATTAGAATTTTATTGGCTCACTAAGCGGGATGAAATTACCCGCACCAAGAGCTTGTCCCTGTTGTTACCAGCGATCAGAATCATAATCTGGGCGATCGGCATGGTCTTTTTGCTCGACAACCTGGGCTTCCAGATCTCCGCCGTATTGACCAGTTTGGGGATTGGTGGTGTAGCGATCGGTCTTGCTTCCCAGGGCTTGTTTGAGGATGTATTTAGTTATTTTGCAATCCTGCTGGATAGCCCCTTTGAAATCAGTGATTTCCTGGTAATCGGCGATTTTGCTGGCACAGTCGAACACATTGGCGTAAAAACTACCCGCATTCGTAGTCTGGAAGGTGAGCAGGTCATTTTCTCGAATAAGGCACTTACCAACTCACGCATCCAAAACTACAAGCGCATGTATCGCCGTCGGATTGCGTTCCAAATTGGCATTACCTACGACACACCCCTGGAAAAATTGCGCCAGATTCCTAACCTGATCAAAGACACGATCGTCAATACCCAAAGTGCCACCTTCGATCGCGCCCATTTCTTTGCCTATGGTGATTTCAGTTTGATCTATGAAATTGTTTATTACGTCAACAGCAACGATTACAACATCTATATGGACGTGCAACAACAGATTAACTTCACGATCAAGCAAGAATTTGAGCAAAGGGCGATCGAGTTTGCCTTCCCCACCCAGACTTTGCATGTCAGCAATAATGGTGGTGAAAGTAATGGCAACAATTCAAATAATCACAAGGCACAAAATTTTGCTGCGGTTAAGCAGTAGCTATTAGATATTTCAAAGTAAAGTTTCTAGATTAAGCCGATGAGGGGATTTGAACCCCTGACCTGCTGATTACGAATCAGCTGCACTACCACTGTGCTACATCGGCAGTTGGAATTAATCCTTAATTTCTAGCATAGAGCATTTAGATTAAGTGTCACATCATTAAATCGCAATTGGCTTTGACGTGACAAGCTCTAGGCAGCAGTCGATCGATTATATTCGACAATAATCGAATATTTAAATTAGCACAGAAGTCCGATCGGTTCCAGGCGATCGCATTACTTTTATTGCTTTGGTATGTTCTTAGCTATTGTGGGGATGATTAGCAAGGGCGATCTGGATTGGATTATATTCCACTTCAAAAAGTTTTCGAAATTCGGGTTAAATTTAAATTCATCTAGATTCAATTTTCGAAATTCGGGTTAAATTTAAATTCACCTAGATTCAATTTTCGAAATTCGGGTTAAATTTAAATTCATCTAGATTCAATTTTCGAAATTCGGGTTAAATTTAAATTCACCTAGATTCAATTTTCGAAATTCGGGTTAAATTTAAATTCATCTAGATTCAATTTTCGAGAGAGAATCTCTATCAAGTAGGGCAAAAGGTGAGTGGTTGATAAATCTTTATTTAAGTCGAATAAATTGGGCTTTCTTAGAGAAGTCACAATCCACGGAATAAATGATTGGGCTTTTATTCCAGCACCTTTACCACAGACATGGAAAATACCCACCGACATTTTACCTCTTCTAATTGAAGCTCATAGAGAGCTTGGCAGACTAGACGGGGTTGGCAGGCACTTGCCATCATTTGACCTACTCTTAAAACCTCTACAAAAGCGCGAAGCCTTAAGATCTTCAAGCCTAGAAGGAACTTATGCCACGCCCGAACAATTATTACTGTTTGAGTTAGACCCTAGAGAACCAAAGTCTGTCCAAGACTCAGTTAATGCGTGGAAAGAAGTTGCAAACTATAGTGCTGCGCTTTCACTAGGAATTAACTTGTTAAATGAAGTAGGTATTTCATTACGGTTAATTAGAGAGCTACATAACACTTTATTAGACGGGGTAAGAGGAGCAAATAGAGATCCAGGTAATTTTCGGCGCACTCAAGTTCACATTGGTTCTGCTTCTTATCGCAGATTTATTCCACCACCACCAAATGAATTAATGAATTGCCTTTATGACTTAGAAAAGTCAGCAAATCAAGGCATATCGATCGATCCATTGATATTTTGCTTTATGGTGCATTATCAGTTTGAGACCATCCATCCATTCCTTGATGGTAATGGCAGAGTCGGCCGACTATTAATGTCGCTAATGATATATGAATACTGCAAACTCCAGCAGCCCTGGCTATACTTAAGCGCTTACTTTGATAAATATAAAGATGATTACACAAACAATTTATTCAAAGTCAGCACCACAGGTGATTTCCATGATTGGATTGTCTATTGCTTAAAGGGCACAATTGAACAATCAAAAGATGCAATATTGCGATCTGATCGTTTAGTTGCGCTTCGAGAACAATATCGAGAATTATTATCTCAGACAGGTGTGCCATTTAGATTGAATGCAATTATTGATCAGCTATTCAAATCCCCTGTTATAACAATACCTAAAATGGCAGAATTGAGCGATGTAGCATACACGACTGCTAAAAGAGACTTGGAAAGATTAATACAGGCAGGAATTGTTATAGATTCTGACATTCAATCTCGATCCAAAATATACTTTGCGCCAGAAATTATTGAAATAGTTTTTGGTGAAATTGATACTATATCTGATAGCTGATTATGTTCAATCATCAATCCAACCGCTTCAACCCGATCGGCTATACTCCCTTCACCATTGACTATCAACCCCTCACTGATGATTGGCGGCGTTGGATTGCGGAAAATAAATTACTGGGCAATTCCGATGAATCGATTCTGGCGGCGGCAGCTAAGCACAACCTCAATCCGATCGAGGTTAGGCAAGAAATCGCTACTCTCGCCAATCATCCCTATTTTCAAGCCGGGCAATATTGTGCCCAAATGCTGGGTAAGTTGCAATCGCACCTGGGGATTTATGCCAAGCTGGCGCAGCTATCACCGCAACCACAACAAATCGATTGCCGCGATCGCCTGAGCACCCAGGAATTCCTAGAAAATTACTATGCCACAAATACGCCGGTAATCCTGACCAAGATGATGGATGACTGGCCAGCGATGCAGTTGTGGACGATCGACTATCTCAAAACCACCTACGGCCAAGTAGAAGTAGAAGTACAAACCAATCGCCAAACCGATCGAGACTATGAAATTAATGTCGATGAACATCGGCAAACAGTTTTATTTGCAGAATATATCGATCGGGTTTGTGGTCAGGGCACCAGCAATGACTATTACATGACGGCGATCAAT
Organism: Pseudanabaena sp. PCC 7367; assembly: GCF_000317065.1. Taxonomy (GTDB): domain Bacteria; phylum Cyanobacteriota; class Cyanobacteriia; order Pseudanabaenales; family Pseudanabaenaceae; genus Thalassoporum; species Thalassoporum mexicanum. The sequence goes on from NC_019701.1 coordinate 1,828,197, forward strand.
AACAATCTAGAAAAAACTAAGCTTAGAAAACTACTAGCAGACATTGAAATTTTTCCCGACTTCCTCGATCCTGGCGATGGTGATGGCAAAGTATATTTTTGGCTAGGGCCCGCAGGCACGATCACACCGCTGCATCATGATCCAGGCAATTTGATCATGGCGCAGGTAATGGGGCGCAAGCTGTGGCGCTTAATTCCGCCCTATCAAACCCAATGGCTGTATAACTACCAGGAATATTACAGCGAGGTGGATTGCGAGAATCCCGACTACGATCGCTACCCGCTCTACCGCAACGTCGAACCGATCGAGGTAATCCTGGAACCGGGCGAGGCAATTTTCGTCCCAGTAGGTTGGTGGCATCATGTCCGCGCGATCGATATTACTATTTCGGTTTCGTTTACTAATTTCCGCTTCGACAACGAGTTTAATTGGCAGTTTCCGTTTCTGCCCCGTCGTTAGCTGGTCAGGCTTCCCAGAAATCGAGTATTTCATCCATGCGCAAGCTTAAGAGACGCATCAGGGTCAAAAAACTAATCAAGGCCACGATCGCAGTAATCGTGATCTTCGGGTTGTTAGTTTATTTAAACAATGCCTCTTTCCTGGCGAGGCCGATCGACGATCGCCCAGTTTTAGCTGCCCACCGCGGACTCAGCCAGGACTATAGCCGGGAGGGGCTAAATAACGAAACCTGCACCGCCGCCCAGATGCTCCCCACGCCCCATGATTACCTCGAAAACACTATCCCATCTATGCAAGCAGCATTCGCAGCCGGAGCCGATCTGGTGGAATTTGATGTACATCGCACCACCGACGATTACTTTGCCGTATTCCATGACTGGACGGTTGACTGTCGCACCAATGGCACTGGTGTCACCCGTGAACATAGTTTGGCCAGTTTGCAATCCCTGGATATTGGCTATGGTTATACGTCTGATGGGGGCAAAACATATCCATTCAGAGGCAAAGGTGTGGGCATGATGCCTTCGCTGGCGGAGGTATTAGATACTTTTCCCGATCGCAATTTAATCATTGATGTCAAAAGCCGCGATCGCAGTGAAGGGGAACTTTTGGCCGATCGCTTAGCTGCCCTACCGCCGCAGCGCCAAGCCAGGATCATGGTCTATGGTGGCGATCGCCCGGTGAGTGTAATTCGGGAACAACTACCAGAAGTCAAAACGATCTGGCTGCGTCGGCTCAAACATTGCTTAACTCGCTACATTGCTCTGGGTTGGACTGGCTATGTGCCAAATACTTGCGATCGCAGTATGTTATTGATACCCGTGAACTATGCAAGATTGATGTGGGGCTGGCCGAATCGTTTTTTACAACGAATGAAAAAAGTAGATACACAGGTTTTCCTGGTGGGTGATTATCGGGGCGAAGGTTTTTCCCAGGGCTTCGATCAACCCGATCGCCTCAAAGACCTGCCTGCCAACTATGCGGGGGGAATCTGGACCGATCGGATCGATCTAATTGCTCCTGCGATCAAGGAAACAGGTTAATGCTATTGCGCGATCATTCTTTAGAAAAATAGCGATCGTAAGCCAGAAGCCAAGCAAATTCAGTAATCAATTCAAAGGCAATCAACCACATAGCAACAAGATCCAAACATTCAGTTCTAAAGCTGACTGAGGCAGGCATTGCTAAATTACCCAAAAATGCTATGATTTGTGATTTTGCTAATTATTCACCTATAGCCGACATCCATGTAAAATATAGGAATAATGAGTCTCACCAAAGATTATGGAATTATCAGCTTTTCTCTATAGTGAGCTTTGCTATGAGCGATCGCAACAAGGCACAGAGATCGCTCCTGCGCTCAACTGCAACGCGATAGATACGCTCCAAAAACAATCTGTTCAACACCTAAAAACCGCCGCCTATGCTGCCGTAGCAGTCAGTACGGTGGCCACCGGGATAGGTATCGCTACCCCCGCGGCGCTGGGCTATGTGCCAGAAATTGCCGAGCTACAAGAATTATTGGCCACCAGAGGATTTAGCCCCGGTACAATCGATGGCGAGATCGGACCCGACACCAGAGCTGCGATCGCTGATGCCCAGACCTTTTATGGGGTCGAAGTGGATGGCATTGTCGGTGCTCAGACCCTGGCAGTATTGCAAGCAGATGACTACGTTGCTCCCAATTTTGGTGGCGATGAGGGTAGCGATAATTTAACCGGTGACGACGTGATTACGGTGCAAATTAGCAATATGCAGGTGCAAAACCTGCTAGCCGAACGAGGTTTTTACTTCGGTGCCATTGATGGCCTGATTGGGGCGGGAACTCGTCAGGCGATCGCCGATGCCCAAGCCTTCTATGGCATTTCTACCGATGGCGTGTTTGGCAGTTGTACCTATGATACCCTCCGGCTCGATTTTGCGCCCAATGCTTGTTTGACTTCTTAGTTCTAGCCCGATCTATCTGGAGCTAGGCTCAAATACCAACTTCAAGAAAGATTTTTAAATTTATACCAAGTTTTATACCAATCCAACTGGTGGGAACCGATTTCATTTTCACTGCATCAATATAATTCGGGATCAACAAAACCAGATTTGGGGTTTAAACAGATTTAGCAAATTAACCAAATTAACTGAGCAATCGATCGAGCATACATAAATTCAAAGTCTCAGTTAATGATTTAGCTAACCAAGATTGCTTGCCGCCTGGCCTCTGAAAATATTTAACCCGCTCAAGTGGTAAATCCATATTCATAGGCCAAGCATAAAAAAGCCAGCAAAAGATAAGAAGATATAGGGTGGTCATAGCTTACTTAATTACTGCATTACTGTCTGGGAAAAGATCCTAGAACATTAGGTAATTGTTCAAATTAAGCTATGGGTTGGGGTTTACTTAGTACGTTGAAGGTTTTGCAGACAGATAGCAGCCACATATAAGCATATGTGGATTTGCAAACCATTAACGATCGCTTCAGAACCTAAGGTCATAACTATGTACAAACATAGGCGCAGACTAAGTGCAACAAATGATTATATGACTCGCCAACATTATTACTTAGCCTAAATGGATATCACCGCATTTATACACAATGAGCTGGCCTATGCCGAGAGCCAGTCAGGCATTGAAACCGATCCACCCTTGCAATGCAATGCAATCGATGCGATCGTCAATTCCACACCTAGTTACCAGCAAATCAGCAAGCTAGCGCTATATACAATTATGGCAACTGGGGTACTCACCGCCCAGTCAGGGCATATTTCCCAGGCGATCGCCTTCACCCCAGAGATCGCGGAACTGCAGGAGCTGCTTGCCCTACGTGGGTTTGATCCAGGTGGCGTAGACGGCGTTGATGGTCCTGGCACCAGAGCCGCGATCGAGGAGGCTCAAAACTTCTATGGCTTGAATGTAGATGGAGTAGTGGGTTCCGCAACCTTGGCCGCCTTGCAAAGTGATAGCTATGTTGCCCCTGAGGTTAGTAGTACCAGCAGTACCGCTGTTGCCACAGCAGCCTTTACCAGTGATTCAATCGTGATCGGCTCCACTGTCAGCGAAGTACAAAGCCTCCTGGCAGAGCGTGGTTTTTATGGTGGCAGCATTGATGGCATTGCTGGCCCTAGAACCGAGCAAGCGATCCTAGATGCTCAGGAATTTTATGGCTTAACGGTCGATGGGATCGCTGGCCCCAACACGATCGCTGCCCTCAGTGCAGATATCCCTGACAATGGTGATACTGGCACTGTAATCACCGGCAGTGTCTCAGCGTTACAAGCCCTACTAGCAGAGCGTGGTTTTTATGATGGCGGCATTGATGGCATTGCAGGACCACTAACTGAACAGGCAATTCTGGATGCTCAGGAATTTTATGGCCTAGCAGTAGATGGCATTGCTGGCCCCAACACGATCGCTGCCCTCACTGAAGATCAAGAACCAGTTGCTTCAGAACCAGATAATAATAATCCAGATACAGGAATCGAGGCAGTTCAGGCTTTACTGAGCGAGCGGGGTTTTTATAACGGTGCGATCGATGGTATCGAGGGGCCTAGCACTACTCGCGCCATTTTGAGTGCCCAAGCTTTCTATGGCCTAAACCAAGATGGGATTGCTGGCCCACAAACCATTGCTGCCTTGACCTTTGACAGCTAAATCACCTGCCTGGTCAAGAAAGCGAAGGCTATTAATTTTTGATTGTTTTGACTAGCAGAGCGATCGCTAGGCTTAGTTCAACGAATCAATCATTGATTGCATCAATTAAACCCAATTTTGAGCCACTAACAAGCTACTAAAAATGCTCAAGTTTCCCGCTTTGGCAAACTTTAACAACACTTTAATTAACTGCGGGGGCAATCAGGGTTGAGGCAGAGCAGCATTGATAGTTAATTAGTTAATTTGCGATCGATTCAGGGCAATGGCGATCGGTACTGATGCTGGTTACTGAATTTTATGCTCTGATGAATGCCGATTGACACCAATAGATACCAATCTGACTGGTTCATGTTTCCCCTTGTCTCATCTCAAACCTTACTCACTAAAACATAGCCAGCCTTAATTTCAAATTCCCACATTTAGCCAACTCCTGCTCAGACCAGGAGGCGCAACAACCACACCAAATCCTATGGAACTTGCTGATTTTTTCCAACCTGTCCCAATTACCGATCAAATAAATAATAACCAGGCAGACAGTGCTAACCGATCAGATGTCAAAGCTACCCCATGGGCAGCAAAAAATGAATCAGAATCAGCCCCAGAAGACAGCGATCGGCTATTAGATCCAGCTAACATGACGAACCAATCGGCTGCGGCTGAATCGTCAGCGCTCGATCGCCTAGACAGCCGCCTAGACAGTGATTCCGAACCCGAACCGGAACCAGAGCTAACTGCCAAAACCGATCGAGAAGTAATGGTCAATCGTGCCATTTCCGTAGCGATCGCTGCCAGCACAGCAATGGGCACTTTCTACGCGCTCCCAGCACCAGTCACTGGCGCAGGCTATAGCTATTATGTGGAAGATGTGCAGGAATTACTGGCATCCAGGGGCTTTTATGATGGCAGCATTGATGGAGTCCAGGGCAGAATGACGGTCGATGCGATCATTCAGGCTCAGCAATTCTATGGCCTAAATATTGACGGCGTGGCTGGCGCAAATACAATTGCAGCCCTGCGATCTGACGATTATCGAATTGGTCTTAGTAGCACCAACCTTCCCCCTAGCCCTGTTTGCAACAACATCTGCACCAGTGCCACCGTGGCTGAAGTGCAAACCCTCTTACAAGAGCGGGGCTTTTATGGGGGCGCGATCGACGGGATCGAAGGTTCCCAAACCGTTGCCGCAATTAGGCAAGCCCAGCAGTTTTATGGTGTGGCGATCGATGGCATCGTGGGTCCGGTCACAATGGCAGCATTGGAATCCGGCACAACTGCAATTATTACGCCTGGATATTCTGTCACCCAGGTTCAAACCCTGTTACAGCAGCGTGGTTTCTATAATGGTGCGATCGATGGTGTTGCTGGCTCCCTGACCAAAAATGCGATTATTCAGGCTCAACAATTTTATGGCTTAGTTGTAGATGGCATTGCCGGCCCGGCCACGATCGCGGCTCTGCAAGGAACTGCGACCAATCCGCCCAGTCAACCAATCAACAATAACCCGATTCAGGGCACAAATATTACTGCCAGCCAACTGCAAAACCTGCTCCAGCAGCGAGGTTTCTATAACGGCCCGATCGATGGTGTAATTGGCTCCTTGACCACCGATGCAATCAGGCGCGCCCAGCAATCCTATGGCCTAGTGGTAGACGGTGTGGCTGGTTCTGCCACGATCGCTGCCCTCCAGAATAACAACAATAATTCTGGTCAGAATCCCAATCAACCAGTTCCCCTACCCGGCGGGGTAACCGTAGCTCAACTACAAAGCCTGCTGCAACAGCGGGGGTTTTATACTGGGCCGATCGATGGTGTGGTTGGTTCCGCAACGACTGCGGCGATCATTAGTGCCCAGCGCACCTATGGCTTACCCGCCAGTGGCGTAGCTGATGAGGCTACGATCAATGCCCTTAGGGCTAACGATCGTCCGGTTGCCAATCCTGTAGATGTGGACGTGGTGGCTCTCCAGCGACTGCTAACCCAGCGGGGGTTCTATACTGGGCCGATCGATGGGACGTATGGTACTGCCACTAGGGCTGCGGTAGTTGCTGCCCAAAAATTTTATCGGCTACCGGATGATGGTGTAGCTGGCCCCAGCACGATCGCGGCGTTGGAAAATGATGCTGCACCCACACCTACGCCTACCCCTACTACGCCTACACCAATCAACAATCTTGAAGCATTGCAACAGCTTTTGACACAACGGGGTTTTTATAACGGGCCGATCGATGGGCAGCAGGGTACTGAAACAACCACGGCGATCATCAGGGCAAAAAATTTCTATGGTCTCCAACCTGCCGATGGGATGCCAACCCAGGCGCTCAGGGATCAATTGCTGCAGGATACTTTCAATGCTGAATCCTAAATTTGCATAATTAATCTTACCTAGTCAGGGTATTTATTGCTGAATGCCATAATTGTAATCAGATATCAAATGGCAAAAATTACTCGCAAATAATTGATATGTCATCATCCAGGCATAAACTCATAAACTACCGAGTAACGATCTATTTGATATCAACCAAATATCTAACCAGTAGTTAGCATCTTTAGCTTATTTTTTAGTGTAATTGCCGCCTGGGATTAGAATATGCTTATGGTCTAACTCCAGTATCATATTTCTCAATTCCTCAGCTTCTGCTATGTTCAGCAGATCTATCTTAAATTGATTAGTGAAATGCGTAAGCATCGTTTAATCCAACTAGCCCTGAATCTTGGGGCGATCGCCCTGGCGGCGGTTACAGTCATAGCGCTACAAATGCCCCGCATCAAAGTAGAGCGCGAGGGGCAAACGATCGAATCCGATCGACGCTGGCTGCGACGAGAACAGGCCAGATTAGACATTTTACAAACCCTGCCCAGAAGTGGATTTGGCTATAACAATTTGATCGCCGATATTACCTTCTTAAACTTCTTGCAATACTTTGGCGATGATATGGCCAGGGAAACCCACCAAACGGGTTATGGCCTCAGCCCTGATTATTTTGAAATAATTATTGAGCACGATCCCCACTTTGTTGATGCCTATCTTTTTGCATCCTTCGGCGTATCTGTCTATGCTGCGCAACCAGAAAAGACAATCGCCATGTATGAATATGGTTTGCGGCGAATGCAGCCCGAAAAACAACCCTATGCCTATACTGTCTGGCGGCGTAAGGCAAGTGATGAGCTATTACTTTTGAATCGCCCCCAGGATGCGATCGAATCATACTTGAATGCTGCCGATTGGGCCGATCGAGCCACCTTTGGCGAAGATACTCTACCGGAAGTAGAAGTTGTCGCCCAGCGATCGCGGGAAACAGCCGCCTTTTTACAAAGCGATCCCGATAGTAAATCTGCTCGGATTTCCGCCTGGTCAGATGTGCTGGCTGTCGCCTTTGATCAAAAAACCTTTGATATCGCTGTGGCCGAGTTAAACAAACTGGGGATTGGCGTACGGGCTGATGAAAATGGCAATTTACAAACTTTTAGTTTAGAACCGCCACAGTCTAATAACTAAACTTGGTGAAGCCCATCAAACAATACAGAGCCAAGGAAGAAGCTAACATCCTGAAAATACCAACATATAATAATATATGGTAACTTCAGCAAGAAGAGTGATCCATGCAAAAAAACACCAGTGTTATGCTTGGCAGCCATTTTGAGCAATTTATCAACCAAAAAGTAGCCGAGGGACGCTATGGCTCTGCTAGTGAGGCTATTCGCGCGGGACTACGCTTACTAGAGTTACAGGAAACAAAACAAAACTCGCAGCATTACGCCGTGCCTTAGAGGAAGGCGAAAATAGCGGTGTGACTGATTATTCATTGGATCAGTTAATCGAAGAGCTGGACGCGGAGTAGTTTCAGATCGCAAATCCTGAAGTGATCGCCATCCCAGCTTGCAAGAGATTAATAGGTTGATCGGTGCGTAGAATCTATCTTTTGGAAAGATGTTTGAAAGAAATATGTGGGTCAAGGGATTCAAATGGAACAGATTGGAACTCCATTTTTCGGTTGATTTTTTGATCGACATTTTGATCGATCGCGGTAACATCAAGCCCAGGAACCAAACTTTGCTGCAAAATCTCCTGGGCACGGTTATTTTGGCCATCGGCGATCAACACGTAGGCCTGGTGGCCGTTTTGGATTACTTCTTGGCGATCGCAGTCGGCATAGGCCACAATAATCGCCAGATCATCAGGACTAAATAAATGCGCTGCCGCGCCATTGGCACAAATTACACCGCTGCCCGCTTCACCGGGCAGAACATAGGTACTAAGGCGATTGCCATTGCTTAAATTCCAAACCTGCACTTCTTCGAGCGGCAGAATGCCCACTTGATCAATTAATTGACGATCGATCGTAATGCTGCCGGTATAGTTAACATTGGCCTCAGTGATTCTGACCCGATGCAACTTGGCATGCATTAATCTAATCCTGCTCACGATCGCCTATTTCTCCTAACAAATTATTGATCTAATGTACTGTTTTTTAGCTATAAAGGGGTTGCATGACCAGCAATGCCATCGATAATTAGGTTTAATAATCCTAGTATTTCCATAATTCTATTTCAACAAGGAAAAGCGCCCCACCCATGCAAGTAAAGTTCCGTGATTGTGATTGGTTCGATCTGTGGCTATGGATCGAATTTGAAAATGTTCCCTCAGTAATGGAAAAGCAGATCGTTGATGAGTTGTTCAATTCCTGGTTTTTGCTGGGTAAGTTGGGCGGCTTTAATGCGGTGAATATGCAGGTGCAGGAAACGGGTGTAGATATTAGCTATTTTGATTATGATGTGGAAATGGCTGAGGAAGAAATGATGTCGTTGATGCACAACATGGGCGACGTGGAATATGAAGACAACTGGGCTCGTTGTTGGGTCGATCTGGGTACGGCAGATGCGATCGCCATTGATATATTAATTAACGCCTTGCAGCAGTTCAGTAAGGATTATGTGGCGGTAGAGACTTTGATTGTGGGTGGCCAAAATGAAGACTGGCCGACGGATGATTACAACCGCAATTGAGTGAGCCAAGAGCCAATGGCGATCGCCTTGAGCTTAAAAAAAACAGGCTAGATTGATCAAAGATTAAGCAATGCTACCCCGCTTGCGGGCTTCTTTGTAGGAAGTAGCTAAATTACTCAATCCTGATTTGAGCATTTGTTGCTCCAGGATGGTAAAGAAACGGCGGCGATCGCTCCCAGTCACTACCGCTTGATTATGAGCTTCCGCCAAAGCCACTGGATAACCATAGCCCTTTTGAATTTGCGCCAGGATCATGCTCAGGGCTTGATTTCTCAAATTAAAATCCAGAGCAGTCCAGGCTGGCATTTCCACCCGCGCAATTTCTACACCCACATGCAAATAACAAAAATAGATCTGCTGCGCATCGCCATATTCATTCAAAATTCGGGCATTACTACGCCACAACGGGCTACATTCACCGGGCTGTAATAACCGATGCCACAAGGTCGCATCACGGGTGGGTTGAATTTTGCTGCATGGTGCTTTGGCGATCGGTTGGGCATTGTTACTGTTACTACTGGAACTTTGGCAATGGGTCTGGCAATCGGGCTGCTCGAAGGGACAAGCGGGCAATCGCAAAAAGTTGGTTGATTCGACGGCTCTGGGCGCACTGATATAACCAGCCAGGGGAATTTGCGCCATTTTGAGTAAATCCCAGGCGGTGAGCATATCCGGCAAGATCCGATCGCGGGCTTCCCTGGGTAATGCTTCGAGCGACCAGTAGATCAAGGAGCCATCACTCAGTGCCAGCATCGGGGAGGTTGATTGATTATCTAGATCTAAATCCAGATCTAGCGATCGATCGTTCTGGTTATTTGGTTGATCGCTCAGATTATTGGCAGGATTGAGAGAAGTTAGATGATTAAGTGGCTGAGAGTGCCCAGAGTGATTATTGATAGCAGAATTTTTCTGAGCTAGGGCTAATTCGGTCAGGGCGATCGCTTCGGCGGCGGTGCGGCGCAAACCCATCCATTCTTCGGTGCTAATCCCCCATTGCCTGGCACCATATAGATCTTCAGGCTTGTAGAAAATCTCTGGCACACTGTCTAAATGGGGATAGGTGCCACTGCCATAATGCAAAGCAACCCGCCCCACGTTTACCAGATAGCAATAGGCGGCTTCATGGCGACTCGGCGCAATCTGCGATCCATCCGTGGCGATCACACAATGGCTGCCAGTCATGGGTGCAATCTGGTGGCGCAGGGTTAATGGTTCAATCGGCTCGGCACAATTAAAAATTAACCGATCGCTAAACCGGGCTCGTTGCTGACATAATTCTTCCTGGCGATCGCTGGCTTGATTAAACAACTCCTCGGCTCGATCTAACTTGCGCATTAATTGCTGCGCCTCTTGAGCCAGTTGCTCAGACATGCCTTGCATTTGGGTTGCAACTTTGAGCAGATCTAGCATATGTAACCTGCGATTATTTGCATGATCTAATTTAATTAGGATTTAAATCTACCAGGCCAGTTTTTACCAATGTCCGTACCCAGAAATTAGCAGCTCCGCAAACCTACTAATAAAACGAACAGCAGCCTAGCCTCTAAAAACATATATTTAATTACTCTAGATAATACCCAACCTGGGCAAAATCTAGTCTAGCCAACAGTCCCGATTAGCTAGCCTTACGATCATGCATTACTTTTAACCACATTGCTGTGATCTCCCCTTGCTGAGGGTGTGATTTTAAACCAGATTAGTTTTTGCCCACCAGCGATCGCCTGATCCAATCTCCGATCGTAGGTAAGTAGGTAAGTAAATAAATGGATTCAGAACAAATAGCAATCTTGAATAAGATCTAGCTAGGGGAGAAATCATGATGTTCCCCGCTTGAGGTATTCTTAGTTTCTGAGTGCATTATGTAATGAGATCGTCAAATTCTGGTTATAGATAGTTCAAAGTGTCATTTAATTTAGATCTGTTAGATATTTTAGATTTTTTGTTTCTGCCGTTGCTGGTGGTGCAGCTTGGATGTGCCCTGGTGCTGTTAAAAAGGTTGAGCACCGCGCCGCAGCGCATACCAGCCCTAGAGCCGATCGAGGAGCATGAAGCTAAGCCCACGCCGCAGGTAACCGTGGTAATTCCCACCCTCAATGAGGCGGAGCGATTACCCCATTGTTTGGATGGGTTGCGCGGTCAGGCAATGGCAGAAATTGTGGTGGTTGATAGCCGATCGCAGGATGGCACCCCGGCATATGTGCGATCGCAGCAGGCTGAATATCCCAGCAAATTACGCCTGGTTACCGATGACCCACTACCCGATGGGTGGGTTGGTCGTCCCTGGGCGCTGCACAATGGTTATTTAAATGCAAATCCCGACAGTGAGTGGATTCTGGGCGTAGATGCCGATACAATGCCGCAACCGGGTATGGTGGCCACAATCGTGCAAACGGCGATCGCCGAAAACTATGATATTGTCTCGCTCTCACCCCGGTTTATTCTCAAGCATCCGGGGGAGCAATTGCTACAACCAGCATTGTTGATGACTTTGATCTATCGCTTTGGCGCTACGGGCGATCGCACTCAATTTACTAAAGACCGCGTTTTGGCCAATGGTCAATGTTTCCTCTCGCGCAAAGAGGTACTCGATCGCCTGGGTGGCTATAAGCTGGCCAGTAGTTCTTTTTGTGATGATGTTACCTTAGCGCGGGCAGCCGCCCAACAGGGGGCAAAGGTGGGCTTTTTGAATGGCTCTGAGCTATTGCAAGTACGCATGTATACATCAATGGCTGAGACCTGGACTGAATGGGGGCGATCGCTAGACCTGAAGGATGCGGCCACGCCATTACAAACCTGGAGCGATGTTGGCTTTTTGTTAATGGTGCAGGGACTACCAATTCCTTTATTAGCTCTATTAATTCTTTTGGTAGTTTTGCTGCCAGGATTATCGACAATCGGTTGGACGCTGCTGGCAATCAATTTGTTTTTAGTCACGATCAGGCTGGCACTTTTGTTTGGGATCCGCGTCAGCTATACGGAGCTGGGATTTTTCTTCTGGCTCTCCCCCCTGTTTGATCCGATCGCAGTGCTGCGGATTTTTATTTCCACTGTCAACAGACCCAGACAATGGCGCGGTCGTATTTATACTCAAACGGGGTAACATAGAATCGTAATTACCTTGAGTAATCTTATCGTTATCATAGGTTCAGGTTATGTCTGATTTTAATCGTGGCATTATGAAGTTCGATGGCGCTGATACGCCCGTTACCGTGGCTATTTCTGCATCGATTATTTTAAGTGCAATCGCTTTCCTGATATGGTGGGGATTGAGCATTGCTTACGCATAACGTTAGTTGACCTGTAGACAAATATATTAAGCAGATCAACAAACGGCAAAAGTTTGCGGCAATGTCTGAACCCTGCTGATATTAGATAAGGTATGACTGAGTCACAAAATTTGGAAGCCAAAGAAGCCTTGGGAGCAGCGATCGGCTGTATTCCTGGTGGTTTGTTTATTGTTACCACCAAACAAAAAGATCAGACTGGCACAATGCTGGCATCCTGGATCCAGCAAGCGGCGTTTGAACCTCCCTCCTTTACGATCGCCGTGGCCAAAGGGCGGCATATTGAATCTCTGTTGCAGCCAGGCTCCCCGGTTGTTTTAAATATTCTGGCCAAAGGACAGGGCAAGCTAGTTGGCCATTTTGCCAAATCATTTGAGCCTGGTGTCGATCCCCTGGCGGGAGTTGAGCTAGGTTCCGCACCCAGTGGTCAGCCCTATTTGACCGGGGCGATCGCTTATCTTGATGCCGAGGTGGTTGGCAGTATGGATGCGGGCGATCATGCGATCGTGCTAGCTAAAATTACCTCCGGTCAAAAGATTGGTGATGGCGAACCTGCTGTTCATATTCGTAAAAACGGCTTTAAGTATTAGTTTAATTTAATAGAGATTAATGGGACGAGGCGATTGCAATTAATGTATGCCAACTTGTCAATCTGGTCGGACTGAATCGGACTGAACCCAAAAAAAGTAATGAAAAAATTATTAATTCTGCCCTTGCTGGCGATCGCCTGCTTGATTGGTGGTAGCACCGAGCTGAAATGGAATGGTGATGAACTGGCTAATGCCCAGAGTAACTGCACTGACTCGGCACTGGAATCAAATCCGAATGCGAAAAAAGCCCAGGCACAATATTTTTGTTCTTGTACCCTGACCCAGGCTGCCCAGCGTTGGGATTACGAGGATTTTGCCTTTAATGAGTCTGCCTATGTGACAGAACTTGCGGAAGCTGGGGTTATCGGCCAATGCGTGCAAGAGGCATTGCAACTTGAAGCGGAAGCCACTGATATTTAGATGGGTATTTAGATAGGTATTTAGAGATAGGCAACTCTAAGTCCAGGTTTTAAGTAACTAGATACCGATCCTGATGCTTTGTCAGCTTTAATGCTCTGGAGTCCGCAGTCTGCACTTTAAAAATTTGAGCTCAAAATAAAAAACAGTAGCGAGTATCGATCGCTGCTGTTTCTGTTTCAAGTGAGTGAGTAAAGATACTAATAGCGCTTACAGCTAATGCTTGCTGGCACTAAGATTATTACCGATTTGCCAATATATACATAAACAAGCATCCCGTAATCAGCTAATGCTTAGAATGTAAATACAGTGCGGATCGTACCGATCGTAATCGTATCGTTGGCGCTGCTATTATTGGGATTAAAAATAAACTGCAAGTCTGGTGTAATTGAGATATTTTCAGTAATTGGCAAGTTATAGAACAACTCTAGATTGGTTTGCGAAGAATTGCCAATATCACTTTCAATGAATGGCTGCCCCACTGCAAACGCAGCGATCGCCCCTTCCCTGAACAAATCTGGGAATGAAAGCCCCGCCATCCAGTAGGTTGGACTCAAATCAGTAGTAGCAGAATTTGCGTTTACATAGGTGGGCAACACATCCCGCAACAAAGCACCACGACCATCGATGCTACCAAAGCCATAGCGACCAAACAGGCCAATCCTAGACGATGGAGCCCATTCTAAATTAACCCCACCAATGTCATATTCAAGGTTGTTCACCGCAGCCGATGCATATTGCAGCCGAATCGCAAACGGTCTTTCACCTTCACTATTCTCTGGTGCGAATTCCAGTTCTACAATGCCCTGGTAGGGATCGCCAAATAGCCCCTGGTTAATATTGCCATCATCTTCTGGCTCGGCTGCATTGGCTGCCACATAGCCCAATCGCAAGCTAAACGGGCCGCCTCTGGGATTCCAATCGATCGCCGCACCAGCGCCATCATTGACCGGGAACAGCAACGCATTGTTAATGAACATGCCGATCGAAAAGTCCACCGACTCATCATTGGCAAAGCTATTCCCATCCAGGTGATCGTTAAGGGAAATCACCGGGCCGATCGACACCAGCATATTTTCGCCAACCGGAAAGTCATACCGCAGCTTGCCCAGTTCAAAGGTGGAACCAGCGCCAGCATAGTCAAATCCAGAGCTACCGCCAAAGCCAGTAAAGCCTAGAATTTCATCCGGCTGTGACAGAAAAGAAGTTACGCCATCACCGCCATTACCAGATTCCAAGCGGGTGACCAGTAAATCATTGCCAGTAAAGCTGGTGTTGAAATCTAATCTAATCCGCGCAATAAACGTAGTATTGGCATCACCGGGCTGCCCAGACAAAACATCCAATCCCGCATTATCTAAAGCCGGTTGAAACAGTTCTTCATTGCCAGAGCCACCACCGGTGATCGCAATGATCGCTTGTCCCTCTAGTTTGGTAGTGGTTGAGAACTGCTGCGCCTCTAGTTGTGCTGTTTTGGCTTCGAGCGCATCAACCCGACCCCGCAGGGCAGCGAGTTCAGCCGCAAATTCTTCTTGCAGTCGTTGCAGCGCCGCCAAATCTTCTTTACTAACCTTATCGGCCAGACCAGAGGCAATAATCTCGTTGATTTTGTCTAAACAGGCATTCAAGCCAGCCGCAAACTCATAACGGGTCATGGCGCGTTGGCCGCGATAGGTACGATCGGGATAGCCAGCAATACAACCGTAACGTTCGACCAGGGATTGCAACGCCGTGAAGGCCCAATCGGTTGGTTGCACATCGCTCAACTGCGAGACAGAAGTGACCTGAGCTGTTTTGGCAGTTCGTCCTTCAGCCGCATATTTGATGAACTCCGATGAAACCACCCGATCGCCTGGGGTTTCAACTTCAGTAGTTTGGGCGATCGCTTGAACAGCACTACCCCCAGAACAGAGGACTGCGATCGCACTAAATTTAAGCAGCCTATTGTTAAATCGAACTCTTTGCATTGATCAAATCCTCACAGCCATAGAGACAAATATTTATGATAACGATTATCATTTTCATAATAACTTGGTTAAATCAATCAAGCAAATCAAGTTACTTAATAAAAGTCAAATTCAATAAGTAATAATCATTTTTGACTCTAGCTCATTTAAAGTTAGATGTCTATCTTAAGAGTAGAATAAACTCCTAAACTGATTTACAAGCAAAAATACAATATCAATATCTTTCTTAATAAATAATCAATATAAAATAAGTCCATCATTTTGATACACTTATTGCTATTCAGTCTCAATTAATTAAAAATGCAAATACTACGCCCCCATAAATTCCCACGCTCCCTATCGCTTGCGCTCTGTTCATGTTTGTTGATCATCAGCAGTGCTTGCACCACTACTGCAACAGCCCCCAATCCAGCTACAGAAACACCACCAGCGGAAAACGTGTCCGATCAGATCGCCCAAGCAGATGAAGGGCTGAGTCCCGGTGAGCAGGCAAATGCAGATTTTCAAGATAAACTCAGCGGTACAGAACTACTCAACGCCCTCAAACAAGGTGGGCATGTAATTTACTTCCGTCATGCGCAAACTGAGAAAGACTATGCCGATCAAGTCACGGCTGATGTGAATAACTGCGCTACGCAACGGGTATTGAGCGAAGTGGGCTGGCAACAGGCACGTACGATCGGCAAAGCCTTTGAAGCTAAAGATATTCCCTATAATCAGGTAATTTCCAGCCAATATTGTCGTGCCTGGAAAACCGCTGATCTGGCTTTTAGTAAATATGAAAAAAACCCGGCTCTCAATTTCCTGCCCTTTGAGGACTATACCGATACGCAGGTAGAAGAAATGAAGGCGAACGTGATGCCGTTATTAACTGCAATCCCCCCCAATGGCACCAATACAATCATTGTGGGACATGATGATATTTTTGAGTCGGCAACTGGCATCTACCCCGATCCCCAGGGCATTGCCTATATCGTGACTCCCGATGGCCAGGGCGGATTTGAACTAGTTGCGAATATGTTGCCGAAAGAATGGGGCGATCTTTAGCTTGTTAACCAGCGCGATCGTTACCTACCTACCTACCCACCTACAACCTCACTTTTTGCCCCACTAAAACTTACTGACTTCCATAGTGCTAAACCACATAATGTAATTGCCAGTCTTAAGTACATCGGAGTTTTGAATTAGTTCTTGCTTGTCCATCTCCTTATCAATGTCTGCTACATCGTTAGTCAGATATCTTATGATAATTAGCTAGTAAGTAACACAAGGTTTAAAACTCTGTGCGGTTGGGTGTCCCCCCAGCCGTTTTTTGTTTTTTATGATTTCTTGTAGGTAATATAAATAATTATAAATAAATAAATAAATAAAAAGCGATCGCCCTATTCCAGGCAATCGCCAATCAACATACTTGTAAGCTAAAAATGGGAAGCTAAGCAGTGACCTCTATGTGGTGCTAATGCTTAACCGTCATTTGGTCTTCCGCCAGGGGATCATCTGAGGACTCTGATTTAGGATCATCGGCATAGACCGGCAACAAGGGTTTGTTATTGCTCTTGTAGTAGGACGAATAATAGTTGTAGTAGTAGCTACTATCGTTGCGTTCGATCATATTAATCAAAATGCCTGCCATGTTGGCGCGGCTGTGGCCAAGGATTTCTACTGCCCTGGCGATCGCAGAACGAGTCGATCGTTCGATCGCTGCCACCAGAACCACCGAATCCACCTTCCCGGCCAGACATTGGGCATCGGTAATCCCCACGATCGGCGGTGTATCGATCAATACATAGTCATAGGTTTGTCGCCATAACTGCAACAACTTGGTCATTTTGGTTGATTCCAACAACACCATTGGGTTGGGTGGCAACGGCCCAGAGGTAATCACATTCAGACAGCCTTTGACATTGGCCGATTGCACCACCTGCCGCCAACTACGATTAGTGGCGATCACCGTGGATAAACCATAGTTATTACGCAACTTGGCCAAATGATGCACATTTGGTTTACGCATATCCGCATCCACCACCAGCACCTTGTGGCCTAGTTCGGCAAGAATAGAGGCAAGATTAAATACCAACGTGCTCTTACCTTCAGAGGGAACAGCAGAGGTGAAAGCGATCGATTTAATGCTTAAATCACCACCCAGGTAACGCAAATTCAACGCCAGCGATCGCAGTGCCTCCCGGAAAGCAGAATGCATCATGCTTGGCGCTAGGGCAGTTTCTTTTTCCACCACCGGCGAAAGCTCTAGCATATCGGTACGGGGAATCGAGCCCAGCAATGGCACATGGGTCAGCTCGCGCACTTCTTCGACTTCTCTGATCCGCTCATCGGAGCGCTCTAGATACATGGCGATCGCCACCCCAAACAAAATCCCCGCAAATCCACCAAAGACCAGATTACGCAACACATTTGGTTCGATCGGTTGCAATGGCAACAACGCCGCATCCAGCACTCGCCACGAAGAAATCTCCTGTGCTTCGGCAATTCGCAACTCTTCCAGCTTTTCAGACAGGCTGGTAAATACGGCTGAATCCAGCTCTAGTTGTCGCTGCAACTCGGTATATCGCTGCTGGAGTTGGGGGATTTGGGCAAAAATAGCAGAGACTCGCTCTTGAGCAAGTTTTACACTGCCCATCTGCGCCGCCTGCACCGCCATCGTGGTTTGGGTTTCAAATAAGGCTCCAGCTAAGTTTTGCTGAATTGAGCCATCAGCACTGGCTGGCACTGCGGTAGAAATCCCCACCTGCGCAGCTCGACCACCCAAAACAGTTTCGGCCTGCACCTGCATCAATTTATAGAGTTGATCGCGGCGATCCTTGGCCACCTGCACTTCCGGGTGATCATCTTGGAATCTGGTACGCTCTAGATAATAATGGGTTTCAGCTTCCTGGAACTGTTTGACCAAATTCTGGTAGGTAATATCTTCAGCCAGAATCGCTTTGCCCAGAACCAAATCAGTTGAACCACCTACCTGGCGCTGTAATTCCTTGAACTGCCGTTGGGTTTGCGCCATTTGAATTTGTAGCTGTTGCGCCTGAGTATCGAGATCCTGCTTCATCGTATAAACAGAAGCGGCATAGGTATCAGGATCGACAATTTTATATTTTTCCCGAAACTTAGTCACAGTCAGGGCTGACTCATCCAGGTCTTTTTTAACCTGTGGAAGCTTATCTTCAATGAATTGAATCGCTGTACTAGAGCGCGATCGGCGATCTTTGAGGCTATATTGCGAATAGGCTGAGGCCAAAGAATCAAGTACATCTTTTGCCCTTTGGGGATCTGGGTCGCGGTAAATTAGCCACAATACACTTGCGCCCTTCTCCTGCCTAATGTACAAATTTTCGAGTACATATGACACCATCTGATCCTGAGTCATGGTGGGATCGATGTTATCTAACTGTGCCACCGCCGGCTCAATTAGCGATCGACTCTTGAGGATCGCAATTTCTGTATCTAAGCTCGGTTCTTTGCTATATTTATCCAGTCCATCATTGACTGGCAGGTTGGATACCGAAATGGTGGCATCGTCAATTAGCAAAGAAGTTTCCGATTGATATACTGGCTCTTTGATGTAAGTATATGCGGCAACGGTGGCAAACAGGGTAGCCGAAATTGAGGCAACCACCAGCCAACGTTTGCGCAAAGTCCGCAGAAACCGGGACAGGTCGATCGACTCTTCCGGTTGCCCAGGATTTAATGAATATTCTGGCATTTCTACTCGTCCCCACGATATTTATTGCAACCTGGCTGCGTTTGCTAAATCAAGACATCCAGTTTGATCAACAATACGATTAAACCGATTTTATCTATCAATAGCCGAGTCAGGGCAATCAGCTCTACAAAGTACTCTTTTGCTTTTGATTTATTCTGTGATTTAGTTTGCCTTGGAATTATTGGCATTAAAATCTGCAACTAAACTACCGATCGACCACCCCACCAACCTTGCCATCGGAAAAGTCCTAGTAACTCACGATTGTATAACTAGGATGGTGGTAACGCCTTAGCAAAACCCCTACTAAAGAGTTACCGTAAATAGCCTAGATTTACGACTATTTACTTATATCTTCTTAGTTTACTGCGAAAATCCAAACTCGATCGCTATTTCGGTTAACCTATGTATAGAACCTCTTTGGGATCTAGCTTGAAATACCTGCCTGATCAGAGTTACAGCAATTAAATAAATAATCCCTGTCATTCTCTCAATCAGACCGATCGTAAGGATCTCAAAATGGTTCTAGAAGTTTTTATTAAGTTAGCTAATTTGGATCTTTGCATATCTAATTCATGATCTAAATTAGATCGCAAATAGTTAGATCAATGCCAAACAATACGACTTATAAGCTAATAGTTTTGAACCACCCCTTAAACAATCATATTACATTTGATTGATTACACCTGCCCCAACCTCAAGTTTGATGAGTAATACAAATTCACTTTTTTTAGATTCAGCATTATTCCTGACCAGTTTATTGATCGTTGGCTTGTTTTTCTTCATCAAAGGCTCCACCAAAGATCGCACCCAGTCATGGCTGTTTGAGGCGGAAGGATTGATCGACGATCAATTACTAGAACGGGTGCGCTACTATCTGCAACAGCGTGCCTATAAGGTGATCAAAATTGAACCAGAGCGGGAATTGGTCACCCTGGAGGGGCATGTTAAGCCAAGTGCATTTTTGGCGGGGCTGTTAGTTTTTCTTTCGGCCTTGGGGCTTGCTTGTCTGGGTTTGGTGTTGAGTATTTTATTACCGACGATCGGCAATTATTTCCTATTTCTCTGTTTGATGGCACCATTGGCCGGGGTGTTCTATTGGCGGGGAGCCGATCGAGATGAGCAAATCAGCTTGCAATTGCGATCTGGTGACTTGAACAGTAGTAATGTGTCGGAGACTGAGCAACTAAGTGAATCTGCATCTACACCTCTAAGCTCACGCATCTGGGTCAGTGCCCACAAGGATGAGTTAGTGACGATGCAAAAGTCTTTGAATTTAGTCAGAGTTGATTAAGAATTTATCTGTACTCCAAGGCCAAATATTATTCATCGTAGTGATCATCAAGAATTCCATTACCAATAATTACCAATAATTACCAATAATTAGAATTGCTAGCATCGCCAGTTCTGGGCTGACATAACTGGAATTATATATTGATTAACAATTAGGCAAACTTAATCATTTAATTATTTAAAATCATTTAAACCAAAATCAAGCAATCGATGGGCAAGCTCCAGTTTTGAGCAGAGCGGCGTGGTCACCTGCACACCAGCGTCATTAATAAAAGTTGCCTGATTTGTATCAGCAGCAAATCCAGTTTGTTGACTATCTACAGCATTTGCGGCAATAATATTCAATTGCTTACGTTCCAGCTTAGATTTCGCCGCCGCGATCACCTCGGTTTGATTACCAGTCTGCGCCGCAAAGCCAATTAGTCTTTGATCATTACGCCTCTGTTTAGCCAGATCCGCCACAATATCGGGAATCTTCTCCAGGGCTAAACTCTCTGGCAATAAGGCCTTAGGAATTTTGCGATCGCTATAACTAGCGGTTCTTACATCCCCCACCGCCGCCGCCATGATTGTAATATCTGCCTTGCCAAAGTTTTCTAGCATCGCGTGATGCATCTGCGCCGAGGTTTCTACCACAATCACCTGGATCGCACTATTCAAGCTAGCTGAATTTACCGCACTACGAGCCAAAACCAGCGTCACGGTTGCGCCACGCAAACTAGCGGCGATCGCCAAAGCTATGCCCTGCTTACCAGTGGCAGGATTACCAATGAACCGCACCGGATCGAGAAACTCCCTTGTCCCCCCAGCACTGATCAAGACCTGTTTACCTTGTAAATCCTGCCGACCTTTAGTCAATAAAATCGACTCGATCGCTGCTAAAATCGCCTCCGGTTCCGCCATCCGCCCTATCCCCACCGCATCGCAGGCCAGAACACCGCTGCCAGGGTCGATCGCCAGGTATCGCTCAGCTTGCAAGAGCTTTTGCCAATTGGCCTGCACCGTGGCTTGTTCCCACATGGTGGTATTCATGGCCGGAGCCACCAGCACTGGACATCGAGAAGCCAGCACCACATTAGTAAGCAAATTATCCGCCATTCCATGCACCAGCTTCGCCAGGGTATTGGCAGTCAGCGGCGCAATCACCAGCAAATCTGCCCATTCTGCCAGTTCAATATGCAATGGTCGGCCGTGGGTCGGTTGCCAGAAGTCAGCATCAGTCAGGGCTGGCCGCCGGGATAGGGTAGCGAAGGTGAGGGGTGAGATGAATTCGATCGCTGAATTGGTTAAAATCACCTGCACTTCAACCCCAGCTTTAGCAAGGGCAGAAACCACATGGCAAACCTTATAGGCGGCGATCCCACCGGTTATTGCTACTAATACGCGACCTTGCATAGTTGTTCAAAAATTTAAAAATAGCGATCGATATAATTAATCAAGCCAAAGTCACCCTCGAATCAATCCAGTCTAAATCAATGCAGTAACATAATATTTGCCCTTACATTGATCGATCGCTGAACCTGATTGCTAAATCTGATTTCTGAACTAAGGAAGACAATCTTTGTATACTCGCCCGCTTGCCAACCTGATCGAACAATTCCAACGACTGCCAGGGATCGGTGCTAAAACTGCCCAGCGCCTAGCTTTGCATATTCTCAAACGCCCCGAAGCAGAAGTGGAAGCGCTCGCCACTGCCCTCACTGCTGCCAAACAAAAAGTGGGCATGTGCCAGGTATGTGGACATTTATCCGCAGAGCCAGTGTGCGAAATTTGCAGCGACGATCGCCGCGATGATACGACAATCTGTGTGATCGCTGACTCCCGCGATTTGATCGCGTTGGAAAAAACCCGCGAGTATAAGGGCAAATATCATGTGCTGGGTGGCTTGATTTCACCGATGGATGGGATCGGCCCCGATCAATTAAATATTCAAAGCCTGCTGCGCCGCGCTAGTTCGGGCAAGATTGATGAGGTGATCATGGCGATCTCACCGAGTGTGGAAGGGGAAACCACCACGCTATATGTGGGTGGGTTGCTCAAGAATTTTACGCGGGTGACCCGGATTGCGTTTGGCATTCCAATGGGGGGCGATCTGGAATATGCGGACGAGATTACGTTGGCGAAGGCGATCGAGGGTAGGCGGGAGCTAGAAAGTTAGTTAGATTCAGATTTACTAACAATCGCTTCTTCGTTTTTTAGTTCTACTTTTTCCGGCCCAACGATCTCATCATGCTGGTGCTCATGTTGATACTTAGCATCAAACTGGCGCAACGCCTCCGCGAAATCAGTCACCCCCTGGAACTGGCGATAGACCGATGCAAACCGCACATAGGCCACCTCAGACAACGATCGCAACGCTTCCAACACCATCTCGCCAATTTCCGCACTGGTCACATGGCGATCGCTGCGCAACTGCAACTGTGCCTCCAGCTCATCGATCATTGCCTCGATCTGCATGGAACCCACGCCCGTTTTCTCACAGGCCGTCACCACCCCGCGTAGCAACTTCGACTTATCAAACGACTCCACCTTGCCATCGCGCTTGGACACCGTGATCGGTACAAACTCGATCCGCTCGTAGGTAGTAAAACGGCGGCGGCATTCTAAACATTCACGGCGGCGGCGGATACTCTGACCCATTTCCGCCGATCGAGACTCCAGCACGCGGCTATCGGTATTCTGGCAAAAGGGGCATAACATAGGCTTGCGTCCCAAACGAGTGAGGGAAAAAAGGATTTTGCTTAAGCTCTGGTTCAGTTCTAGTTAATCAATAACTAAGTAGCCAGGGTTTACACAATATATAGTGTTACGACTAATTACTACTACGAACATAACACTATCTACAATTTTCTTATATTTACCGTAATTTGCCTAGTCGCCGCCAACCCCCGATCGGGCTTAATGTCTATGGCCAGATCATCTTCAAGAGGTTTATTTTTGAATAGATACTTGATCGATAAAAGCGATCGAGTTGAGATGTGCCCCACATCGGTTATGTGAAAACCGCTCCCTCACCACAAATCATGGTTAAAAAGATCTACCGAACTCAGGCTCTCCATCATATCGACATATCGATCGCAAGAGGTTCAAGGATCTAGTTAACCTTCCAAATTCTGCGGCGGCTCAATGAGCTTAGAATTAGCATGATGCAAATACAATTCACTAACAATAATCGCCCCGATCGTTGCGGCAAAACTAAGCCAAGCGCCCATCTCACCCCAGGTAAAAATCAAACCAGCGATCGCCACAGTGAAACCCATATAAGTAATCGCCACCTGCGGATGGGACCAACCCGACTGTTGTAAACGTTGATAAATGTGGCTGCGGTGCGGCAACAAAATATTTTCCCAGCGCAGCAAACGCGAAAACACCGTATACATGGCATCACCCATCAGCGGAGCCACGATCGCAAGGCTAGACCAGGCCAGGGTAACATCTGGTTCCTGCAACAGGGCGATCGCTACACATGCGCCTAGAAACGTACTCCCCACATCCCCCATAAACACCTTGGCCGGTGACCAGTTCCAGACCAAAAAGCCGCCGATCGCGGCCACCAAGAACCACCAGATAGGTTGATCTAAGTAAACTGCCAAAAAGCTCAATTGCAGCGCGGTAGTGCCTGCCACCAGACCATCCAGGCCATCCATGAAGTTATAGAAATTCACGATCGCCGTCATCGTAAAAATGGTCAGTACGGTGGCAATAATACTAATTACAATTGGAGCAAAAAAACTCCCCAGCCAATCGGAGAGCCAGGGTTGGGGGAATGCACCAAAATAAACCCCAGCGCTAATCGTAACCGTCACCTGCACCAGATAGCGCCATTTACTGGCCAGGCTAAAGCGATCGTCAATGATGCCCACTACCACCAGTGGCAACAGCAACAGCCAGATTACGCCCAGATCGATCGGTGGAAAATTCAAGTTAAACAAGGCAATATCCCGCTCACCAATCACCATAAAAAAGCCGATCGCCAATGAAACCATCACAAAGGCAATCACAAACCCCAACCCACCACCTCTGGGAGTAGGTTGTTTGTGGGAGCTACGCTCATTGGGAATATCTAATAGGGCGAAGGCGAAGCGATTTTTAATTAAGCGCACCACCTTCCAGCTCAAACCAAAGCTGGCCATCAGGAATCCCCACCCTAAACCAGTATCAAAAATGCCAGGCAGGGCAAATGTATTGAACATGCTAGCGATCGGCTCCCTCCCCCCAATACCAATCAATCCTGCTAAAGTTTGCACCCCATTCAATCCGATTGTGAACATCTTGATTAATCCCCATTAACCGTTATTAATCATTACTTGCTAAGCTACTAAGCTCAAATAATCCCCTTTTGTCGCATTAGTTCCACCTCTTGTTGTAGCCCATCTGCAAGGCTGCGCGGCTTAAAATCTAATTTTTGCTGAGCCAGATCATGGGCATAGGCTTTATCTTCTTGCAATCGCAAAATTTGCTCCCGGCGCACGGGCGATCGCCGTTTCAAAACGATCTCACTCAAACTCGCCAAGGCCACACCTACATTCAACGGCAACGCTAACTGACGCACTGGTTTATTAATTAATTGTGCCACTAATGCCAACAATTCCCGAAACGTGACCACAGTGCCACCGGAAACATCGTAAGTGCCGTTGACTTGCGGGCGATCGATCGCGGCTAATATGGCTTGAGCCAAGTCATCAGCATGGATCGGCTGCAACAGATGGCTGCCATCGCCAAAGACTGGAAAAAAACCATAGCGATCGCAAAATTTAATTAGCTTATGCAAGTTCTTATCTCGCTCCGAGCCATAGATCATGGTTGGCCGCAACAGGCAAGAATCCCCCGCATATGCAGCTAAGCTAGCCTCGCGCTCCGTATAAATCTGGCCATACTGGTTGTATTGGGAATAAATACCAGTGGTGCCCACAATAATCAAGCGGGGTAGATGCTCAAACTTTGCCTGATTCGCCTGAATCCCTGCCAAGAGGGCATCAATATGCCGGATCGAAGCAATATGCACGATCGTGCTGGGTTGAATATCTGCCAACACTTCGCTCCAGCTTGCCGCGATCGCACTATCACCAATCACATAATGCAAATGCAAATCCAGCTTATCGATCGCCTTGTGATCACTGGTAGGGCGCACCAGACAATGGGTTACCTGGTCGGGTTTCCCGATCGCCATGCGTTGCAGCAATAGCGTTCCGGTTAGACCAGTTGCCCCAGTAATTAGTAGTTCAACTTGCGCCATCACTAGTTCTCAATGACTGCTCATTATTCCCCAAAGATTGCTTAATAATTTGCGGGGTTGATGATAATACCTGCTCATAGACCGCAAACGTCTCTTGCCACAATCGCTCCAGGGTAAACTTTTGCTCGTACAAAGCGCGGCCATATCTACCCATTTCTGTTCTCAATTGGGTATCTGCCACCAAAGTTTGCAATCGATCGCGCCATGCATCGCCATCACCTACATTAATCACATAGCCACTCTTGCCTTCATCGATCGCCTCCGCCGAACCACCCGCATTCGTAATCACTACCGGTAAACCAGCCCGCATCGCCTCCAGGGTGACCCGTGGAAAGCCTTCCCAGTGGGAAACTAGCGTAAATATCTGTGCCTGGGCGAGAATTTCGGCAATATCCTGGCGGAAACCCCAAAACTTGACCCGATCGCTAATTCCCAGATCGTTAACTAAGTCTTGCATCGCTGCCAAATTCGGGCCATCGCCCACCAGTTCTAACTGTGCCTGGTCAATATTTTGCAATCTACTAAAAGCCTTGATCAGGGTAAGGTGATCCTTTTGGCGATCGAACCGCGCCACCATCACAATCTTGACCGGATCGGCTAAGCCTGGTTTTGCGATCAATTCCGGCGGGACATCAACCACGCCGTTATGGATTGTAAGCAATCGCTGGGACTGCATTCCAGCCTGCAAAGCAAGTTGGCGATCGCACTCGGACACACAGATAATCTTGGCTGCCAAGGGCTCAACTAGTTTTTCAATTTGTTGATAAATAAACCGCTTCAGAGGCGGCACCCCATTAGTAAACGCCCAACCATGCGCCGTGAAGAGACAGGGGATTTTTTCTAGCCGACAGGCAAGCCGACCCAGCACACCCGCCTTACTAGAATGGGTAGAAACCAAATCAGGTTGAAACTGGCGCAACACCTGCCGCAGGGCTTTAAAACTCTGCCAATCTAAACCAGGATTGATCGGTGGCAAGAAGCTCTTACAGGCGATCGTGTTAATGCCTGCTTTTTCCAGGCGATCGCTAAAGATCCCCCTGGCTCCCGTAAAAACCAGCACCTCATGCCCATATTGACGCAATAATTTAGGTAGCTCAGTGACATGTACTTGCGCACCGCCAACCGTATCCGCTCTGGTAATTACAAACAGAATTTTCATAGGTTTACTGCTCCTGCCAGGACAAAATTGGCATGATTAGAATTAGCGGCAGCAGTGCAATTATCCATGAATTGTCGGAATTTGCAAGGTTTTGTCAGATCAGCAAGTCCGAGAGTATTACGATTTCAGGCTTGTAATCTCTACTCATCGCCAACTAACAATCCACTATGCCAAGCGCGCATATAACTCCTGATACAAAGCCTGCCAACGTTTTGCCACTGCGGGCAAACTAAAATTCTCAAGCACATGCTGCCGACCGATCGCCCCCATTTGCGATCGCGCCGCATCTGGTAACTGCATGTTTTTTTGCATTGCTACCGCCAACGCCTCAGTATCCCCAGGGGGGACTAACCAGCCATTTTCACCATCAATCACCACTTCGCCATTACCACCCACGTCAGTAGCTACGATCGGCAAACCACTTGCCGCCGCCTCCAGTAAAACCAATGGCATTCCTTCCCAATCTGAAGCCATCACCATTGCGTCAGCAGCATTGAACAAATCCGGCATATCACTACAATTCCCCAACAGCCTGACCCGATCGCCCAACCCCAAGCTTTCAATCAGCTCCATAATCTGAGCCTCCAGTTCACCACCACCGGCAATTAATAAGCAGGCATTGGGGTTATTCTGGGCAACTGCGGCAAACGCATGGAGCAAATTAGGATAGTTTTTTTGCCTGGTCAATCGCCCCACTGCGATCCAAACAAACATTCCCTCTAAACTTAGCTCCGTTCGCAATTTTTGCCGTGCCTCTGGCTGAGCATTAAAACGCTCCACATTGACACTATTCGGCAGATAGCGCACCTTATGAGCAGGCACTGCGCCAACTTCAACATAGCGATCGACCGCTACCTGGCTCACATTGGTAGTTAAATCACAAAGTGGATCACTAAGGCGATAGGCAATCTCCCGCCAGCGGCTTCCTTCCTTCATATTTTGAGCCGTGGAAATCAACAGTGGCACCTTCACAAATAGTCTCGTCAATCGTGCCAGTAGATTGGCATGTACCATGTGACTGTGCAAAATTTGCGGCTGCGATCGACGGATTAACTCAACCAATCTGAAAATTGCGATCGGGTTCGCTAAACCGCGCTGCATCGCCAAATCATGCAAGGGGATCTCTGCCTGCGCCAACCTTTGCATATGAACTTCCGGCTTCAGCAAGGTACAAACCTCTACCTGCCAGCCTGAGCCCTTTAATTGGGTGGCCAGATTGACTAGCTCTGTTTGGGCACCGCCATATTCAAGGGAGGTGATCAACAAAAAAACTTTATACATGTTCAGCGGCTAGCTCAGCAACAGCAGGAATTTGTGGTGCTACGAGGCGCGGCTTACGTTGCCAGGGCATAATCATGGTCAAACTGATCGCCAAAGGCGCAAACTTAGCGCGGTGCCTGATTGCAGTGCCGTAGTTAGAGGTGGAAAGGGAAAATACCAGCAAATTAGCAAATAATAACGCAAATACTAACTGTGCCGCCGGGTCACGCAAAATATAACGGCGCGATCGCCACAACGAGATTGTAATCACCACATAAATCAAAACATCCAATTGGGCAGCGAGATCAAAGCCGTTGCGAATCATCCACACAAACGGCGCATACAGAAAATAAACTAAGCGGATTGGGGTTTGGGTGAGTAAATCCACTGGCGAATTGATATACATCCCCTCTAGATAGGAAGCCCTTGAGATCGCCCTAGAACTCTGCGCTGTGCCAACTGATTCCAAACTCAAATTAGCTAGCGAACCACCAAATTTATCTAGCCCCCAACCGGATGCCACAATTGCCCCAGCGATCGCCACAATCACAATCGCCACCACCGTGTAGCGGACAATGCCTTTCCTTAACCCCATAACCAGGGCATAAAGCCACTTCAGCACAAACATCAGACCCAGCATCCCAAACGATACTAAGATGCCGGAGTGGAATGAGAAGCTAACCACTAGGGCAATTAGCGCCCCAAGCAGTTGCAGTGGTTGATGCGATCGCTGCCAGGCCACCAAATAATAAATGCCCAGGGTCAGCGGATAGACCACCGCGACTTCCCGCATCGTAATTGCTGAATAAAGCATCAGGGTCGGGAAAAGTGCCGTAGTCCAGGCAACCCTAACCGCAATCTTTGCGCCCCATAACAGCTTGGCAATTTGATAGGTATTCCAAACCACCAGAGTCCCAAACAGTACATTGATCGCCTGAATCATTAATTCGCTGCGACCTAACAGGGTATAAAACAAGGCGATCGCCCAGGCATATAAGCGCCACCCAGTGGGGAAATTTACCAACAGCCAATTGATTCCCTCTTGCGACCATTCCCAACCAATCCGCTCAAACATTACTGCATCATGCCCAGAATCCGGTAACGGTGAACCATAAATATGCAAAATTGCCAACATAGCTCTGGCCAAAAATGCCGCGAGCAATGCCTTTTGAACTTTAGGTTCGGCGCAACTGATCATAAAAATGACGATCGCCCCGTAGAGCAGAGTAATCCAGCCCAGGGCATCATCTAATAAATTTGGTGATACGGCATCTCTAACTGTGGTTGCAAAACATAGTATGCCTACCCCCAGCAATAAAATATAAAGCTGCCGAACTTTAAACCGCATCGCTAAATAAACCACAAAGAACTATGCATAATCCCAACCCAAACTCCTACCAGCATGATTATTCAGTCGTCAGATGCTTAATCTTACCCAACTACGTTGCATGATTATTTTCCTGCTGTTGTTTGGCAAAGACACCCATCCTGTTCATTTTTAAAGCTGGAACTTTACCTAGCAGCATAAATATCAGCGCGATCGCCTGGCGCATTAATTGATAGTTTTGGAGTAAGTAAATTACCCCCTGCGTAATGAAATTAATACCCAAATTCACTTCATTAATACTAAGCCGATTAACTTGGCCAGCCTTGCTAAAGTCCCCCACATAAATCAGCTTAATCGCCAGTTTCCAAAGCTCTTTAGCCAGCTTGCGATCGCGTGTTCGAAAAAAAGCGGCATATTCACCATACCGATCGATTAAATCAGCACCATGTTCAATCCTTTGATCAATACATTGCACTGCAAATGACGACAAACATTTTTGCACGACTACTTTGTCGATCGAAGCACTAACACTGGTAGGAAAAATAAATCGCTTGTATAAAGATTCAGTCACAATCTCAAAATTAGCCTGCAAACTGATTCGCAACCAGAGATCATAATCCTGAGCATAGCGGAAAAACTCACGATAGCCGCCCACACTCTCATACACAGACCTGCGAAACATCACCTCACCGTGGGTAAACGGGTTAATCTGCTGAGCAGCTTTGGTTATATTCCCTTCTAATTTGCGTTCATAGGGGAGTGAATAGCCAGCCCATTCATTGATCGTTTCAACATAACAGCCAACTACCCCCACATCGGGTCGCTGTTGTAGTAACGCAACCTGCTTTTCAATTCTGGTTGGTAGCGATATATCACCGGAACCATGCACTGCAACATATTCACCCTTTGTCAGGGCAACAGCCTGCTTAATCGATCGAGTGAAGCCCATATTTGCATGGCTAATCACCGTTAGACGCGAATCTTGGATCGCCTTCAATTTTGTATAGGTGTCATCAGTGGAGCCATCATCTATGACTATTATTTCTAGGTTCTGATAGGTCTGCTCTAACAGGCTGTTGATCGATTCAGTAATAAAGCCCTGGCGATTGTAGTAAACACTTACGATCGAAACTAGCGGGTTAGCAGCGCATATGGTTGAATCAGGCTCAGCACTCATATTTATCTATCAAATCACCACGGCTATATTTAGCAGATTTTTCATGATTTGACGAGCGAAAATAAAAATCTCCCCGGTAGTTCGCTCAAGGGAGACATCAAGATATTAAATAAAACCTCTAATACCAATGATTTAAGCTGAACAGATAAACATTTAAGTCAGCATGAAATAGGCCACCATTGGCAGCACTGTAGCTACAACTAATAGCACTACCACCAGCACAGTCGAGCTTTGCGTATCAGTTTCTTCGGCCGTGGCATAGGTACTAGCAGCAAAGGTTTTTTCTTGAACTACTGGCTCGCCAGGATCAGGTTGGCCAGATAAAACTGCCACCAATCGATCGCTGCCATCACTGAGGGCTTGGTTAAATTGTTTCTTTTGAGCCGGATACAGCACATTGGTGTTAGCAATACTCTGGGCGATCGACTCCGGCATGATTGCCTCAACTTCTGCGCCAGTCACGATCGCACTGCGATAGTCTTCGGTCGCTAGCAAGATCAAAGCCTGGTTAGCCTTCTCGTCATCGGTGGGAAACCACTTATCAAATACTTGCTGTGCAAACTCATCGGTGGGTTGGCCATAATCAATCCGGTCAATCGTGACAAAACGCACCTCTAACCCGGTTTGCTGATTTAGTTGCTCAAGATCGCTATAAACACCATTTTCAATGCTGGGGCTAATTACATCCGCAAAATCAATCACCCAGGTACGATCGCCTTCAAGCAAACTAGGCACATCATCTACAGTGGCAGCGATCGCAGGCGTAACGAAAACTAGTAGGGCAAGCAGGATAGCGATCGCCCCCAAACCCCAGCTTTTCAGAACGATCGGCAACTGCCTAAGGGATAAAAGGGGTAGATATTTCATAACCAAAATTCAAAAAATAATAAATAAATTTCAAAGCTCAACTGCTTAATAAATCAGCTTTTGATTTAACCATTCTATCGGCTCATTTCGATCGCTCCCAATCAGTATATATACTGACTAAATACTTATTTACATAAATCGATCAATTTAACTCTATTTTTTAGCGGTGATATTAATTTTCATGAATATCCATAGTCATTCCGACTTAGCCTGGGGAAAACCTGTGGAAAACGCCCATTTTCCTGTGGAAAACCTTCCATCTACTGTGGAAAAGAAAACCCTTAATGTGGAAAACTATTCATAGGTATAAATACCCTGTGGAAAACTGGTATATTTATCCACATCATTTTCCACAGGGAAAAATCGCTGAATGGCTTGATATAAATCGATCTTGGTACTTTTTCCACAATTTCCACAGCCCCTACTACTACTATAAGAGTATTAGTTTTATAAGAGAAAATATTAGAAGAGTTAAAAAATTTTTTCTTCAAAAAGGCAATCTAAAAAGTAATCAAAGTTGCTAGCCATAAAAAAATAACGGTGCTAACATTGGCAGCTACAGGCAGAAATTTTCTGACCAGCCAAATTCATTTTTAGCAACCCCATTTCAATTCAGCTCCTGGCAATTGCTATGCGACTAGTTTGTCCCCAAAATCAACTCGCTTCAAACCTTTCTTTGGTAGGTAGGGCAGTCGCTTCGCGCCCTACTCATCCGGTTTTGGCGAACATTATGCTCAAGGCTGATGATAAAAATCAAACCGTTGAGCTGACTGCTTTTGACCTGAATCTGGGAATTAGAGTGAACTTTGCTGCGACAGTAACTGAACCTGGGTCGATCACTCTGCCGGCGCGATTGTTTAGCGATATTGTGTCCCGGTTGCCAGATGAGGATGTGACCTTGACCCTGGAAGCAGGAGAAGCGATGGCAGCGATCGCCTGTGGTTCGGGACGCTACCATGTCAACGGTTTGCCGATCGAAGAGTTTCCTGATTTGCCCACGATCGATGACGGCGAAACTACCTACCTACCGATCGAAGCTTTGATCTCTGGCTTGGATGCCTCTCTGTTTGCGGCGGCCACCGATGAAACGAAGCGGGTTTTGACTGGTGTGCATTTGACGGCTAATGCTGAGAGCCTGGAGTTTGCCGCCACAGATGGACATCGCCTGTCGGTAGTGAATGCAGAATTGCAGGATGCCGATTCACCCACCCCCTTTGCCGATAGTTTGGAAGTAACAATCCCGGCCAGGGCATTACGGGAATTGGAAAAAATGCTGGGATTGCAAACAGAAGGGGCGATCGCAATTAAGTTTGATCAAACCCAGATGATTTTCCAGGGAGCCAGTCAAACGCTCACCTCGCGGCTTTTGGATGGTAACTACCCCAACTATCGCCAATTGGTGCCAACCAGCTTTGAACGGCAAATTTCCCTGGATCGCAAAGCATTTATTGCGGCTCTGGAACGGATTGCAGTGCTGGCCGATCAAAAAAACAATATTGTTAAATTGTCGATCGATTCAACTGGCCAAGAAATAGCGATTTCTGTGGATGCGCCTGATGTGGCTACAGGGCGAGAATCGATTCCAGCCCAGATTTCTGGCGATGACCTGGATATTGCTTTTAATGTGAAGTATCTGCTCGATGGCTTGAAGGCGATCGACAGTAGTGATATTCAAATTCAGCTTAATACTGCCACTAGCCCTGCGATCATTACACCGATCGGCGCCCTGAAGATGACTTATTTGATTATGCCAGTGCAGATCAGGAATTAGGGAGACCTATCTCACTTGAGCAAATAAAATAAAGCCCACAAATAGGCTAGGTCAAAGAGTCTAAATGATATTCAACCTTGGCTTCTGGCACAATGAATGACGTTCAATTTGACCTCTGACACACGGCATGTAGCCGACGTTCACCTATAGCGGACTCTAGATATAGTATAGGCTAAACTAAACTTGCTATTTATCTTCTGTGGCATGACCAGCAAGGGTACGAAATGCTAGCATGGCAAAGATAAACGCCGCGATTATTTTTAAAAACCTGGTCGGCAAAACATAATAAACACTTCCCCCTAACAGCACACCCACTAAGCTAGCAACTAATAATGCTAGAGCTGAACCTAGAAAAACAAACCGAGGCGCAGTAGAGCTACTACTGAGGCTGAGGGTAGCGATCTGGCTTTTGTCGCCTAGCTCCGAAATAAAAATTGTGCCAAAGCTGATCGCAAGTAATTGCCAATCGATCATGTTATCTCCTCTCCCACTTTTTCTTTATTGCACGGTAATTAACTAACCGCATCCCAAACCAAGCCCACCGCCAGAAACATAAAACTAACCCCGGTCAGCATTTGCAGCACTTTTGGTGATAGGTGCCTAGAAAGCCACTTACCAGCTAATACACCCAAAAGGCTAGTGGTGATTAAGGCGAGTGCAGCACCAAGGAATACTACTAGGGGCGATCCTGCTTGGGCGGCGATCATCAGGACTGTGAGTTGGGTCTTATCACCAATTTCGGCTATGAAGACGGTCACAAATGTCGAGGTAACAATCTGGACGTGTTCTGGTTTTAGCAAGCTGCAACCTGGGGATTTAGATTAATTGATTTTCGTTAAGATCCTATCTCAATTGGGATCGCTAATGGGCATAAATTCACGCGATCGATGGTGATGCTATTTCGCTTCCTATAACCACTGGCCACCACGAAAGCGCCAGCGCGGAAAGATCAGCCGCATTAGCGATTGCGACACAATGAAAATCCCCAGCCAAACTAAGCTGTAGTGACAGATGAACCAACTGAGGGGTAGTTCTTGATCACCCAGTAGTGGCAACTGGAAAATTTTGATTAACAAAACAATAAAAAATGCTTCCCACAGCCCCGCCAGGAATTGCAGCGCTGCTGGCCAATCCCGATCCCACCGAAATGATTGAACATAGTTATAGAGTGGGTCCCAAAAGAAGAAGCCAAAAAAAATCAAATAGCCCAGAATCCAGAAGAACTGCGATCCGCCTGGGCCAATCCATCCCGCTGCAAATGGTAACGTGATCAAGCCACCAACGACGAGCATTAATAGTAAGCGGGTTTGCCAACGGCCATAGAGGGTAGGGGTCATAATGCTAAGTAAATCAAAATTTAATCTTAATAATTTGAATAGCGATCGGCAGGTAGCCTTATAAGGACTCTCAACATGGTATGACAAGGTAAAAACATGTTGGGTTCGATTTGATTGGCAGTTTTCTTAACATAAAAGGTTGATATGGAAGCATTGTTAGAACAGGGTGGCGTAGTTCTTATAATTGCTGGCTTGATTATTATTGCCATTCTTTCGCTGTTGGTTGCCCTGATTCTACAGCTTTCAATGCAAATGGCATTAGGTGCAAAGCCTACTTATGGTAATGCATATGTCACCACGTTTGTTGCTTATCTGGTGGTAGGAACTGTGCAATCCGCATTTAGAGCAATTACAGGTAATCCGCTAGATTCTGAATTAGGCTTGCCACCCAGAGAATGGTTAGTTTTGACCCTTATTAGCTATGTAACTCAATCCCTGATATATGGGTTGTTACTGAAATACCCCGAAAGTGGCGCTATTGGGTTTGGCAAAGGTATGTTTGTTAGCCTGATTCAAACCGTGCTAGTAGTTGTTATTACAATAGCGATCCTATTTGCTGTGTTAATTCTGGTATTTATTGCAACACTGATTTTTGGTGGTGGCTAGGCGATTGCCAATATCAATTAAGGACTTTCACGTGATGATTTGCAGCTTTTTAGAAATGCTAATTTTCGGAAATTAAAAACTAGCCTAGACTGGATTTAGATACATCTAGTCAATTGCAACCGAGATTTTCATGCCAGATACGCCAGTAAGTGATGGGCAAGCCCAGGTCACATCCCAGATAGCAACCCAGACAATTTTGATTGTTGATGATCACCGGATCAACTGCGATATCTTAAAGCGCACCCTGTCCCGGTGCGGATTGCAAACGCTGGTGGCGATGGATGGGGAAAGTGGGATTCAGCTAGCGATCGAGCGATCGCCCGACTTAATCTTGCTGGATGTGAGTATGCCGGGGATCGATGGGTTTGAAACCTGTGAGCGCCTCAAACAAGCACCCCAAACCGCTGAAATTCCAGTTATTTTTATGACTGGCCTATCGGATACCGAAGACAAGGTGAGGGGGTTTAATGTGGGGGCGGTGGATTATGTTACCAAGCCCTTTGAGCAAGAAGAGGTGATCGCCAGGATTAAAAGCCAGTTAAAAATCGGTGCACTGACCAAAGAATTGCTCGATTTGAATCAAAGCCTGGAAGAGAAGGTGATCAAGCGAACCGAGCAACTATCTCAAGCGCTCGATAATCTCAAGCAAACCCAGATTAGCCTGGTGCAAAAGGAAAAGATGTATGCCCTTGGTGAATTGATGGGTGGCTTGGCCCATGAAATCAGCAATCCGCTCAGTGTGATCGCGGGCAATGTGGATTATTTGTCTAAATATGGTAATGATTTGCTGGGCTTGCTGCGCCTCTATGAAAAGCATTTGCCGGATAATGTGCCGGAGATTGAGCAATATAATCAACAGATCGAAATTGACTATTTGCGGAAGGACTTTTTTGCGATCGTGGCGGCGATGGAGCGAGGCGCGGGTTCGATCGCCCAGTTAATTCGATCGCTCAAGCATTATCTGCGGCGCGACGATGCGGCGATGCAATTGATGAATATCCATGAGGTGCTCGAATCTACGCTGATGATTCTGCGGCATCGACTCAAGGCTTGCCCCACCCACCGCACGATTCAAATTATGCGGGAATATAAAAAATTGCCGCCGGTTTCTTGCTATCCTGCGCCGATCTCCCAGGTGTTCATGAGTCTGGTATCGAATGCGATCGATTCGATCGATGCCTCGGAGGAAATGTTCAGGCAGGAATATGGCATTGGTAGCGATTATGAGATGCCGCTGATTCGGATTGGTACGCAATGGATCGATGAAAAAATTAGAATCACGATCGCCGATAATGGGGCTGGCCTCACTGCCGAATCCCAACAACGCTTAGCAGAGCCACTATTTACGAATAAGCCAATCAGCAACGAACCAGAACTCAGCCTGGTGATTAGTCGCCACATCATTGAAGAGAAACATCATGGCTGGCTGGAATTTAGTTCTGAGCCAGGGCGGGGGCTGGAATTTGTGATTGAAATTCCCTTAACTTGATTTCAACAGTTATTGTTATCAAAACAATTTGAATTGTTGCATATGGTTAAGTTTGTTGTTAATTTATTCTACATTTGCGGTTGATAAATTAGTTGGATTCCAGGCTGTAACCTTTTGAGCATGAGTATTCTGGCCGATGCTGGCTATATTGTGAATACGCTAAAACTGATATAGTGCGTGATTAATGTCACAATCTTGCAGATACAGGTATCACAGGCAACCTCAATTGCGGGGAGAATACTGTAAGAGCACTCAGAAAAAATTAGATGTAAGTTAAGTACTTAGGAAGGGTTTTGAATCATGGCAATTATTACTGTTACGACGACACTTGATGTGATCGCGGCTGATGGCTTGACTAGCTTGCGCGAAGCGATCATCGAAGCCAATGCTAATG
The DNA here is from genome assembly GCF_000317065.1 of Pseudanabaena sp. PCC 7367. Lineage (GTDB taxonomy): Bacteria > Cyanobacteriota > Cyanobacteriia > Pseudanabaenales > Pseudanabaenaceae > Thalassoporum > Thalassoporum mexicanum. Next base: position 1,865,189 of record NC_019701.1, read on the forward strand.
CGGATGCCGCTGACACCATTATTCTGGAGAGCGGTCTAACTTATGATCTGACTCTGGTTGGGGCTGGTGAGGATGCGGCCGCAACTGGCGATCTCGATATTGATTCAGTTGTAGCTGGTGCCAACATCACGATCGAAACCGATGGCGCTGCCCAAGCTACTGTCGATGCCACTGCCCTTGGCGACGATCGGATTTTGGATGTGCTCAATGCGGATGCGACGCTGAATATTGATAATTTGATTCTCACTGGTGGGAATGTGACCGCTGCTGGTGAAGATGGTGGCGCGATCGATTTGATCACTGGTGCTACGTTGAACGTGACCGACAGTGAGATCACTGGCAACACTGCTGCTGATAATGGTGGTGGGATCGCTGGTGATGCTGATAACACAATTACAATCACCAATTCGCTGATTACTGGTAATGAGGCTACTGGTAGTGATGGTGGTGGTGTTTATTTTGATGATAATGGTAATCTGACGGTTACCAATTCAACCGTTAGCAATAATACAGCTAATACCGATGGTGGTGGGATTCATTTTGATGCTGATGGTACCGCTACGATCACCAACTCGTTGATTACTGGTAATGAGGCTACTGGTAGTGATGGTGGTGGTGTTTACTTTGATGATAACGGTACGCTGACGCTCACTGATTCAACAGTAAGTAATAATACTGCTGGTGGTGATGATGGCGGTGGGATTCATTTTGATGCTGATGGTACCGCTACGATCACTGGCAGTACGATTACTGGTAACACCGCTAGTGACGATGGCGGTGGTTTTTATACCGATAATCGCGGTAATTTGACCCTCACTGATTCAACTATTAGTAATAATACTGCTACTGGTGATCAAGGTGGTGGTATTCACCTGGATAACGATAGCACCGCTACTATTTCTACCAGCACCATTTCTGGTAATTCCGCTGGTTCTGATGGTGGTGGCTCTTTCTTTGACAACAACAGCACCATTGATATCACCGATTCCACCTTCAGTGGCAATGAGGCGGGCGATGAAAGCGGTGCCCTGGAAGCAGATACTCCCACACTTACCATTTCTAATAGCACTTTCAGTGGCAATACTGCTGCTACTGCGGGTGGGGCAATCCAAATCGATGATGGTGGCACCGTAGATATCAGCCACACCACGATCGCCTTTAATACTGCTACTACCAATGCTGGTGGGATTGACCTCAATGACGCTACTATTACCCTGAATATTAACAATACGATCGTGGCTACGAATGAGGCACCAGTTGGCCCCGACATTGATAATACCGTTGGTGCCACAATTACCAGCGGTGGATTTAACATCATCGGTGACAATACTGATGTAGCAGCCGACTTCCCCGCTGGCATTCCCAACGCCAACGATGACTTCGTGGGCACCGCAATGGATCCGATCGATCCTGGCCTTTCTCCCCTGGCCGACAATGGTGGCCCAACTCAAACCCATGCGCTGGGCGATGGCTGTAGCCTGGCGATCAACAATGGCGATCCTAACTTCGTGGCTCCCCCTGACTTCGATCAGCGTGGTATGGGCTTCGATCGGGTCTTTGGTGGCCGGATTGATATCGGTGCGTTTGAACTGCAAAACTCTGCGGGCGTTCTGGTCTTTGGTAATACTTCCTTTGGTACGCCCGGCCCTGACACGATCGTCGGTGATGCCAACAACAACACAATCAATGGCAACGGTGGTGATGACAGCCTGTTCGGCAGTGATGGCATCGATCGGGTCAATGGTGGTTTAGGTAATGACTTCCTTGGTGGTGGCCTGGGCAATGACTTCCTCAACGGTGGGGCAGGCAACGACACGATGGATGGTGCTTGTGGCGGCACTGGCACTGGAGAATTCGATCGCCTCACTGGTGGTGGTGGTGCTGGTGCAGATACCTTTATCCTCGGCGCTAGCTTTGGTTCGTACTATCTCGGTAACGGTGATGCTGACTTTGCCTACATCTCTGATTTCAACTCTGGCGTGGATACGATCGTGCTGAATGGTGTGTTGGCCGACTATACGTTTGTGCCGAATACCACTTCCAATAATGTCACTGGTCAGGGCATCTTCAACGGTGGCGATCTGGTGGCGATCGTGCAGCAGCAAGCAATTAACACGGTCACTGATTTGGTGTTTGTCTAAGTTGGTCTAAGCCCGTTGTAAATGATGTGGTCTTGCTTATACCTATTTAGTTAGGCAAGCCATAGCCAAAAATTAACAAGAAGCGATCGCTTTACTTTACTTAAATTTAGTAGGGCGATCGTTTTTTATAGAACAGATTGATTGCTTCGCGCCTTGCCTTGCCGTTATTGACTAAAGACCAAATACAGGACTTCTATAAAAATTGGGTGTGAGCAGATGGAGTAACTTTCCAGAGACAAAGCTTAATTGATTAATTCTTCAGTAAGTTTAATTGTTATGGTTGACGATCGTTACACTACTCGAAGCCGATCGGCCAAATTCTTCGGGGGCATATTGCAGGTGGGCTTCAGCACCAGGCCATTTAAATTCACCCGGCGTTACCGATCGCACCAGGTAGTGCAGTTGATATACACCTGCCTCCAGATGATCGGCATAGGCAACTACCCGATCGCGGTGAATATTTTGATAGTTGATTTGCCAGCTATCATGGGCTGCTTGGAAATAGGGGTTAGCAGTCTGGAAACTGGTGTCGATCGCTTCAAGGCCAGCAGGCAATGGGTCACTAATCATCACATGATCGACTGGATGATCGGTAATAATATCCACGCCGATATCAAATACCTGGGCAGTTTTCAGAGCCACAGGATTTTCCAGCGTGGTTAAATCCAGCGTTGCGATCGCATTATTGGAGTTGTCCTGTTGATCAAGATCAGCATTGCTCAGCGGATAAACATGGCGGGTCACCCGCAAGCCATTGAATCGCCCTGGTTGCTCACCACTGAGTCGATAGCGATAGGCGGTGAGGTAGTGTAAAGTGCCAGCGCCAGTTTTACTGAGTACCAGGTTTTGTTCGCCTTGAGGTAGCTCAGCCATCGGTATTTCAAACTGGGTTTGGTTATCACGGTAACCCACAAACTGAGCCGTGCCAATTTGCTGCTCATCCAGGTTGGCGATCGCTACAAAATTTGGCGGCGTGGGCTCATTTCTGGCATAGGCTACCAATGCGGCCAGTGCCTTCGCATTTTCATAGTCATTCCGCCACAGACCATCGCGTCGCTGAGCTAGTAATCCCTGCAACAGCCGATCGGTAAATTCTGGTTTTTGCCCTTGCTCGACCATCAGCTTGAGCGCTTCCGCCTGAGCCACCGTCGTCGAACTACTCCAACGCCAGCGCTTAGGCAGATTGATCGTGGCAGTGCGCCCAGTTTCATAAATGCTCTCTTCCAGTTGGTCAATTATTGCCTCAGCTTCACTTTGCCACGCTTCGCCTAGTTTGATCAGGTGTCGCGCCAGGGTGATTTGGGCAACTTCATCTAGCTCCTGACGACGTTGATAGAGTTCGGCCACAAAATCACTGCGCCGATCGCCCAGGGCATCTAGAGCATCCAGGGCATTTAACCTGATTCGATCTTTGCAAATCTGGTTGTAGCACAGGTCATCCTGGCTGGGATTGGCAAGAATGCTGCCGAGGTATTTTTTCAGGCCATCAACCATGCCAGGGTTGGGCGTAATTAAGTTAGCCTGCTGATTAGCCACCACGGCGATCGCCGCATAGGGAGTCATAAACGGATCGGTATATTTTGCGCCAGGATAGCTGGCAAATCCGCCACTGGGTCGCTGTAGTTTTTGCAGTTGACTCAGGGCTTGATTGGCCTGAGCAGCGGGATCAAAGTTGGTGAGGGTTTGGGCATATTTGGTGCTCAGTTCAGCTAAACTGGCCGCTACGATCAATTGACTGGCCACTGGTTGCAGGAAGACAGGTTGCTCTGACCTGGTGATCGCCTTGGCTGGGGCAATGATTGCCGGCATCAGGGTACTGGATAGGGATACTTCCAAACCACCTGCATCTGGATCAACGCGATCGTCTACTTCGAGCGGGATCGTAATTTGATCATAGGTTTGACCAGTTTCGATCACCTGCTCGGTTACCCGCAATGGTTTTACTTCCAATGGCACCGCAAAAATATCATTAAAGTCCTGGCGATCGATCGCAAATTGGAGCTGCGATTTTCCAGCCGTTGTCGCCACCATGGGCATACGCACCGCACTGGTGCGAGACTTGGTTACATTTTTGCTGAGGGTGATATCCGGCGTTGGTTGTTCTTCATCATTAGGAGTGGGCTGGAGGAAGTTAATCCCACCAATAATTTCGCCCGTAATATCAATATTGCCCGATCGATCGGTGCTATTGGTAATTGCCAGCCCCGCCTCAAAGCGATCGCCAACCCTGGCAAACTGGGGCAAAACTGGATTGGCCAAAAGCGGCTTGGTGGCAATGAAGTCAGTTTCACCCCGACCAAAATGGAGATCGCCATCGGTTCCTACTACCATCACCCGCCAGGTGGTCAGATCATCGGGTAGGGTAAAACTTATCTGGGCTTGCCCTTGATCATCGGTAATGACGGAGCCATTGTAATAGGCCAGAGGCTCAAATTTAGTTCTGGGTCTGGGATCGGTGATGCCCGTAGACAAACCGCCACCATAACCCCAACCCTTTTCCAGGGCACTGTCGATGTTGGCCAGCACCACATCGGGGCGATTGTCGCTAAACCTGGTCAAAATTGGCTGATCGGCATAGACCGTTTCCACCAGATCGGGTGGCCGATAGCCGGTTAGTTGCAAGACGGCATCGTTGACCACCATCACTGTTAGCTGGCCTTTGACGGGGCTACCAAAGTTATTTTTTAGTGCCAAATTCAGGGTTTGCCGATCGCCCGGTTGCACGTTTTCGGTTTGCTCGGCACTAACAGCCACCTGCAAATAGCGATCGTCCAAATCCACTTGGAAATCCTCTAGACCAACCCGCATCAGGTTTTCCATGCTGCCTAGTTCCAGCTCATCCAGGGACTGCCCCTGGCGGATCAGTACCACTTCGACGGCGGCATTGGGCAGCATATCTGGCGTGATCGTAAAGCTAATTTGGGGTGCTGCGCCGGATACCTTTTGGGTCATGCGATAGATCGCTTTATCCCTTACGATCGAGAGGCTCAGCTCTGCTTCTTCGTAGGGCGATTGAATCAGTACCTTGGCGCGATCGCCAATTTTATACTTGTTTTTGTCTAAATTGACATCCAGGCGATTGTTATCGTAGCGATTACCCCAATAGACACGATCGCCGCCGGTCACCCAAATTCGGGTATCGGTGGCAGTTGCCTCACTGGTGGCATCCGCAAAATTGGCATGGATGCGATAGGAACCAGCCTCCGTGGGTGTGAGGTTAATTGTCTGGGGTTGATTGCCAGAGGTTACCTCTGCGGTGGCTATGGTTTTATACTCAACATTATTTTTACCCGTGGCGCTACCTTCGATCACCTGGGTATAGCGACTGTATTCCCGCTTTTGCAGTTCAAGTTTGAGCTTGCGGCCGCGCACCAAGTTGCCCTCTGGATCACTAACAATCACCTCGATCGGCAATACTTCATCGGCTTCACCGAGATAATTGCTATGCAGACCAATCAGGCGATCGCTGGGCAGCACTTCGATTGTTTTGGTGTCGCTCACCTCCAGATTGGCCACATCGGTCACCGATGCGCTAACGGTATAAGTCATCGCATAGGGGAGGTCAGCATCAATTTCGATCGCCTGACTACTGCTACCATCGGCGCTCAAACTGCCAGCTTCTTCGAGCACTTCACTGGTGATTGTCGGCGGTAGTTCTGGCCACCACCATTGTTTGCCAAACTGAAAGTCGTCCCAGCCATCAGGTGCGTAGGAGCTGCGATCGCGGCTGACAAAATATTTAACCGTGCCACTTTCGACGGGTGCGCCGAATAAATAATCACTTTGCGCCTGGGCAGTCAGGGTTTGTCCCATGACAGCCACTTCTCGATTGAGGGACAAATCTACCTTGAAATTTGGTGGTTTGAATTCAGCCACCCGAAACTGGCCACGAATTTCTGGCGCATTGAGTGAATCATCCCGATTCTGTGCCTTGGCCATCACCGTATAGAAACCAAGCGGACTCTCGGCAGGTAGATCGATCGTGAATGAGAATGTGCCGTATTCATTGGTTGTGATTGTGCCGATCGATTCTTCTTCGCCGCTGGGCCCGCGCATTGTGACCGCGTAGGGTACTTGCTTGTCTTGTTTTAGTTCGCCATTTTCCAAGAAGTAGGCAGTGGCAGTAAACCAGGCCTCTTCACCGGGCTTATAAAGCTGGCGATCGGAGAAAATCTCACCCCGCGCTTTGGGTTGTTGCCCTTGCCACCAGTCAGAGTAAATCCCATAGCTATAGGCTCCGCTGTAACTATCAAGTTGAGTAAATGCCCAGTCCTCAGCTTCTTTTACCACCACCAAAAGACTCGGTGGATCATCAAACATCTCGCCATTGCCAATCTGCTCAAAACAGGTTTTGAGGGTAACTTGATTTAGCAGTGCCAGTCCCTTGGCATTAGTTTTGCCAGTGGCACAGGGGTTTTCACCCGGTTGATACTCAGCCGCGTCATAAAGTTTGGATTGATAAATTTCAACCTGGCTATTTTCAACCGCTGCCCCATCGCTGAGATGATTGACTCTCACCAGCGCTGAGGTGGGGAAAACCTGGGCAAACACCCCTAAATTTGTTAGCTGTACCAGGCCATAATGGGTAACCTCGCGCCTCCGTTCTTCGTCATCTTGCCAGTAGGTATTGGTGTCGGCTTTGATCCCATAGGCCAACATGCCAAACTGACTGCCCAGGCGTTCCCGCAATGGGATGGCTACTTCTTGGGGCTGATTTTGAACTATTTCATCGATCGCAAAACTCCGCCAGCGATCGGCACTGGGCAATAATTCCGAAGCGCTATAGGTATCGTAGGCCGCATCTAAAACAATTAGCTCATCTGGCTGGACAACTTTGTATGCAGCGCGATAGCTGCGATCGGGTAAATTTACTGCCTCCAGATTTAGTTGTAAACCCTCGTGGGGTGGGAAAATATTCAAGCCTTCGGGAGCCCAGAGGTCGGCGGCTACGTCACTGGTTTGGATCTCGATACTTTCTGGTTGGGATAGGGACTGGCCATAGGCATCTTCTAACCCTGCTGCGATCGTGACTTGGTAGGTGGTGGCTGGCTCTAGGGCATAGGGATTCAATTCGATCGCGGTGGAGCCATCATAAACCTGCAGCAATGGCAGATCGGGATCAGCGGCGGGCTGGATTGAAATATTGGCGATCGCTGATTCTGCCATCACGCCATTATTGAATCGCAGTTGCGGTGAGCCTTCCAGAAACCGACCATAGGCACTATAACGATCCGGTTGGCCAATATAGCGTACCTGTTCAAACTTAAGCGGTGCATAGGTTTTGAATGTACTACTCAAAGGTGCTGCCAAGGGTAGGTTGCCATCATGGGACGGCAAGCCAGCCAGAAAACTTAACTTGTATGTTGTATCCTTTGCTAGGGGAGCCTGAGGAATAACCCGATAGTTCCAGGGTTTGGCGTTAGGATTGAAAGCAGCTTCAGCGGTCGCATAGGTTTGGGTATTTTGCTCATCTAGTTCGATCGCAATCGGCAAAGGTTCAGCGGCAGCCCTGGCTGGTAGTAGTTGCACATATTCACTCAATACCGCTGCCTCCAGCTCTGTATTTGCCGTGAAATGTAGTTCTGGCTCAATATCTACAACTGGAACTGGCTCATTTACATCTCCTGGTAAGTTAGACAAGCCGATCGATTCAGTCTCAAATGTCCAGGCGATGTCATTGGTTAATTCATGCTGTTCTAGATCCGCTAGCCCGGATTTGAGTGTGACCCGGAATCGGGATGCTTTGGGCAGAGCGCGATCGGCCTGGAACCCGACCATGCGGGGGGTGAGGAACCGGAATTGACCAGGGATGCTGGGGAAAATTTCAAACTTGCGTAGTAATTGCTGTTGTCGATCGCTACCCAGGGCTTCAACCGGAATCAACGGGTGTTGAAATTTGATTTTGATTTGCGCCAGGGGCTCGGCAGCAGCGGTGGGGCTGATTTGCTCAATCCATTCCGGTAGATCTGGGGCAGGCAGGGCTTCGACAAACTCCAGTTTGGGTTTGATCACGTTACAAGAAGCGATTGCCAAAACCAAACTAAGTCCCACCAAGAAACCCAGAAATCGTTTATAGCGACGGCGATTTAATTTTTGCCAGAACTTAATATTGAAACTTTTTACAAACGATCGCCAGTCTTTAATTAATCCCATTACCTCAATCCCTTTTGCCATCACCACATCTGAAGCTGGTTAGCTAATTACCACAGCAATTGACTCAGATCAGCATAATAAATTACTACCTGCAAATGTATGAAGTCATTGTTTATCAGACTATGCATACGATTTTGCGCGATCGCAATTCAACTCGCTGAACCCAAGCTTACCTAATTGCAAATTTCTGGTTCACCATACTTATAGCTCTTATAGTTGAGTCGATCGGCATGGGGGTAAAAGTTCCCGCATCTTTTAAGCTGTTATGTTTCGATACATTACAACTTCTGCTTATTCAGCATTAATATCAATCAGAACAATCAGAAATTAATAGCTAATCTACTCAATTACTTAGCCGCATCAGGGTTATCAAAAAAGGCAGGATAGACAAAGGCAAACGCAGTAGAACTTGTAATCATATTTCCCTGCTCGTCCCGTACGATCACCGTGTCTAAGTTTTGATCCCAGGTGGCGGTGACAGTGCGATCGCCGAATTCAACTTTTTTACTACCCAGTTCCTTTATTTCGCTATGAACAAATTGATGGCTATGGCCAGCGAATTGATTATGTGGTGTCTCGTCATTGGCCTGCCAGATATAGCTAACTATTTCCTTGGGGTGTAGTTTTCTGGCTTCTTGATCGCGGACTGGAAAAATTAGCTGATCGTTGGTGTAGTAGCTGCCATAGGGATAACGAGTGTAATTGCGGTTATAGCCAGTATCAGTAGACAGAATCAGGCTATCGGGATGTTGTTCGAGCCATGCGCCTAAAGTGGTTTTGACGGCTGGAATTTTCTTCAGGTTGTGATTAACCTGAGGGCCAATGATGCCCATGCCCCAGGGCTGTGAATAAAGAGTATCATCGGTGCGATCGAACATCACCAAACAGCTTTGATAGAGTTTGCCAGATACACCAAAGGTGGACTCACCGCGCTCAAAGGCCAGAATCGTATCGCAGAGTGGACAATAGGAAACAGTAATATTCACCCCACCCAGGCGATCGTTGACAATTTCATGCCAATTCATGACCCCATAGGGATAAGCCTTCGCTTCGCCATTAATCACAATGCCAATTACGGTATGATCATCGCCGTAGGAAGTGGTGGTGGCAGTATCAAATTCAGGATTATCAACACTAGGAATGCCATCTTTGGGTGGGCCACCATTTAATAGCTGAGCGATCTCAATCCGGCTTAGCTCAGCTACGTTGATGTTTTGCTCTTCGAGGTCGCCGATCTCACGATCCTGGTCGTTGAGGTATTGCAGCAGGAAATAATAGCGCAGCTTTAGATCGTCTAGGCCGTTAGCAGAAACAAATAATCCCCCCGCAGTGAGGATAAATACGAGGGTGGCTGCGATCGCAATTTTGATCCCTTTTTTCATTGCCCGTAGTAATATCTACTCGTAATGCTGTGTTGAAGTATCTACAGCTATTACGCATAGGCAGCGCGATCGGTTTGATTGCTCAGGTGAAACGTTAAGATCGGTAAGCCATTAGGAAATTAGTAACCGCGATCGCCATTTACTAATTGTTGCTTCGATGAATTCCTGGCTATAAAAGTGATTGAAATACTGCGATTCACTCATGGTTTGTAGATAATCATGGGGCAGGATTAATTTAGCTCTGAATTCTTGGTAAGTCTGGGCATAATCTTTCTGGCTACCGATATTTGCATTCTCAATTTTAAAACTCTCAAGACCCAGGAATTTAGCGATCGCTCCCTCTTTTTCCTGGTTGCTAAGTTCTGAGCGTATGATCAAAAGCCTAATGTTTTGATTGTGATATTCTGCAATCCCATTGTCTGGGAAAGGCTGGGCGTAGATATCTATTCCTAAGTCCTTAGAACTTCTGTGAAACCAGACTAGGGGAGTTTGGTGTTCATATTTAGCTAAAAAAATCTCGCTTAATTCTTGAATAGATAAACTGCCAGCCTGGGATGAATTAGGCACATATCTTTCCAAATTTTGGAAAAAAGCGGATATGTTGCGGGCAATTGGTTCTCTTGTCAAGGAGATCACATTGAGTGGACGTGAATTTAAGATCTCTTGGTTATAAAGTTTTAAAATTGCTGCATCTGGGTTGTTGGGGAAGTAGTGGCAATGTCCTACAAATCCAGGGTATTGCTTTCTTAAAGGGTAATAAATTGATAGGGAGCCTACCTTTCCCATTTGATATAGCAATACTGGTGTAGCTTTTCCTATCTTTAAGTCATAAAGAAAAAGCTCTTTTAGATTTTTTACTTTCTGTTTAAGTGCTTTGAGGTTCATTGATTCAGACATTTTTTGCCACTAGATTGAGAAATTGTCTTGCTTCTCTTTGGGCTAATTTTTGACTGCGGTGAAATGAGTCAGCCTAAAAGTATTTCATCACTAATAGCTAGTCGAATGATTTGCTCTAATTTTAGATTTTAAAATCAAACTTAAAAACTGGGGCGGAAGGATTCGAACCTCCGAATGGCTGGACCAAAACCAGCTGCCTTACCGCTTGGCGACGCCCCAAAGTGCTTGCCGATCGCAAATGCTCATCTAATATAGCAAAAAAGCCTGTTATTGTGTCAACTTGTTTATCTATATTCTCTGGCTAGGGTCTTGCTTGTTTAAGGTGAAAACTATAATCGATTTAATCAATCGAGCTGTTTGACGATCTCTGATTCAGGTAACAAATGATAATCACCTAAAGCCTGCCAGATCAACATTAGTTTGATGAAGGACGATCGCTAATCAAAAATAGGTAGTCATGCAGTAGTAAGGATAATTAGCAATCGATTTGAAATTCGGAGCTTAGCTTGTTTGGATTATAGATATTCAACTATCGCCTAAATCCTTACTTGTTCAGCACTACCCAAAAATAGGGTTCCCAAGCGATCGCTAGTAACTACAAGTTAGGGTTGGCAGAGATTCTGTCTACCTCAGGCTCACATACTATAGTTAGCGATCACCCTGGTGATTTTGCGATCGCTGCACTCAACATTTATCTGTCGATCCTGGTGGTTGATTTAACTTTAGGCTTGAGTGAGTTTGATTTAACCATGATTAAAAGCCACTACAAGTCCTGCGATCGGATGTGGTGAAATCAGTTTTTATTTAGAGCCCTATTAAATTCTTAGGTTAAAGTCTGGATGCAAACCTATGATCTGAGCTAGCCATAAAAATAACCCAGCCAAAAAGAACTTGCTTTTTCGACCGGGCGTGCCTAAATTGTGATTATTTAAATTATCTTTTCTTAAATTGCAGCTAGGCTGAGATGTTTAATTTAAAGGCATCGGCAATTTAATCGCAACAGACTAAGCTTTGGATTGAATAAAGTAATTCAAAATCATAATTAATTCAAAGCAGATGAAGGCAATTAGACATACGAATATGGTTATGTTGAGCGCACCTTTTACTTTTTGCCACATACTGCTGATCCTCGACTCTTAATAAAAAACTAAAGAACTAAAAACAAAAAACTTTTAAACGAGCATAAATTTCTTAACTAAGATAACAGTAGTTACCACAGATATAGATTTAGAAATATTGCGCTAGGCAACGATCGGCAAAATCTCGATATAGGTTAGCGATCGAAACTACCCTCACTCAATTATCTAGCTCACTTAAGTTTTGGATTCAGCGATCTAAGCACCATGAAAATGAATCGGCGGCTGGGAATTGGAAAAATTTTGCTCTTGATGGCAATCGGTGCGATCGGTTGGAATTATGCTGGCTGGGAAAAGAATGCGATCGCCAAATCTGCCAATCATTTGCAGGTTGATATTGCTGACACCATCGATATCGATCGATCTAGCCTGGAGCAGTTGAAGCTTCACCAAGCATTGGTTAGCCAATCTTCACGCCCAGCAAAATATAAGCTCTATGTGCGGCAATTGGTCGGTCGGGTGACCTATCAACCAGGGGGACGCAGCCGCAGGATCGCAAAAATTGGTGATACCTTGCAAAATGTTGGCGATCGGCTCATTACTGGCAATCAATCTGGGGCGGTGCTGCGACTAGAAGAAACGATCGCCCAGGTGGAGCTGGCTGCCAATAGTGAGTTGGTGATCAGAAACTTTAAGATCGCCGATCGTGGTGGCCTGGTGAGCCAAATTACGCTCAGGCAAGGTCGAGCCAGATTCAGGGTGCCAGATTTCCTAAATCCCAGTTCAAATATGTATGTATCTACACCCACGACTCAGATATCGCTACGGGGGGCTGATTTTCTGGTGGCGGTGGATGCGGATGGTAAAACAACTGTTTCAGTCTGGCGTGGTAATGTGATCGCAAAAGGGGCAACCGCGCTTCAGCAGAAGATTACAACTGGTTTTTATAGTCTGGTGTTTCCCGGTGGAGCGCCCACCCCACCTGCAGCCATTAGCAATAATATTGGGGTGCGGATTGAGAATGTATTTATGGATCAACAGCGGCGTACCCATGTGGTGGCGCAGGTTGCACCGGAAAATAATGTGTTTGTAGCTAGTCAGGCGGTGATTACGGATAATTTGGGACGATTTCGGGTGATTCTGCCTGCTAACAGCGATCGCCAATTCATGGTTACGGTCAGTAGTCCGTTGGGGAGTAGTCAAACCTATAATTTGGCAGTGCCAGTTAGTTTAGCTAATTAATTAGGGGAGCCGTTCTAATCCAGGAGCAAGGGATCTTCAAGTTCCATTTCGATCGCCATAGCTGCCAGATCTCTTATTTATGGGTAGTGATAGAAGTGAGTATTCCTCGTAAGAGACTCTTGATTCAGTCTTGCTTCTAGGAGCAAATATCATTACATATTTAGGACTACCTCTTTATTCAAGTTTATTTAACGACAGAGCGCTACTGGTTTTAGTTAGCTAAGCAATTTAGATTAATCACCTGGTTAGCCAACCCTATTGTTGACGCTGTATTTGTTTGGCAAATATTCATGCTTATTTATGCATTAAAAATGTATTTATTGACTAGTCTCAGCTTTTGGGTCAGCTATGTTGCTTAATTCGAGCCTGAATCAGCGCAAAACTGCCTAATTAGAAAGACTTAATACAATAACATAAATCGATTTGCGGTAAACTAAATTCTAGATATAGATATTTTAGATACAAATGCAGACTTAGGGGGTATAAGTCTCTTGAACAGGTTTACCAAAAGTTTTCTAGCGATCGCAGGCTCCGTTGTTGCTTATAGTTGGGCACCGGCTGCTCATGCTCAACCCTATGTTGTGTATGTCACGCCCAGTGATTTGACCACGCTCGATCAGGTGCGTACCATTGTGCCTGATGCTTTCCGCAGTACGGTAGATGGCACGCAGGTAATCCAGGCTGGCAGATTTAACTCTTTAGCGCTGGCGGATGAGCGTTTACAATTACTGCAATTTTCGGGATTCACTGCCCAACGAACTGGTGGGGTCATAAATCCACCGATTGTCAATCCACCAATTACGAATCCACCGATCGTCAATCCGCCAATTACGAACCCGCCGATCGTCAATCCACCGATTACGAACCCGCCGATTACGAATCCTACTGGTCAAGGACGCTATATTACGGCTGTACCGATCAGGGGTGCTAGTGCTAGCTTTACTTTGCAGCAGGTGCGCCAGCATTTTCCCTTTGCGGCGGTGACAGAAACCAGGCGCGGTAACTATGTGAATGCGGGAGCCTATAGTAGTCGCGCTGAGGCCGAGGCTTGGTCATACTTTCTGCGTGCCAGGGGACTTGATGCCAGGGTGCTTTATTTCTAAAAACTTTATTTCTAAAAATAAGATTGCCTGTTCTGCCGATCTGCAATGGCTGAGGGTATAAGAATATTTGGCTATTAAGGCTATTAAGTTGTGGCATAGAAGTAAGGTTTTCTGCCGACTCTTAGTCAGGTTCAATCCTGTGGCTAAATATCCTTAGTATCCATAATATCTGTGGGGAATTTGGTGACTAGAGCAAGGCTAGAGCTAGACCTGTTTGCTAAAAATCAATCATAACAATGTGCTACCAGGTGCGATCGATTTGCCTAGTGATGTTTCAATCGAGATGTTGGGCAAGGAGTAACCCGAATGCTAAGAGCCACAAGATACCAATACACAAGAAGTCCCTTGAAGATGCACTAGGAGTGCCAATTGGTTCTGGGTTTTGGTTGGGCATTAAGAACAAGCCACCGATCTAGACTATTGCGATGAATCCTGATAGATATATGCTTAAGCTCAGTTGGTGTTGATGTATGTCGATCGCTAGCGAGATTTGCCCCTGCCTTGCGATGCTTAATTCTTGGTTATGACCTCAACCACCAGACCGGATTCACCCCAATTGCCCGACCCTATCTCTAATCCGAATCGTCCCCCATCACGCCTTTCAAAACTAATCGCACCATTGGCTTTTCTAGCTCCTGGGGGAAGCTGGTTGATCTTATTTTTGATCCTGCCTGCCCTCTTACTGCTGATCAAAAGTTTTGTGACCCCTACGGGTAGTTTTACTCTTACTAACTACAGCCGCATCTTTGCACCAAACGAGGCTGGCGATCTCATTTATCTGGCAGTGATCTGGCGATCGCTCCTGTTCAGCGGTATTACCACTGCGTTATGTTTATTAATTGGCTTTCCAGTGGCCTATTGGATTGCGGTGATTGCTCCCAAGCGCTGGCAAAATGCCCTACTACTGGCGTTTGTGCTGCCATTGTGGACATCTTCATTGCTCAGAGCCTATGCCTGGATTTCGATCCTGCGCCGATCGGGATTGCTGAATAGCATCCTGGTGGCGATCGGTTTACCGCGCCTGAATTTGCTCGATACCCCCGCCGGGGCAATAATTGGCATGGTCTATAGTTTCTTGCCCTATATGGTGTTGGTGTTGTTTTCTTCGCTCGAAAAACTAGATCTGCGTTTACTCGAAGCGGCTGCTGACCTGGGTGCAAATGCCCGTCAAACTTTTGTGCGGATCACGATTCCTCAGGTAGTGCCGGGGATTGTGGCTGGTTGTGCCTTGGTGGCGATCACCAGCTTTGCCGATTATATTAACCCAGCGATTCTGGGTGGAATCAACGGCAGTATGATCTCTTATTTCATTGAACGCCAGTTCTTGGGCCCAGTTGGTTTTAGTGGTTGGGGCTTTGGCTCGGCGCTGAGCATGATATTAATTCTGGGGGTGAGCATTATTATTGCGCTGTTGATCAAGTTTGGCGATCGCAGTGCGGTGAAAGATGTCTAAATCATTGAAACCTGTTTAGATGAACTAGTCACGATTACTTTGCAATCATGAATCATGGTTAGAAAACTATGCCCCAAGAGTCCCAGCAGCCCCAGGATTACTCAGCTCAATCAACTAGCCTAGCTAGCTCAGAGCCAAATTTGTCCCTAAAAATGCGATCGAAACTTAAAGGTAAGTTGGGTAAATGGCAGACCTGGTATGTGATGGTCGCGTTTGTATATATGTACTTGCCGATCGCCATTCTGGCGGTGCTGAGCTTTAGCCCCTCGACCTATCAAATCAAGCTAGACGGCTTTACGCTGCAATGGTATGTGGATTTCTTACAGGATACGCGGTTGATGTCGGCCTTGGTTAATAGCCTCACGGTTTCTGCTGTGGCGGTGGCGATCGCGGCGGTGTTGGGAACACTGATGGCGGTGGGGCTGTCGCGCTATTATTTCCCCGGCAAAAGCTTATATCTGGGGGCTAGCTATTTGCCGCTGATTATGCCGGATATTGCGATCGCGGTGGCTACCTGGTCATTTTTTATTGGCATTGCCGTACCCCTCAGTCTGGGAACGGTAATTTGTGCCCACATCGTCTTTTCTCTGGCCTATATTGCGGTGGTGGTTTCCAGTCGTTTGGCCGGGCTTGACCCGAGACTAGAAGAAGCGGCGATCGATTTGGGGGCAACTCCAGCCCAGGCTTTTATGCGCGTATTACTACCCCAGCTTTTGCCAGGAATTATCTCCGGTTGTTTGTTGGCGTTTGTGCTGAGCCTAGATGATTACTTGATTGCCCGCTTTACGATCGGCACGGGGGATACGACCTTACCGATCGCTATTTTTGAAACGATCCGCCGACCGGCCGAAGCATCCAAGTTAAGGGCTCTAAGCGTAGTGCTTTTGCTTGGTTCTGGGGCGATTGCTTTGGTGGCAGAACTGATTCGCAATTGGGGCAGTGCCGATCGTGCTTAAGTCTAAATAGCTGGCGCAGCGAATGAGGTAATTAGAGGTAATTATAAATTTGATTGCTTATTTTGCTACCAAAGATTAGATCGTTAAATATTAAACTGTCGCTAAGTTTGGTAGTTTAGCGATCGCCACTGGTTATAGTATTGCTAGGGCTTTTAATAGGGCGAATTTTGTCTAGCCACTGACCGAAAGAAAGTAGTGCGATTAATTCAATTCCAGGCTTAGGGTTATTGTTGTTAATCTGATAACTTTGCATCTGTTCCCGTGGGGAAACGAGATCCAAGAGGCAATCTAGACTAGAGCTTACCTAGAGACAAACAAGACGAGATAAACAAGGCAAATTGAACATGTTGCGGATGCATCACGATCGATTTTTCCGATATATTATTACCTCGTCATTACTATGCCCATAAATTTGCTCATGGCCAGAACCAAATTAGTAGTGAGTAAATCATTTGTCTGTAACTTCTTGATTGGAAATAGAGCATAATCTGCTCAGCGATCGGGGTGAGCAAAATTTAGTTAGCCAAATTTGATGAAAAAGCGAACTAAACAATCTGGATTAGTAGCACTTTGTGCCACCGTATTAGGCTTGGGCGCATTGTTTGTGGGTGATTTGCCCACCGCTTCCGAGCAAACCCCCCAGGCGATTCTGGTCTTGGGTGGGGCACCGTCCCGTGAGCAATTTGCTGCTCAATTTGCCCTCGATCATCCCCAACTGCCGATCTGGGTTTCTTCCGGTAGCCCGGTGGATTATGCCGAGTATGTATTTCAAGAAGCTGGCATTCCCCTCGATCGAGTCACGCTGGATTATCGTGCCGTTGATACGGTAACTAATTTCACCACCCTGGTAGATGATTTTGCCGCTAATGATATTACCGATGTGTATGTGATTACCTCGGACTATCACATGCCCAGAGCCAAGGTGATCGGCAAGATTGTGTTGGGGAGCCAAGGGATTCGGATGCATCCGGTGGAAATCCCCTCTAAATATAATCAGGAACTAGCGGTTAAGTCCTGGCGTGATGGGGCCCGATCGGTATTTTGGACAGTGACTGGGACAACCCTGAGCCTGCCGCGATCGGATGAGCCATAAAATATTAACAATAAAAATTAATAAATCTAATACATCAATTCAATTAACTTCCTAGACTGGGCGGAAAATGCCAAACACCGAGGTATAGCCGTGCAGGAAAGTTGTGCCACCCACTGGCCCAATTTCGCCACCACAGAAGAAACCACCCACCGGAATCTCGCCGATGTGCTTGGCAAATACGATCGAGTCGAAATTCGGCTTGCCGTATAATCGTTCCCCTCTGCCCATGCAAGAAAACACCAACGCAGCCGTGGGAGCACTAGCGGTTTGGTCATTATCCACCTGGGTTTTATAGCGGCTGAGATTCTCTTCCAGGTCGGCCGCCGAAGCATCCGCATCGCGCAGGTGGAGTTGAATCCGCTGGCCAGGACGTACCCGATCGCCCACCGCAATCGCGCCAGTTTTGGGATCAACGCCAATAATATTACGAATTAAAAAATCACCCTGCTCGGTACTTTGCTTAAACTCGTTCATCACCACCCCCACAAACAGCGAGTGTTTAGCCAGCTCTCGATCGCGTTCATTTAGCTCACTGACAATGTCTTGCAGGGCTTCCAGGGGTGGGCGATCGTCCAGCGACAAAATAATATTGCGATCGCACTCCGACACTTGCAACGCTTCGCCGATCGGCCGACAACCCTGAGCCACCACCGCATCGATCGTGATGCCACCCCACAGTGCCATTCCCACCAGACCCTTGCGATAGAGTTGATAGGTCTGGCGATCGTGGCTGCAAAATAATGAATTAGTACCCAGGCCACCGCCACTGGCCAAACCACCCACCTTCACCGCACTGGGATAGGCAAAATCCAACCCCTGTAATAGGTCATTGACTGGAAACGAAAAGGGATCGCCCAGGATCACAAAATTGGGCTGCTGATTGACTTCAATGCCAATTAGCTCATGCCAGCGATCGGGAGGGCTATCTAAATCAGGCAGATCGTCTTCATCCAGATAAAAGGTTTTAGCACCTGCCAAAGGCAAATTTGCCACCGTCAATGAGATCGCTGGCAGATCTTCGAGTTCCTGGCCATTGCCAATGATGCCACCACCGGAACAGCCAATTAAATATTGAATTTTTAGTTTTTCTTCCAGCAGTGGTAACAGCCGTGGATACTCACTGGCGAAGGTGTTGGAGGCAAACAAAAAGCCAATATCTGGCGATCGCCCCTGCAGGCCACGCAGAACCTGCTGTGTTACATCTTCTAACGCAGCCTCCAAGGATACTTTAGTAGAAAGACCGTTAACCCACTTCATATCCTGTTCCTAGTCATTTGCCCGCTAATTTTCTTGTTTGCTAAAATTTTAGGTGGTGAATTCCGTCTCAGTTGGTAACACCAACCTAAATGTTAAAGGTTTACACTTTATAAACTTATATTGATTTGTGACCGTTGCCACCGTGATGATTAGTTAGATCTTAAAGTTAGGGCTTAATTGCCCCTGATTAAGCTAATTTTGGTAACGTTTTTGCGTTTTAGCAAGCTGCCATTGAGAGACTAGCTAAAGCCGCAAGTTGCCGTTACATCTGGATGCGGTGACATAGATAAGCCACAAAGGGGCGAAGTCTAGTATCCTAAAAGGTATAGAAATAAAATGATATATACAAATCTATCTAAAGGAGCAATCATAATATGCTAGACGCAGTAACTAGCCTAATTGGTGCCTATGATGCCACAGGCCGTTACCTCGATCGGGATGCTTACGATCAAATTAAATCCTATTTTGATACTGGAGCAGAACGCTTAAAGGCCGCTTCGATGATTACTGGTAATGCGGCAGCGATCGTTCAGGAGACAGGCTTAACTCTATTTGATGCCGCGCCTACTTTAATTCGCCCCGGTGGTAATGCCTACACCACGCGTCGCTATGCCGCTTGCCTGCGCGATGTTGACTATTTTCTGCGCTATGCCACCTATGCCCTGGTTGCTGGTGATAATTTTGTCTTGGATGAAAGGGTCTTGCAGGGGTTGCGGGAAACCTATAACTCGCTAGGTGTGCCGATCGGGTCTGTGGCGCAGAGCATTCAGATTATGAAAGCAGTGGTAGTTCAACTGGTGGGCACAGATGCGAGCTGGTTGACTGGCCCATTTGACTATATGGCCAATGAACTGAGCGAAGTCAATATTTAAATATTTAGTCAAGCTGAGCCGAATTTTTCGTAATGCTAAATCAATAGTGGGTAGCTAGTATGATCTAGTGCTTTCTAGTTGATTTATCGGTTCGTTTGCACTACGTCATAGATATGGCATTGCTTTGAGCATAAATGCTTTTTTTATATTTTCTTATTTGTAAATTCGATTTAAATTCGATCGCGGTTGACTAAACCCCCATGATTAGCCGTGGTGTTGTGCAAATGCCAAAGCCGATCGCTGGGTTGCTGTTCTAGCCGATCATATATTTTATTTGCTTTAATCATTGTTACCCCATCTTGCCTGGGATTCAGGACTTCGAGATTTTTGCTCGGAAGCCTTGACTACTTAGGCGGTGGGGTAATTGTTTGTTATCAGAACGCGGAAGATCTGATCGGCTTGCTGAATCAACGATCGATCCGGCTCTGGCTTTCCCACCCGCTTTGTCTTATCGCTGAGGATCGAAGTGATATAACTATCCAGAATTAAGTTGCGATCAAGGCGATCGCCCATAAATAAACCGCACATCAAAATCGCTATCCTGGCAGGGGAAACCCCAGGCGCGGCTACCGGATTCTACCGCCAACAAGATCCGCACATTATATGTTTGTGACAGAGTTTGCAGCTTTTGGCTAATGTATGGTCTGGCCTCTGGTGCGATCGTAGGTGCTGGCAATATTTCTAATTCGTCTTAACAGATCTTGATTCTGGCTCACTGGAGCATCAGTATAACGATTTGTCCAGATCACCTCAGCTATAGGATCACCAATGCCTGTGAGCTTTCCAGATGCTTAATTAACGTGCCAGTAGGTAGCGGCCCATTAAGATGCTGCCAGGGCAAAATCTGGTTAGGCTGCCAATTTTCATGGACATAATAATCGAGTGGTGGTAAGCGATCGCCCAGTCCCATACTTAGCTCCTTGAAAGCCCGCTTATAGCTGCCATTGCTGGGCACTTCACCATTGCTATAACCATAGGCAAGTTCCAACACCCTGGTAACGCGGCGATCGCCCCTGGAAATTAGGGCTTGGGTCAATGAATCTTTGTAGCTCTCTGGCCGAAAATCGATCCCCTTGGCGGCAAGTCGTTTCTGCAAAAACTTAAGCTTTTTATCGCTAGATTTACTCACCCCCAGCCATTGCCAGGGCGTATGGGATTTGGGCACAAACGTAGAACAACCAAAGGATAGGCGCAATTTGGGTGCAACCTGGCGTAACCCATAGAGCATTTCCACTGTGGCTTCTAGATCGCTGTCGATCTCACCGGGCACGCCAACCATGCCATAGAGCTTCAGTGAACTGAGCCCCCCTTCCTGGGCATTGATCGCCGCCTGGGCGATCTGATCGTTGGTCAATTTCTTATTAATAATTTGCCGCAATCGCTCTGAGCCACTTTCCACCGCCACCGTCACCGATCGACTATCTCGCTTAGACAGGGTTTGGGCTAGTTTCAGGGTCAGGGTGTTGGTGCGCACCGATGCCAGAGAAAGGCGGAGATCGTCAAATTTGGGTTGGGCAAGATAATCCAATAACAGCTCAAATTCCGGATGTTGGGTAATCGATGCACCCAGCAATCCCAATCGATTGGTAACCGCTACGCCCCGATCGATCGCCGGAATCAGGCTGGTTTCCGCGTCGGGAGTCCGAAACGGCAGGGTTAAATAGCTGGCCAGACAAAAACGGCACATTTCAGGGCAACTGCGCACCACCTCCACCATATAAATGCTTTCCCAGGCGGCTTTCTCGGTCACTACGGTCGAAGAGGTGAGCGTATTCCCGCGATAGGTTTGTTTATTAATCTGTGCCGGAATATCAGGGCTTATAGGCGTAATCGCTTCGATCGCACCATCATCCGAGCCATAACTAACCGCATACATACTGGGCACATAGACCCCAGGAACCTGGGCAAGGTGCTTGAGTTGGCTAGCTCGATCGCCATCTCTCACCTCGGCATAGGCAGCCAGCATATTACCAATCAGGTCTTCACCATCACCAATCAAAATCAAATCAAACCAGGCGGCAAAGGGTTCTGGGTTGGCGCTCAGCACCGTACCGCCACCAAATACTAGGGGGTGATCATTGGTGCGATCGCTCTGCTGGATCGGAATACCAAGGCTATTCAGGGCATTAAGAATATTTACATAGTCCAATTCCCAGGAAAATGAAATCCCTAATAGCTCAACTTCTCTGGGCAATGGCTCATGTACATCAGTAAACCAACGGCTGACGGCTAGCTCTGGGCGGGTGGTCAAATTAGCCCACACGGCTTGATAGCCCAGGCTGGTAATGCCGATTGTGTAGGTATTGGGAAAGGCAAACACCACGCCGATCGCATCATGATCGGGGATCATCGGCGTAAATAATAATTTTTCGGAATTAAAGGGGGCTGAAATCACAAAAGTTTGGCTAATTGGGGCGATTGGTAGATTGCAGAGGCAATTACTAATCTAGCCTTTCTTTTTCCTCTTTGCAGCAGGGCGGCAATAATTGATCGATGGCGATCGGAAGGTATTCAGAAGGGATATTGATATATCTGCAATAAGAGCTTTAAGGCTTAAATCTGGAAAATTGCCCGAATTATCCAAACTACCAATAAAACAGGCACCACCACAATCATTGCTAAGGCCAAGATCAACCCCACCACAAATAGCGGATTAGTTTTTTGATTGGGGCGATCGACTTCTAAATGTTTTTCCAGTAAGGCAATATTTCTGGTGTTGGCTTTCCAGGTGGCATCAAAAATATCGCCCAAACCCGGCACTAAGCCGATTACAGTGTCAGTTAAAACATTGCCAACCATTTTCCAGATCACATGCTTGGGCAGATCCAGCTTTGCCGCTTCCATCACAATGTATGCCCCCGCCGCACTTCCCAAAAAATCACCACTGCCACCGAGGATGCCCAGTAACCCCAAAATTGGATCTAAGCCGATCCTGAATTTTGTACCAGGGATGGCGATCGCGCTGTCGAGTAAGAAAGCAATACGGCGCAGCTTTTTTACCTTTTTGTGCGTATTGTGGGTGCTGTGCCTAGTAGTTTTATTTTTCTGACTAGATGTGGGACTTGCTTCAGGCATTTGCGGCTACCTATGGTGTGGGCATGGTTAGCCTAGATTATGTTTGTGAAAATAGGATGATTGCTTAAATTTGCGATCGCCGATTAAGGTAAAACCATCTACCCATCACCGATCAACATTTTTCTGGCCTGTTCGATTCTGGTTTGGAAAGCATTTAAATCAAATTGGACGCAAGTATGATCATCGCTGATTACATTACGAGGCAATTCAATTTTTAATTTATCGGGCCCTTCCTCCTGCGAGATCAATGCCACATACTCCCCCTCAATATAAACCTCTACTACCCTTTGCTCAAAGATTGGATAATCACAGATCACGTAATCGTATGCTTGCTTAGCCATGTTGTTTCTTGATAAATTTTCTGGTCAGAATTGACTTAAACCGAATAAATCTAAGCAATCTGTCGATCCGATTAGAACCACTAACTACTTAATTGTGGCTAATTAATAGATATATATCTGATTGAGTATATTAAGCGATCGCTATTTGTGATTAATCTATGACTTTTTAGTAGCCGATGAAGTTGTATCTACCTGATCAGATTCCTCTGCTATATGCAAGTGCTTATGGCGAAACTGGGGCAAAATTTCATTACAAAAAGCTTCTGTGGCTCTAGAGCGATAGCGACTGGGGTTAGAAATTTGGCAAAGAGTACGCTTAATTGCTAGTCCTTCGATCGCCATTTGTCGAATTGAGCCCGTTTGCAGCTCCTTTTCGATCGCAATCACCGATAAGAAAGCCGCGCCAAGCCCAGCCTGGACAGCGTTTTTGATCGCCTCGATCGAATTTAGCTCCATTTCCACCTTCAGTTGCCTGGGGTCAACCCCATTGGTCATTAAAACTTTATCAATCACTTTGCGAATGGTGGATTGTGAATCTAAAGTGATAAACTGCAGCTTATAGAGTTCATCGCCCGTGAGCATATCCCCTTGGGCTAGGGGGTGGGAAACTGGTAAAACCAAAGCCAGTTCATCTTCGGCATAGGGCACGACCTCTAATGAGTCTTGCAATTCGGTGGGTATTTCACCACCAATAATCGCTAAGTCTACCTGCCCATTGGCAACACTCCAGGCAGTTCGACGAGTAGAATGGACATGTAGTTGCACAGCCACATCTGGATACCGGTGGCGAAATGAGCCAATCATCCGAGGCATTAAATAGGTTCCAGTAGTTTGACTAGCACCAATAATTAATGTGCCCCCATGGAGATTTTGCAGATCTTCGATGGCGCGGCGCGTCTCTTGACATAAGCTAAGGATCCGATCGCCATATGAAAGTAATAGTCTGCCTGCCTCAGTTAGCTGTGCCCGCCTCCCGCCTCGATCGAAAAGAGGAATATCTAGCTGTCGCTCAAGATGTTGAACCTGCAAGCTAACCGCAGGTTGTGAGACATAAAGGCTATCCGCAGCACGCTTAAAACTGCCTTCCGCCGCGATCGCCTTTAGAATTCTCAGTTGGTCCAGGGTAAAAGGAATATCGATCATAAGTTAATAATTAACAAAATATGAATCGGGAGGTTATCCAAGATTTTTTAAATTTGCCAGGGATTGTGGGCGTTGCTCTTACCAATCGGCGGATGAGGCCGTATTTTCAAGGTCTTAACACCAATTTGGATGAACGACAACAACAAGCTCTGGCACAGGGCATTTTGCAAGTATTAGAAAATATGCCCGAAGGTTTTGATGCCTTTGAATTTTATTTTGCTGGCAATCTGGTATTCATTTACAGACTGTCTCATGGCTTGGTACTGCTGGTTTTAACCGACAAATATCTGGATATCAAAACCTATCGCTATGCGATCGCTAAGGTAAAGCAGGCAGTTCATGCTGATGTTTATAATACCGTTGCTGCTTTTAAGCTGCTATTAGGCAGTAATTTTAATTCTCAAGCATCTGCAGCTTGGTCAGGCGGGAACATAAGTCGTCCTAACCCTAGTCCTAGCCCTGAATTGGCAACAGATCACACCGCATTGCAGTCCTATGCCACCAGTATTCAAGTTAACGTTAACTCACCATCAGCCACCTCCGCCGATTCCCAAAAATATCCAACTAATCATCAACAGGCTAGGCGATCGCTTGGCCAGAGCAATAATCAATCAGCTCAACAGCAACCAGCTCAGTTAGCAGAAAGTGAACCAGCTACTAAGCCAGTATCCGCTAAAAGTAGCCCCCAGACATATAAGTTAGATGAACTTTTGGCCGCGATGAATGATGTGAGCAAATTTACTACTCAATATCTGGGCAAGGTGGTAGTTAAAAATTACTGGCGTTCCTGTCGGCCTAAATCGATCGCCTGGTTACAGGAGTTTGAACTCGATCGCCAGGGCAAAATATCCCATCCGCAGGTAGCGACGTTATTGTGTGATCAAGAGCAACGATCGCATTTGCAAATCTGGTTAGCCGCTTATATTAAGCGCTGCAAATTGGTGATTCGTAATTTTGACCAGATGCTCATGCAGGATTGCCTGAGTGCAGATCAAGCTAGGATTTTATTTGGCAGATAATTGAACCCAGCCAAAGAATTGTTAGCTAGTTTTTACTAGTTTTTGATTGTTGGCAGCAAAGCTGCATAGGCATATTCTGCTGCTACCTGTTGCGCCGCCTTAATACTGCTGCCCTCACCATACCCCCAGCATTTGTCTTGAAACCAAACCTCCGCTGCAAATAGTTCTTTTTGGGGCTTCTTGCTATTTTGCCTAGCTCCATCAACATTGGCATTAGCCGTATGATTAGGCCGAACCGCAACCGATCGATATTCGGGCAACATCTTCCAGTGGGCTTGAGTCAGCTCCTGCAATGCGGCCTTATAATTACCCATGCTGGGTTGTTGCAAAAGCTGTTGGGCAATGCGATGTAAATGTAAGTCGAGCCAGGGACTAATTAAACTCAGGTCATTGGTGCTCAGATATAGCGCCCCTAAAATCGCCTCTGTGGCATCTGCTAAACGCGATCGCTTTGCCTTGGGATCATCGCGCAACGAACTACTCATCACCAGAAACCGATCGAGACCGTAGCGATCGGCAATTTCTGCCAGAGCTTCATCACTGACCAGATACGATCGTAACGCGGCTAAATCTCCCAATGGGCGATCGTGGTAATGCTGCCGCAAAAACAAAGCTACTGCTAAACGCAACACACTATCCCCAAAAAACTCTAGCTTTTCATAGTTATGCTCACGATCGAAGGTGGCATGAATCAGCGCTTGATCCAAAAGCAGCCAGTTAATCGGCGATCGCTTGCTATGTTTGGTTTCACCTTTGGTGGCTATGCCCAATCGGGCAATCAGGCTATCCAAGTCTCGTTGACGACTGGGAGCAAGGGCAAAGCGATCGGAACTGGGGCTAGTCATATGTCCAAATAGTGATATTAAAATTAAATATTAAAGGTATGGTGGTTACTTATATAAATTGTAGTGAATCTACACTGATCGGCTAGATGCTTGATCTGGATTGCGATCGTAATCATTACCATCGCTTAACAAAATTCAGTTCTGCTCGGTCATCCAGATATTCATCCAGATGTAATCTAATCCAGTCGGGATCTATGGTTTGGCCACAAACTAGCGAATCCCTGTACTGGCGATCGCTGAGGCAAACAGTTGCAAGATATGCGCAAATATGTGATAACCAATTAACAAGACCAAGACCCAAGACATTGAATAGCTTTACTTAATTGATACTTGATACTTAATCGATTTTAGAATGCAGGTTTCCACTCCTTTCGATCGCACCTTAAGTATTAAAGCAGTATTAAAGCAGTGTTAAAGCAAACAGGGAGGGCAGGCAACACTTAACCTTGAAAATCGTCCAGCCTGTTGATTAAAATAATCAAGATTAAGTTAATCCCCCCAATTCCCAGCAACGCACAACTAATTTGTTGATTGCCGATTCCAAATCGCCTAAGAGCCTCAGCATAATCTTCAATATCTAGCATATTTAAGCAATTTAAGAACTAGCAAGAACCAGAAATGAACAAACGCTCCATCACCAAGTTTTCTACCTCGATTCTCGCCTTGGCCACTTGCATTTCAGTCGTGGCTTGCCAGAATCAGACCACACCAACCAGTGATGCCCCCGCCACCGATAGCACCGCACCTGCCACTGATAGTAGTAGTGATGGTGGTGAACTAAAAATGGGTGTGCTGTTGCCCGCAACTGGCGATCTCTCTGCGATCGGTGCGCCGATGGTAAATGGCATCGATCTGCTAGTGGAAACCGTGAATAGCTGCGGTGGTGTGCTGGATCAACCAATCAATCTAATCAAGGAAGATACCCGCACCCAACCCTCGGCCGGCGCAGAAGCCATGACCAAGCTGGCTCAAGTCGATCAAGTCGGTGCTGTGGTTGGTGCCTTTGGCAGCAGTATCTCCACGGCGGCGATCGCGGTGGCAGCGCCAGCAGAAGTGCTGATGATCTCGCCTGGTAGCACCAGCCCCGTATTTACGGAACGCGCCCAAAATGGTGATTTTAATGGCTATTGGTATCGCACTGCCCCGCCCGACACCTATCAGGCCGCAGCGCTGGCTAAACTGGCCTATGAACAAGGACATCGCCGCGTAGCCACCCTGGTGATTAATAACGACTATGGCGTAGGCTTTGAACAGGTATTCGTCGAATCATTCAAGGCTTTAGGTGGCGAGATTATTAACGAAAATAACCCCACCCGCTACGATCCTCAGGCTACTACCTTTGAAGCGGAAGCCAGAGGTGCGTTTGGCGATGCCCCGGATGCGGTTGCCGCTGTGCTCTATCCGGAAACCGGAGCGCCATTGCTAAAGGCTGCCTATGAGCAAGGTTTGTTAGATGATGTGCAAGTGCTGCTTACCGATGGGGTGCAAACCGAAGACTTTATTGCTGCCACTGGTCAAACCCCTGATGGCCAGATGATCTTGGCTGGCGCATTGGGGACAGTGCCGGGAGCTGATGGCGATTCCCTCGCCGAATTTAGTGCCACGTTCAAAGAGAAAAAACAACAGAATGTGGGTGCATTTGTAGCTCATTCCTATGATGCCGCAGCGTTAGTGGCTCTGGCCGCCCAAGCTGCTAATAGTGGTTCTGGCCCTGCGATCAAAGCAAAGATCCGTGAAGTGGCTAATGCTCCTGGTGAAGAAGTAAGTGATGTTTGTGCTGCCCTAGAAATGCTTAAGGCTGGGACAGAGATTAACTACCAGGGGGCAAGCGGCAATGTTGATCTCGATGAATATGGCGATGTTAAGGGCAGTTATGATGTATGGAGTGTTACATCAGAGGGCAAAATAGAAGTGATTGACAAGGTTTCTGTTGATTAGTGCCCAAACTTTGACTACTTCATTTGTGTTGTTATGACCTTAGAATTAAAAGCTGCTGCCACTCAAGATGTGGCGATCTTTGCGCCCTATTACCGCGAGCCTAGCAAAAAGTCTACGCTGCCCTATGCGATTACCCTGTATCGATCGGGTGAGGTAATGGGTGAACGGGCGATCGAAGGTGGTACGCCAATCCCGTTTGAAGCCAAGTGGCGGATTTCTAATTTGCCATCGGATTTAACCCTGTGTCGGGTGATGTTCGATGACGATGAAGAGTTGAGCTATGAAGTGATGATGGAAAACTCTGAATTTGTTGATTACCTCATTGATCTGATTATCAACATGCGCAACAATGAGGTGGTTGATTTTCCCCAGGCTTTCTATAGCAAACTATTCAGAATCCAATTGACAACACCCGACCTAGTCTAGCTAACTCTAACTAAATATTCCTGGTAAGTGTGTCTTACGCTTTTTCTGGCTTAGTTCAGTAGCACTTTGTATTAACTTTTACTAATCAAAATCCAATTTAGCTTGTATTTTTGTGATGCATGTTATTCTGCTCATGCTTTAAGGCTTGCATAAATTAGACTGAACGATTAAAGTCCTAGAGGCTATGAAGGTCTATGGAATCAAAATTTTAACGGTGTGAGGAAAAAGCTGTGTCTTATGCAACGCAAGGATTAGAATATGCTAGTGGTATTGAAGCTCAGAGTGTGAAAATCGATCCATTGGTGATCAGGGCTGCTAAGCAGATCTATCGGTTTTATGTAGACTCCTATGCATCTCAATTGCCTAGGCCGCTTGGGGTGGCCGTAAACCGAATTGATATGAGTGGCAAGTTAGTTTATTCCCAGTTGATTTTGCTACCACAGGAAAGTTTTGTGCCGATCGAACAAATCGAATCGGACTTCCATTAGATTGCTAATTTGAGTTTGAATAAATAGGCTCGCCCTAAGTCGGTGCAACCAAGATTTAGTTCCTGACTTGCTAACACAGCAAAATATTCTTTCGTCTGGTAATTTCTGATTGATATTATTGATATTAAAGATACGATCGCTAGATCGCTAATGAACCAACAGGCTCTCAGACAATCATGTGGCAATGTAAGAGGTTGCTAGGGGCTACCAAGATACTAAGACTTAAGACTTTTGGCGAATTCAGTCAGGTTGTTGTAAGCCGCCAAAACAAGCTCAAAATCGTTTGCTGCAATGATTGATAATCTTGGGGCTTGGCTAAATTCAGGCAAAATACAAAATATGTGGCGGTGAGTTATGCGATCGCCTCAATTACATTTAAAAGCCTTTCTGTGCTTTCAGCTTTCTCGCAGTATGCATCAATTATGGCACCGTCAGCAGCAATTTGTTCCTTGCCACCTTCCACCGAAGAATAGGCCACAATTTTAGTACCTGGATACTTTTGCTTGGCATGACGCGAAAAAGTCCAGCCATCCATGACCGGCATATTCAAATCCAGCACAACCAGGTCAGGGCGATATTTTTTCATCTGGCGTAACGCTTCCATGCCATTGCTAGCCATACCTACCACTTCAATATGCGATTGTCGCTTGAGAGCTAATTTCAAGGTAAAGCGAGTTAGCTCGTGGTCATCAACAACCAAAACACGGACGTAGGATGTAGTTTGTGGCATCATGGCTAGTATTTTTCCTATGGTGTGCGGCGATCACACATATTTATATTGTTATGAAATATACTTTTTTTGCAACCTGTTTAGCTTCTACCGCAGGTAATACCATGATCCCCTCGCAGGTCTGAAATTGCTCTCTAGGGGCTATTTTCACTAAACTTAACATTGCCTTAAGCATTCATAGCTGCCAGCCAATCGAATTATTTATCTTGGTTGGGAGGTGGTGCTGGATGATGGCCAGGTAATGACTGCCCACCTCACCCGCGATCGCTACCATGACCTAAATCTGCAACCATGTTAAATGGCTTGTACAGCCTCACGGGGACTATTACCTTTCATTACCCCTGCCGATTCAAGTAATTTGGCTGTATCTCTGGGTAAAAATTTAATTTCCAAAGCTTCCTTTACCAAAGCATAAGCATTTTCCTCTGGATGCTTGTCCAGATAATCTTGAATATACTTAGCTACTTAGCCATGTCATCAGGTATGTCGATCTCAATCTTCATATGACTTGCTCCTGAAATTATTAACCCTAATTCTATGCTAAGGGATTATGTCGGAGCAAATTGCCAGGAAGAACCAAACCATTCATTCATAAAACTAATTACTCCCCAAACATACTGCCCGATGAACTGAGATCAAAACTAAAATCCTTGTCAAGTCCCAGGCCAGCCATCTCCAGCAAAGAAGCCGTATCCTGCGGTAGTAGCTTCATTTCCAAAGCTTCTTTGATAAAGCTATTAAGATCCTCTTCTGGGTGTTCATCTAGATAACATTGAACTTTTTTTGCCAAATCCTCAGGCAAATCCATCTCTATTCGCATCTGCTTTCCCCTCAGTAATAACTCAGTAGTAACGCCAGTCCTACTGTACGGAAGTGATTCGCTCAATTTCTGCTAGCTCAGGAGTTGATCTCATCTCCCCCTGCCCCTCTGCTAGCCAAAGTAAATATTCTTGATTTCCGGTGCGCCCTGCGATCGCTGCAGGTGTGATCCCCTTAAACTGCCAACCTATTTCCGTTGCTGCTTTGATCACCCGATCGATCGCCTCTGCCCTCACCTGCGGATCGCGGACAATCCCGTTTTTGCCTACCTGCGCTTTGCCAGCCTCAAATTGTGGTTTTACCAAGAGAACCGCCTCACGGGGCGATCGCAGCAACTGCCACAAATTCGGCAGCACCTTGGTTAGGGAAATAAACGATAAATCTAATACGGCCAGATCGGCAATTGGCTGATTGGCTTGATAAAGCTGATCGGCACTGAGATGGCGCAGGTTAGTTCGCTCTCTAATTACCACCCGTTCGTCGCTCTGGATCTTCCAAGCCACCTGACCATAGCCAACATCTACACCATAGACCCTGACAGCCCTATTTTGCAATAAACAATCGGTAAACCCGCCAGTAGAGATACCACCATCCAGACAAATTCGATCGCTTACCTTTATTTTAAACTCTTGCAAAGCTCCCGCCAATTTTTCACCGCCGCGCGACACATAAGGCGATCGCTGCTTAACCAGAATATCTGCATCCGTGGCGATCGCTGTACCCGGCTTATCGATTACAGTTTGATTCACCTGAACCCAACCCGCCCGAATATAGCGCTGGGCTTGCTCCCGCGAAGGTACAAGCTTTAGATCAACCAGTAGTACATCTAGGCGCTTTTTCACATTTTTTAGGGCAATTTCTGTTAGGCGGTTTCGGCATAAACTATGCAAAAAGATCTCAGCAAAAAGAGCTAGCCGATCGCCCAGGACTATATCTTGATTATAAGCTGAATATTAGCTAACCGCATTCATCATTTCAAGTTGATACAAACTAGCATACATACCATCTGCATTCATGAGCTGATCGTGGCTACCCATCTCCACCACCTCACCTTGCTTGAGTACCAGAATCCGATCGACATTGCGGATCGTTGATAGGCGGTGGGCAATAATAATCGCGGTGCGCCCTTCTAATAATCGCTCCAGGGCTTGTTGAATTAGGTATTCAGTCCCCACATCCAGCGAAGAAGTGGCTTCATCCAGTACCAGGATTTTGGGGCTGCGGATGGCAGCTCTAGCAAAGGCTAATAATTGTTTTTGGCCACCGGACAAATTAGAACCCCGCTGACGCACCTGGGTTTCATAGCCCTGGGGCAGATCGCGGATAAATTCATCGATGTTCATCATTTTGGCAGCGGCGATCGCCTCGGCCTGAGAATAGTCTTCCCCCAAACTAATATTGGTTCTGACATCGCCAGAGAATAAAAACACATCCTGCAAAATTACGCCCAAATGTCGGCGCAGATCCTGTTGAGCCAGATCTCTGATATCCACCCCGTCGATCAAAATGCGTCCCTGGTTTGGTTCATACAAACGGGATAGCAGCCTGATTACTGAGCTTTTGCCAGCGCCAGTGGGCCCAACCAGGGCAACTTTCTCACCAGGGGCGATCGCAAAATCTAGATCTTTTAGCACATAGTCACCGGGTTTATAGCCAAATGTGACATGTTCAAACCGAATTTCACCTTGGCTGGTGGCTGGTAAATGCATTGGCTGGTCTGGATCACGCACCTCGATCGGTTGATCCATAATCCCATTGATCCGCTCGATCGCCGTAAAGCCCGATTGAATCACGGTGAACTTTTCCGCCAGTTGCCGCAGTGGGTTAAATAATTGCTGCGAGAACAAAATAAACGCCGATAGTTCGCCAAAGGTAAGGTTATTTTGTACCACCTGACCGCCCCCAATCCACAGCACACCCCCGATCGCCATGAAGGCAATCCATTCGAGCACCGCAGAAACAGCAGAATCATGGAAAATAGTCTTATTAACCTGGCGCAAGTAGCGATCGTTCACCTTCTGGTGTTGTTCAGAGTTCTTGCCCTGACGGCGGAATAACTGGACAATGCCTACGCCGATAATATTTTCTTGCAGGATTGAATTTAATTCCGAAAGCCGTTCTCTGGCTTTGAAGTTAGCCTTGCGATATTCATACTGAAAATAGACGATCAAGCCGGTGATCGGGAAAATCAACAGCACCAGCATCAAGGCCAGATCCCAGCGCATCAAAAACATGACTATGGCAATTACACCGATCGAAGCTAGATCACTGAAAATGCCCACTGCGCCAGTGGCAAATACATCTCCCAAGGCTTCAACATCACTGGTGAGGCGGGTGACAAGTCTGCCGACCGGAGTGCGATCGAAAAAGCTGGTGGAAAGCTGCGTAATGTGGTGAAACAAATCATTGCGAATATCAGCGGTGATCCGTTGGCCTACTTTCTGCACCAGAAAACCTTCCCAGGCCTGGAGCATTAATCTGGCTGCAACGGTTAGCAATAGCACCAGACAAAGCCAGCGTAAACCGATGATGTCATTGTTTTTAATCGGCCCATCGATCGCTTTTTGCACCAAAACCGGCTGGATTGCGTTAGCGATCGATAATGGTGCTAGCAAAGACAGCGCCACAATTAGATCAAGGCGGTAACGACTGGCATATGGTTTTAGTCGCCGCAGCAATCGCCAATCACTTTGATTAGCGCGATCATCTTTTTTTTCAATTAATGTAACCATTACGCCAGGGTAACAAATATTGTCAGTACGTAGGTTTTAGCATCGCGCATTAATACTTTTCTTGATAAGCTCCGGTCGGAGGATTATTGGCAAATCCTTACAAAAACTGCCAAAACAAGAGGGCAGCCTGACGAAATTGCTGCCCTGAATCTAATATTTAAGCGATCATTCAGTTTTCAACTAAATGCAGCCACTGTTTTTATCGACTTTTTATTGACTTTCCATCGACTTTCCATCGATCGACTTCAATCTTAACAGGAGCGTGAATTATACCCAGGGCTTGCTTCAGGGATGCGATCGAATACGCGATCTAAACCTGAATCCCACCAATTTATCTATTCTATCTATGAATATTAAAAGAAATTAAATTATATGGCTGAGCCCATTACCTGAGCAGCTTTTTTGTTGATCAGCCTAACTTAAACCTAATTTAGCTAATCGATTGCCTGCTAATAATCTAAGCCTAATAATACTTAGCTTCTAACAAGCAGCTCAACAGTAGCCATTATGGCAGAGTAAGTTTACTGATCAACGTCTTTATTGGGGTTACGGTTGGGATCGCTGTTAAGGAAGCCGAATATGAATAAGGAAACAAAAAATATGACAGTTACGTAAACAACTATCTTGAGTGTGAGCATGTTGATTTGAATCTCCCGATCGAAATAATAAAAGTAAAAGTGCGTTTTGCTTAACCGTCACATTTCATCTTATCCGAAAATAGCTCTTTCCTCCGATCGAAGTAGTCAAACTCCAAGCAGATGGGTCGTTGTTTCTGATTGGAGAAGACATTTTAATCGAGATGTTTCACTACTCAAATCCATATCAAACGGGAGCTTTAGCTTTTGGGGCAATTATGTTGAGTCAGATCCAAGGCTACAAATGCAAGACTTATAAATTTAAATATTTTTTTACACTTCCGATCTAAAATGTAGAAATTACATATTTATTGAACGGGAATTAGCTGTAAAAAGAGTCGTTATTGTAATTCAGCTAACCGATCGACCTGTGGATTCTTTACTAAAACCTGATGCCTGTTAATTAGGTGATAGGCAATGACAAAAAAATTGATTTTTGTTTATGTCTCAAGCGATACAGATAAAGCGATCGATCCTTATTAGGATACCTAACTGGTAGTAGAGATTCAGTATCCCAGTTATTTATTAAGTAAAGCTTTATTGCTAAGCAACTAGTGCCATTGCGGTGACTTGGTTGGCGATTCTGCAAGATAATCTTGTCTTGTGGACTCGCTTCATAGCAGTTACTACAAGCTGGCTCGATTACCTGAGAATTTGTGCGAGTTGTTTATTTCCGCATAACTAGTAATTAAAAATTACCTAATCATCTTTTCTCTTCATCCTTAAAATTAAACTAGCTGCAAAATTAAACTAGCTGCCTAGAACCGTTTGATCTGTTTAGGCAGCTAAATTATTTAAAAAATAATATTTAGTTGTAGTTATTTATTTCACAATCGATCGGATTTAGTAAAGCAATTAATTCAAGAATATAGAGAAATTAATTGATTCTCCTCACTGAATGTGATTTTTTATTTGATATTGATCACCTTATGGTTTGGCTTGCAATAAGCTTTAGAGCTAATTTCTTGACACCTATTTGTTCTCTATCACCTTTAATCTGAAAAACTAGGTTTTAGAAATCTAGAATCAAAAAATATCAAAAAACTAAGCGTTTACAGCAGAGCCTTTCTTACTTTCTTTACTCTTCTTCTTCCAGCTTCTGGGCATTCTGAGATCATCTGGATCAACATAATGACATGTTGCATCATCAAGACAGATCAAAGCCCATCCATTCTGGTTAACGTCAACTAATTTATATGTAGACTCTAAAACAAAAAATCCTTTGTGATTACGAGTATCAGGTCTTACGCGTACGCCGTCAACATTGGTCATGTTATCCATTTTATCTATCTCCGTATCACCAGTAATTACAGTTATTAAGTTTAATTTGGTAGTGAAATCTAGAGTAACATCACAAACTGAGATATTACGTTAACTTTTGATTAGCTTTACTATTGATTCAATTACGTTGAGTAAAGCTTTATATCGATATTTTAAAAAATCAAAAACTAGTTGAAGTGTAAAATTTTTAAACAGGTTAAGTCTAATTATCCAAAACCCAGTTTTTGACTCTTTCTAGATTAGCCCAATTGGGGCGGCGACGCATCCCATCTTCAAAATTCTCAACAACTTCTGGTTTAAGATCCTCTAGGATCATGAGCCAGTTTTGGGCGGCTTCGATGTGGGTGCGAACCCCTTTTTGGCCAGTTTCGAGCATGGCGATCGCTATATTAATCCTGGCTTGGGGGTCTTCTGGGTTGAGCTTTACTGCTTTCTGAGCGGCCTTATAGGCAAGGGTTGCTTTGCCATCTAATAGGTATAGCCACGATAGACAAGTCCAGCCACTGGCGATCTTGGGTTGGCGATCGCACACGGTTTTGAAGATGGGAATTATTTCGCTCAGCTCATCCCCTGCTTTATATCGGGTCAAGCCTTCCTCAAATAGTTCTTCGGCAGTTTTTACAGTCATTTTGGTCGTGCTTTAATTTCTTCGAGATCCCGTTGGATTTGCTTAATCATTTTATAGATTTCTGGCCAGCGCCGAAAGAGGGCAGAAGCTTTTAACCATACTTTCTGGCTAAAGGCAGGTGTGCCCTGAATCTGGCTTCCTGCTGGTACATTCTGGGCGATCCCAGCCTGGGCTCCAGCAATGACGCGATCGCCAATTTGTAAATGATTAGTCACGCCCACTTGGCCAGCCAGGATTACATTCTTACCCAGTTTAACGCCACCGGCCAAACCAGCTTGCCCAGCCAACAAACAATCATTGCCCATGGTGCAGCCATGACCTATTTGCACCAGATTATCAATTTTGGTGCCAGTGCCAATGTAGGTGTCACCGATCGCACCACGATCGATCGCCGCATTGCATCCTACTTCGACCCGATCGGCCAGCACTGTGCGTCCCGCTTGGGGCATTTTGGTCCAGGTGCCCTGAGCCGTGGGCACAAAGCCAAACCCCTCTGAGCCAATCGCCGCGCCGCTGTGGATTAAACAATCATTGCCAATTACGCTGCGCTCATGGATGACGGTATTGGCATGAATCACGGTGCGATCGCCAATTGTTACCCCCGCATAAATCACCACGTTGGCATGGAGATAAACCCCCGCACCAATTTGTACATTGGGATGAACTACCACATTAGGGCCAATGTAAACATCCGTGCCGATCGCCACATTTGCCGCGATCGAGGCGGATGGATCAATCCCCGCCGGCGGTTGATAGGGCTGATAAAAAATATTCAGAGCTTGGGCAAATAGCAACCTGGGTTGAGCTACTGCTGCGAACGGAATTTGCCGCGATTGCATCAGGGCGATCGCTTCAGCATTGTCAGGAACCAAAACTGCTCCCGCCTGGGTTTGGGACAACTGACTAAAAAAACGAATATTTTCAAAGAAAGCGAGCTGCTCTACCTGAGCCGATTCAAGGGTAGACAATCCCGTAATGTCCGGATCGCTGCCCAACTCAATTTTTGCCGCCGATTTACTAACGTCGAGTTGGTTTAGCAACTGACTAAATTTCATTAATATCTATTCCCAAACTCGCTCCTGACTGGCTGACCAGTTTTGCTAGGTTTGCTAGTAATTAGTTGCAAAGCCTCAAAAGCTTAAAGTTTAAACCAGACTAAACTAACTAATAACTAAAACTAGAATAACCACAACTTAGTCACGTACAATCATACGCTCAATCAACCACTTATCATCCTCTCGCACCAGATCATATTCAACCTGGTAATTTGAGTCAGTTTTAGAAGCAGTGGGGTCAAGATTGCCACTACTAAAGAAATTGCGAGTTTCCAGAATTTCCGCAACTACCGTGGCGCGATCTTCGCCATCGGTCAATACTTCCTGCACTTCTACCGAGTTGGGAATATATTGCAAATAAGAGTCACGCCGTTCTAGTTGCTCAGCCCGATCGCGCCATTGACTCAGTTCGGGTTCCGTCAAAATTCCCGCCAGCGCATCAATGTCATATTCTTTTCCCAATGCCTTAGACTTAACCACTTGCCAGGATTCAATTAACTGGCTGGCTCGTTCGCTGTCGATCGGTCCTGGCGCAGCATCAATGCTATCGGTGGCCTGACTGACCGTATCGCTGAGCGGTAATAATGGGGTTTCTAGTTGGGCAAAGGAATTCTCGGCTGGTGGTGTAATTAGCGATCGCCAACCCCAGGCTGCTAAGGATACAATTACCGCCAGCATCCCCAAACTTGCCACCGCCAGAATTAAAAACCTACCGGTTTGGACATTTTTACGTCTTTTGCGAGCCGCCACTTTTTTGACTGCCGGTGAGGCAACCTCTTCAGTTAGGGGTGTTGGCTTGGTGCGGTTGGGATTACCTAGATTACCGCCAACACCAGTAGCTCCATTTAGCGAGGAACGTTTGCCGTTGCGGGTTGCGCCAGATTGACGATTCGTTTTTGGTGACGTTGTCAAGCGCTGGTTTGTTGGGCTGTGGGAATTAGGGCTGCTAGATCGGCCATTACTACTACTGCGATTTGCGATCGAGCTACCATTGGTGCTATTTACACTAGCTGGCTTGGAGTTAGCTGGGCGGCGCGGTTGCACTTTATCAGGGGGGCTGGTTGGTCTACGTGCTGCGGTCGCATTATTGGCGTTACTGGGAAGATTAGAACTAGCTGGATCTCGCTGCCAGGGATTGGTTGCTGTGGTAGTGCTCGCAGAACTGGAAATCCCTTCCACAGTCCATTCTGAGCTAGTGCCTGCAGCTACTGCATTGGGTAGCTCTTCTAAATAGGCCTGGACTTGCTCATCGGCGAAGTAGGACTTTAGGTAAACCTGGCGATCGATCAGGTCCTTAAAGTGTGGATATACCTCTTCCTGGAGCCATCTTTCTGTGTATAGGCAAAGCCCTGGCAAAAGATCCGGTGAGCCCTCTGAATTACGGCGAATAAAATCAATTTGGGCAGCTTCACCACTGAGTTCAATCACACTACTGGCCTCTTCAGTTTGGCCGAGTAACAGGGCACAGACAGCCTGTTCAAGCTGCACATCCTGGCGACTACTGAGCCGCACCAATAGCCCTTTGGCTCTGCGAATCAAAGCCGGCTGGGATTGGGAAAATCCTCTGGCAATCAGGGCATAGACCGCCAGATAGCTGGCCACCAGCGAAGGCCGTTTTGCTTCTTCTTCAAATAGAAGCTGTTGCTCCTCGGTGGTCATATAACCGCGCAATTGCTGAATAAAGCGCAGAAAATCGTCAATATTCAAGCCAGAGTAGTCATTGCCACTGCCATCGATCCCCCGTCTGGCATCCAGCATTTCCTTGAGCAAAAGTAATCCTTGGCGATGATCGGCGGCATTTTTGCCCCCCGCCGCCAGTAGCTCTAAAATGCGATAGGGGCGCAAGCGGAATAAATCGGCCTGGATTTCACTACGGATCGTTAAAAATAATCCCTCCCGCAGAAGGAGTCCCTGAGATGATTCCAATGACTGTGCTGCTGCTTCATACTGGCCTTGCTTCCAGCTTTGGCGACCCAATTCTAGATCGGCAAGTGCCACGGTGAGAATTACATCCGGGTCATTGCTAGATTGATCGGCCTGAAAATTACTCTTATCGAGATTGATATAGGGCTGGGCGATCGCCAAAATTTGTTCATATTCGCCCAACTCATATAGCAATAGTAGGGCTCCGGCAAAATCACGATCGTCTATTTCGAGCGTTGGTGGCGCAGTTACGACATTTGCAGATGAATCTAGCTCCGAACCAGCAGCACTATTTTCAGCGTCTGCGCTAGTAACTGCCTGGCTATTGGTTGGCCTAATTGTTTGAATATAAGCCTGGCGTTTTTCTGGATCGGTTAATACTCTGGCGGCCTTTTGAATCAGCCGATTCCTAGACTCAATCGCCGCATCAGAATATTCGCGGCGCGGCATCGAAGCTGTGCGATCGCGCTGCACCTTTTCCAGGTCAGAGGTTGAGGCTTCTGGGGGTAAGCCAAGGATACGATAGTAGTCTAGGGGTATTCGCACCTGCAACAGTCCTAATGAAACACTAAGCTACTCTAAAAAATTCAACAATACTCAAACAGCAAAGCAGGATTGACTTTGGCTAGAAGCTGAAAACTAAACTTTATATTTGACTGGGTTTAATTCTAGAAACCGTGATTATAAAGCAAGCTGATCAATATTGCTAGGGTGAGGAGGAAATCTAACGACCGCATTATACACCATGCCTTTAAGAAGGCTAGATGCAATTGGACGATAATTAAGCTTACTGAATTTTTAACAGGTTAGCAGCCTTACCTGGATATGGGAAGTAAACTAGCCTAAATATTCTTAAGTTTCTAATTTAAAGCGACTTTAAATTTTTTAAAGACATGGGGTGCCTGACTAAAATGCCGCAGCTATCTATTTGTGATCATGTTTAATATATTTAATATAAAAGTCAGAATTTGCAGGATGAAACTTTTACGCTAAAACTAGGCGCTTAGGACTTAGGGCGCATATGTCTGAATACCAACATATCAGTCATATCAGTCATATCAGTCATATCAGTCTTTCTGAGCGGTATTGATCCAGAACTCCATCTATCCAGAATTTAGCCAGAACTGACTACAGGGCTTTTTAATTTAGTTGAGTCTAGGGCATTCAGCCTAATATAATCTGGCTAGTTGGTTGATTAAAAATCTCTCAGGGTGGCTAGCATTTAATATTTGTATATTCGATATTTGTATATTCGATCGGTGGCTTTGGTTGTACTCGATTGCATAGTAAATATTAAAACTTAACTATTAAGTATTAAGACTAAATTCAAATCGCGCCAGTAGCGCCAGGATAAAGTACCAGTAACAATCGATTAGACCCATAACCCATTAACCATTGGTGGTGCATGTGCCATCATTCGCAGCCATGAAAGATACATGAAAGATCCAAATCGGCTTCTTGAGCAAGCAAGACAGGGAAATGTCAAAGTGATCGCCGCACTGATGAATCGGCAGTTAAAATCCCAGGGCATGATGGCAGATATCCATCGTGATGCGGGTTGTCTGGATATTTTAATCGAGTCCGATCGCCCCTCGCTAACGGCTGACTACAAGGTGCCGAATCAAGAAGCGCTGGTGACTATGATTGAAAAATGGCTCTTGGCGTTGGAAGTAAAATCGATCGCCAAGGCCAGAGTCTCCTGGCAGTTATCGGGGCAGGAAAAACCAGCTTGGCGGAAGGAATTTTGGCTAGCTGAACCTGAAGCCCAAAATCTCGATCGTATATCTGAGGACAATGAGCCAGATTGGCAGCCAATTTATGGATCGCAAATGCCAGCAACCACAACAGAAACCACGCCGGAGGAACTCGAAGAGATTACCGCAATTGATGAAATGATTACTGGGATTAATAATGCCAGTAGCGAGGATGAGCTTGAGTATAATGCTGAGTTGGCCAGAGATTTGGCGGAAATCCCCCCCCTTGATGCAGTGATGCCGCTGCCACAAAGTGACTCGACACAGGTGAATGGGCTGCTGGATAATTTTGGTGATTTTAATCAGCTAAGTGATCTTGATGCTGGTCAATATGAT
Source organism: Pseudanabaena sp. PCC 7367 (assembly GCF_000317065.1). GTDB lineage: Bacteria > Cyanobacteriota > Cyanobacteriia > Pseudanabaenales > Pseudanabaenaceae > Thalassoporum > Thalassoporum mexicanum. The sequence goes on from NC_019701.1 coordinate 1,905,982, forward strand.
CAATCGAGCCGCAGTCAAGAGATCAGCGATATTAACGATAATTTAGAAAGTGCGATCGAAGCTGATCCAGCCATTGACAATTCAAGTAACCAGGCTGATACCTTAGCAAGTGGAGCGCAAACCAGCGATCGCCAGGGCAAAACCAGTACCAGTTCAGGCAGCCCCACCCTGGTGATGCAGGTTGCTCAGTTTACCGCTCTGTCGGTGGTGATAGTGTTAATTATGATGGGGCTGAATGGTCTATTTGGTCAAAACAACCAAGCGCCGACCGAACAGAGCCAGCTTGAGCAAGTTTCGATCGCTGCTAGAACCTAATTTCGATCAACAACATTAACCCTGCCAAGCAAGCCAACCCAGCAAAACCTCGATATAACTTCGGCATAAACAAAGTATTTTTTGAGTATTAAACATTCGTGCAGCCCCACCCAATTCATGTATGTGTCGTTATGGGTACGCGCCCAGAAGCGATCAAACTAGCAACTGTGATCCAGGCTTTGCGCCAAAACTCGGCGGACTTCAACGCAACTGTGGTTCTGACTGGTCAACATCGAGAGATGGTCTCGCAGGTGATGCAATTGTTTGAACTCACCGCCGATCATGACCTGGCAATCATGCAACCAAAGCAATCGCTGACCCAGATTACCTCCCTGGCGTTGGCTGGCCTAGAACAGCTTTTTCAGGAAATTCAACCAGATCTGGTGCTGGTGCAAGGTGATACTACCACTGCCTTTGCTGCTGCATTGGCCGCTTTCTATCAAAAAATTCCGGTTGGGCATGTGGAAGCCGGTTTACGCACCGATGATTTATTCCAGCCCTATCCGGAAGAAGCCAATCGCCGCTTAATTTCTCAGATCGCCCAGCTCCATTTTGCCCCCACCGCTGGTGCGATGATCAATCTGGCTCGCTCTGGGATTACCAGGCATACCTATCAAACTGGCAATACTGTGATCGATGCGTTGTTGCATGTGTCTGGCCGATCGCCCCAGTGCGAGATTGCTGGCTTAGATTGGCAAAAACAGCCTGTGATTTTGGCGACCGTGCATCGGCGTGAAAATTGGGGTGAGCCCTTGCAGCAAATTTGCCATGCTTGGCTAGAAATCCTGGCTAAGTTCCCTGATCTAGCGCTGGTGCTGCCGGTACATCTCAATCCGATCGTGCGGGAGCCGATGCATAGCTTGCTGGGAAAACATCCACGTATTTTCCTGACCGATCCCCTCGATTATGAACAATTGGTGGCGGTGATGCAGCGCTGCTATTTGGTGATGACTGATTCCGGTGGCCTCCAGGAAGAAGCACCCAGTTTGGGTAAGCCTGTCCTGGTGTTGCGCGAGACGACAGAGAGACAAGAGGCGATCGCGGCGGGTACGGCTAGGTTGGTGGGCACTGATACTAACCAGATTGTCGGGGCTGCTAGTGATCTACTTAGCGATCGGCAGCTCTATGAAACTATGGCTAATTGTGTGAATCCTTTTGGTGATGGCACTGCCAGCCAAAAAATCTTGCAAATTATTAAAACCTATTTTACCCGTAGCTAGCCTTGCATTAATTTAGGCTTTAACAATCAAAATTAACTAAAACTTTAAATCTTTATTTGCCCAGGTAACCTGATTTTTGCCCTGCTGCTTAGCACAATAGAGGGCGCGATCGGCCTGGTGGTAGAGGCTTTCTGCACTCATGCTGGCATCAATTGTAGTGGCTCCAATGCTAGCACTAATCAGCGATCTATAGATTTTATGATCATGTTCAAATTCCATGTTTGCAATTGTATTTCTTAGTTGCTCAGCAATTACGATCGCCCTGGGTAATGGACATGCTGCAAGTAAGATGGCAAATTCATCACCACCTAGCCGCGCCACCAAATCACTGCTGCGAACCTGTTTACACATGAGTTTTGCCACCTGTTGCAAGAGCCGATCGCCAGCGGGATGCCCCAGACTGTCATTAACCTGCTTGAATCGATCCAGGTCTAACAACATCAAAATATAGCTAGTATTTCGATCGCATAGATCTACCAAGGCGCTGGCGATCGCCTCATTCAAGGCACGTCTGCTGGCCAATCCTGTTAAAGCATCAGTTCTCACTAATTGCTGGCTAATTTCTAGATCTTTCTGAGCACTGAATAAAACCGGGATCATCTTGGTGAGTTGCATGACAGTATATGCACTAACCACTGCCGTAATTGCCTTGTTAATTCCTTCTATCCAGTAATTATCATGCCAGATATTCCAGACCTGGATTAGGTGACCAATGCCGCCGCTTATAATAAATGCTGCAAATAATATCAGCAGGGGCTTAGCGCCTGGAGTGATTAAACGTCGATTAGCAAATATCAAAGCAGGGATCGAAAAGTAAGAAAAGGCGATTATTAAATCGGTGGATGAATGTAGTGCGGTTAGCGAAACATCCCAGAGGAAACAAGTCCCACGGGGCATCTGTGCAATCAATATGAAAAACATTTGGGTAATGCTGGATTAATAATGAATTAGCGCAGATACCACTATCTGAGCTTAACTTTAAGAGGCAACTATTACCAAGCTAGTTAACATTACCCCATATGAACCCAGGCATTCATCTACCCAATGTTGCCAATTTTACTGGGTGATCAGTGGCAGACTATTTGAATTAATCTTTTTAAATTAATTTTTATCTTTGTCCTTAGCCGAGTCCTTAGCAGGTGGTGGTGTGGACTTAACATACAGCTCCTTAAGCTGAGCCTCATCCACCGTGGCCGGAGCATCAGTGAGCAAGTCCCTGGCCTGTTGGGTTTTGGGAAAGGCGATCACGTCGCGGATTGAAGTTGCTCCCGCCAGCATCATCACCAACCGATCGAGGCCAAAGGCAATCCCACCGTGGGGTGGTGCGCCATATTCAAAGGCTTCTAGCAAGAAACCAAATTTTTCCTTGGCCTGCTCATAACTAAGGCCGATCGCCGCAAATACTTTTTCCTGCATCTCGCGGCGATGAATCCGCACCGAGCCACCGCCCAGTTCCAGGCCATTGAGCACCAAATCATAGGCCAGCGATCGGGTAGTTTGGTCGATCGGTTGGTCAGGCTTAACATCCTCTGGGTTGGGTGAGGTAAATGGGTGATGCAAGGCTTCCAGGCGCTTTTCGTCTGCATTCCATTCGAACATGGGAAAGTCAGTCACCCAGAGCAAATTTATCTTGTCGGGATCGATCAAGCCCAGTTCCTCGCCCAGCGCCAAACGTACCCGATTAAGTGATTCATTCACGATCGAACTATTACCTGCGCCAAACAGCAGCAATGTACCTGGTTCAGCCTTGGTGCGTGCCAGTAGGGTTTGTTTATCTGCTTCCGTAAGATTGTCTTTGATTGCGCCGATCGTTTCGATTTTGCCACCTTCCTTGACCCGAATATAAGCTAAGCCCTTCGCGCCATATTGGGCTGCCAGATTAGCCAGATCACCACCGGGCTTAATTCTGGTGTTGGAGATTGCGCCATCACCATTGGGAATTGGCAGCACCTTCACAATGCCACCGGATTTGATCGCCTGGGCAAATACCTTAAACCCAGAATCAGCAAACAAATCAGACACATTCACCAGCTCCATGCCAAAGCGGGTATCGGGGCGATCGCAACCATAGCGATCGATCGCCTCGGCATAGGTCATACGCGGAAACGTCGGCAAATCAATCCCTTTGACCGCCTTGAAAATATGCTTAATTAAGCCCTCATTCAGTTGCAGAATTTCTTCCTGGGACATGAAACTCATTTCCATATCCAGTTGGGTAAATTCGGGCTGGCGATCGGCACGTAGGTCTTCATCCCGAAAACAGCGCACAATTTGATAGTAGCGATCGCAACCACCCACCATCAATAATTGCTTGAACAATTGGGGCGATTGGGGCAAGGCAAACCATTGACCAGGGTTAACCCGGCTGGGCACCAGATAATCTCTGGCTCCTTCTGGGGTAGAGCGGGTCAGGATGGGCGTTTCTACCTCCATAAACCCGCAACTGTCTTCTAAGTAGCGGCGGATTGCCTTGACCACCTCAAAGCGCAACTGCAAATAGCTGCGCAGCGGATCGGTGCGCATGTCCAGATAGCGATATTTCAGCCGCAGTTCTTCCTTGATGTTCTCGGTTGTTTCCGACACCAAAAAAGGTAGCGATTGACTGACTGAATTGAGAATTTCGATCGACTCGGCATAGATTTCAATCTCACCGGTGGCTAATTTCGGGTTCAGGGATTCATCGGGGCGTTTGCTCACCTGCCCGGTGATGCGTACCACATATTCACTGCGCACATCGCCAGCGATCCCATAGGAGTCGGGGGTGCGCTCAGGATCGCTAACAATTTGCACCACGCCAGTGCGATCGCGCAAGTCCAGAAAAATTACGCCGCCATGATCGCGTCTACGATCAACCCAGCCGCACAAATTTACGGTTTTATCAATGTGCTCGGCCTGGACTTGACCACAATAGTGAGAACGCATGATCGACATTTTATTCCTAACTCGCAACTACCCTAATTATTTGAGCGAAAAGATCCTAAACCAATATGCCATGAGTTGCGACATAGGGGCTGAATAAATCTGATTAGCTAATTCTAAGCGGCTAATTAGGTCAAATATCTAGAGATGGTATTGATTCTTCGTGCGCCAGACCACCTTATCCATCTTCACATCTTGCATCTTAGCCCCTTGCATCTTAGCCCCTTGTAAATAGGCCCAGCTTAGATCAGCGCCACGTAGATCGGTATCCCGCAGATCGGCATCTCGCAAATCCGCCTTGACCAAATTCGCCCGCCGCAGGTTTGCCCGGTGGAGGTCAGCGCCCCGCAAGTTAGCATTACTGAGATCGGCGCAGACCAAATTGGCACGACACAGCCTGGTACTACTGAGATTGGCCTTAATCAGGGTTGCCCAGCTCAGATTGATCTTATGCAGATCTTTCTGACTGAGATCAACTTTACTAAGATCGCTTCTAGCAAAATCTTTTCTGCCTAGTTTATGTTGTGCAAGGAAATCATTGGCTTCCATCTTTCTTCCCCGATTGGTGCTGGCTAATCAATTATTTCTGCCTGGTCTCAGTTATTTCCTTATCTAAACCATATCTAAACCATTGTATGTTTTTTAGATGTTTTTAGGTCTGGATTGATGTAGCCAAAGCCCAATAAATTAGCCTAATCCAGTATAAAAACCCAGTATAAAAACATTGAGTTTGGTCTAAATTGCTTACCTCTATAGGAGGTTAAAAGGAGGCTAAACCAACCAAATTCATAAACCAACTTAATGATTATTGGCCGATCGAAATTTGACCATTGAATATTGGCGATCGCAACCTTAACTCAATCCGGATGACGGACATAAACGGATGTAGACAGATGTAGACAGATATCTAAGTCAGCCCAATCATTCAAACTCAATGCAATTACCAGGGTTGCATTAGTTACCCTTAATTCACTTGCACAATTAACCAAACATGCTGACTAGCTAGCTAATGGCTAATTTCGTACTAGTCGATCGCAACTATTCTTGCTCAGAGGTTGGCTTCCGGCCAATATTATCAATGTCCCAGATATCTAAATCCATTGCTGCCGAGCCACCTTTTTCTAATTCTACTAATAGCTTACCCAGTTGCCGCCACACAAACCAAGATGAGCCAGCGGTTAGCAACCCAGCAAAGGGATAGGCTAGGCTGCGGGGCAGGCCAAAAATTTCCAGGCCAGCGGACAGAAACACCGCGATCGAAATGGTAATCCCAGCATATGGAACCTGGATGCTCAACCCACTCAGGTTTAAAAAGTTCTCTTTGGTGCGGTTTTGTTGCCATTCTTTGACCAATGTTTTGAGCGTGGCTTCAAAGGCCGTACCGCAGGCAATACCCGCAGCTAGGGCAAAAGCACAGAGGAGATAGGGGGGAGCGCTAGGAAAATAATAATAGGGGATCGCAGATTCCATTATTTAATATCTAAATTTTGTATATGGGTTTACTAGTTAGGAATTCATAACCAAATTAACATTTCTTAGCACTTTTCGCCTAACCAGGACAAGGCGCGATCGATTTGTCAACTTTGCTACCTGATTCTTAAATTGCTTGATGCTGCGAGATTTCTGGTGGCCTTGAGACGAATTTACTTGGGCTCTGAAAATCAAAATACATCTAAAGATCGCCATAACTGCCAGATCGCTTGGCCAGCAGCTATCAATAGATCCAATCGATACCATTTGCTCTCCCTTAGTTTTCCTTGGTAAACGATCAGTAAATGCGCCGATTGTTTAACTATTTAATGAAGATACTGAAGGCTCTGATCAAGGCTAGCGGGGATTTATGCCTTCAAACAATTCAAGTAAAACTGCACACCGATAAGCCGCTACGATCGCATTATTAACCCCCAGCTATTAATTTTGCTTATTATTTGGGTTGGCAAAAACTGGCGATTAGCCCAACCATCGACCATAACTCCAGTTAAGCTAAAAATAGGTGATCCGCACGTTAAGCCATCTATGCCAATGTTTAAGATGCCAATTTTGAAAATTCAACTGCACTTAGCGCGATCGCCCCAGCTATAGACCAACCCCAATTAACCTATGCAAACCTCCGATCACTCCTCTCACTCCTCCTCAGCCCAAATAAATGACCAATCTGAAGCACAAATTCAACCTAGCTTCGATCGCCAGAACCCACCCGATCCCAAATTGATCGATGCCTGTGTGCATTGTGGCTTTTGTCTGGCAACTTGCCCTAGCTATCGCGTGATCGGCAAGGAGACCGACTCGCCCCGTGGCCGCATTTACCTGATGGATGCCCTGAATGAAGGTAAAATTCCCCTTTCCCCTGCCACCGTCGAACATTTTGATTCCTGTTTGGGGTGTTTGGCCTGTGTCACCACTTGCCCCAGTGGCGTGGAATACGATCAATTGATTGCGGCAACCCGCCCCCAGGTGAATCGCAACCATCCAAGGTCGATCGGCGAAAAGTTATTACGTCAGTTAATTTTTAAGACCTTCCCCTATCCCGATCGGCTGCGGCTTTTGCTTGCACCCCTGAATCTTTATCAAAAATCGGGCTTACAAAAATTAGTTAGAAAAACTGGCCTACTTAACAAACTCCTACCCCAGCAATTGGCGGCGATGGAAGCGGTTTTACCACCAATCCCATCTGGCGCATTTAGCGATCGACTACCGGAACTAGTGCCAGCCCAGGGTACACAGCGCGATCGGGTGGGGCTATTGCTGGGCTGCGTGCAGCGGGTATTTTTGCCCCAGGTAAACGAGGCAACGGTTAGGGTTTTGGCCGCGAATGGGTTTGAAGTAGCGATGCCAAGGGATCAAGGCTGTTGTGCGGCGCTGTCCCACCATCAGGGTGAAGAAGAGCAGGCCAAAGAATTAGCCAAACAGACGATCGATACCTTTGAAGCCGCAAAGGTCAATTATGTTTTGATCAATGCATCGGGCTGTGGTCATACGCTCAAGGAATATGGCAATTTGCTTAAGGATGATCCTGAATATGCCGATCGGGCGGCGGTGTTTGCGAGCAAGGTGCGCGATGTGCAGGAGTTTCTTGATGAGGTGGGCTTGGTTACAGAACTTTCGCCATTGCAACCTGAGCCTCTAACGGCGGTCTATCAGGATGCTTGCCATATGCTGCATGGTCAAAAAATTAGTGTCCAACCCCGTCGCTTGATTAAGCAAATCCCGCAGATTCAGTTGCGTGAACCGATCGATGCGGCGCTTTGTTGCGGTAGTGCTGGTGTTTACAACATTTTGCAGCCAGAGGTAGCGGCTGAGCTGGGACAACAAAAGGTAGATAACCTGGTTAATACGGGCGCAAGTTTGATTGTGTCGGCCAATGTGGGCTGTACCTTGCAAATCCGACAGCATTTGCAGCTCAAGGGGATTGATTTGCCAGTGATGCATCCGATGGAGTTATTGGATCTGGCGATCGCCGGAACAAAATTAACATCAAACATCAACGGCTAAAAATTAGTTGAGGCTAGCCAACATGGCCGATCGCCCGTTTTAAGCTGGCGCACAGTTCCGCCACCTCAATCAAGCCACCCTCGTGAGCCAACCGCTTCACGATCGCACTACCCACGATCGCCGCATCCGCATTCCATTCAATTACCTGCCGGGCATGTTCTGGCCGCGAAATACCAAACCCCACACCGATCGGCTTATCGGTCAGAGTGCGCAAATTTTCGATCATCTCCTTTGCCCCCTTGGCCATTTGGTCACGCATCCCCGTTACCCCGGTGGTACTGACCACATAAATAAAGCCCTGGGATTTTTCGGCGATCGCTTTCATTCTTTCTGGTGGACTGGTGGGGGCGATCAGCAAAATCACTTCGATGCCAATTTCTGCGGCGGGTTGCAGCAAAACCTCCGATTCTTCGAGGGGCAGATCCGGCACTACTAAGCCCCTGGCTCCAGCATCATAAATGCTTTGCAAAAACTTCTCGATCCCCATATTCAGGATTGGGTTGTAGTAGGTAAACAAAATCACTGGCGATCGCAGGTGGGGCGCAACTGAATGCAGCATAGACATCACTCTGGCAAAGGTGGTGCCTTGGTTCAGGGCTCTGGTGGCCGCCGCCTGGATTACTGGCCCATCTGCCAGAGGATCGGAATAGGGGATACCCAATTCGATTAAGTCCGCTCCATTTTGATCCAGCACGCTCAGCGCCTTTGCGGTGGTATCCAGGTCAGGATCGCCAGCGGTCAAAAATGGAATCAAGGCGGCTTGGCCTTTGGCGCGGAGCTGTTCAAATTGGGCAGATACAGAAATCATGATGTAGTTTTTAGGCGCTAAATAGTTAATATCTAGAATCGAGAAGGCAATAAATGCAATAGCAATAAATGCAATAGCAATAAATGCAATATAAGAGAGCGATCGGCTCATATAACTCTATTTTGGCAGTTGCTCTAATTTAAAGGCCCTAATTTAAAGGCATTGTATCTTTTGGAGATGGTAACGTCAGGATAACCTATTTCAAATACAGGCAGGAACGATACTAGGATCAATATGTAGTTATTAGTAGCTCTAATTTCCTGTTATTGCTGGGGCATAGAGTTTGCTAAGGTTGGGATGGTTGCGGTGCTTAGTAGTCAGGGTAATTAAGTTTTAAATAATTCCGTAATTTCAATTTCCTAGCCTGTGCCCTCGATCTTAACTAGTATCCTAATTACCCTATGCATTAATTTATTGATCTCTAAGTTTGATCTCTCCGTTTAATATCTGTTTAATATCTGTTTAATAAAAGTTTGCCGATCGCAATGTCGCATTTAATATGTCGCATTTAATATAAGGTTGAGCTGGTATGGCATACGAACCCCTCCATCATAAATATCGCCCCCAGACTTTTGCCGCCCTAATCGGTCAAGAAGCGATCGCCAGAACCCTGACCAATGCGATCAACCAAAGGCGGATCGCCCCTGCTTATCTATTCACTGGCTCCAGGGGCACGGGCAAAACCTCAACTGCTCGAATCATGGCCAAGTCCCTCAATTGCCTTAGCTATGATGCGCCTACCCCCACCCCTTGTGGCACCTGTGACATGTGCCAGAGCATTGCCAAGGGGATTGCTTTGGATGTCACCGAGATCGATGCGGCTAGCAATACTGGCGTTGATAATATCCGGGAATTAATTGAGCGATCGCAATTTGCCCCCGTCCAGGCGCGGTATAAGGTCTATGCGATCGATGAATGTCATATGCTCAGCACCGCCGCATTTAATGCCCTGCTCAAAACCCTGGAAGAACCACCGGAACATGTGGTGTTTATTCTGGCTACCACTGACCCACAACGAGTCTTATCCACAATTATTTCCCGTTGCCAGCGGTTTGACTTTCGCCGCATTCCGCTGGATGCGATGGTGGCGCATTTGCGCGAGATCGCCGACACGGAGCAAATTGAAATCACCCAAGAAGCGTTGATTTTAGTGGCGCAGATCGCCCAGGGTGGCCTACGCGATGCAGAAAGTTTGCTCGATCAACTCAGTTTGCTGGAGGGCGAAATCACGATCGAGGCGGTGTGGGATCTGGTTGGCTCTGTACCAGAACGGGATTTATTAGATTTAATTGCCGCGATCGCCGCTGACAATTCCACCCAAATCCTGGAAAAGGTACGCCAGGTGATGGATCGAGGTCGTGAGCCCTTGATTGTGTTGCAAAACTTGGCCGGGTTATATCGAGATTTGCTGATTGCCCAGGCCGCCAGCGATCGTCATGATCTAGTCGCCCTCACCAGTTATGGTTGGGATCGCCTCAATCAACTAGCCCATAGCCTCTCCCGCGCCGTGATATTGAAGGGGCAACAGCATTTACGCGATGCCGAAGTGCAGATTAAAAACACCACCCAACCGCGACTGTGGCTGGAAGTGACCTTGTTGGGGCTGCAACCTTCTGCCTTTACGATCGCAACAACCCCAGTTCCTAATCCAGCACTAAACATCGCACCAGTACCCAACCCAATCCCAACCGCCACCCCATCGGTTCAACCATCGCCACCCTTATCTCAACCGCAGATTGACCCGGTTCCCAACCCGATCGCCGCCATTTCCAGTAATCCCGAACCACCCAAGGTCGCAGAGTCAGCAGTTAATATTCCAGTATCTGTGCCCGAAACAGCAGGAGTACCGGAGCCAATTGAAGCGCTCCCACCAGTCCCCGCACCTGAAGCCTATGGCGTTGATCTCAGTGCGGCATGGCAAGAGTTAGTTAACAATCTTTCTCGGCCTACCAGAGCTTTGCTGTTAGAACATGGTCAATTCCTGGGGATCAATGGCTCACAGGTACGGATTGGGCTCAAAAACAAAACACTCAGGGATATTGCCGCCCGCAAGGAATCAGAAATCAATGAGGTTTGCGATCGCATTTTCCAGCGCCAGGTCAAGGTCAAGTTTGAGGTTGGCCGAATTAGTAGCAAAAGCAATTCACCCAACCCAAAATCTCAGCCGCAACCAACCATAAATCGATCGGCTCCCAGCAATGTAACCAGTACTCTAAATAGTGGCGATCACCCCAATCCAGCCATTCCGACTCATGATCCGCCGAGCGGTAATAGCAATGTTAGTAATACTAGCCAGCCGATCGCAGTGCAACCACCCCCACCTCCTAACCAGGCTAATAGCGCAAATCCTCCAAACAATGCCCCGCCTCAGGCCATCAGCCCAACTGCTGACAGTGACATAAATAATGATCTAAAACGATCGCCACAGCCCTCTGCCCCGGAGCGATCGGAAGATCGGTCTAACCCATCAACCACAGCAACCGCTGATATTCCAACCAAAATCCAGGAGTTTGCCAAGTTCTTCAAGGCTGAAATTGTTGCTCTTGACGATCTCGATACTCTTGATGATGATGATTCCGAGTAATTCAGGGTATTCGGGGCTTGATCCGGCTTGGTAAGCATCTCAGATTGCGCATTCTCATACTCTTCGTGACTTACCAGACAGACCTCTAGACAAGCGCTATAGCCACTTGTGACACTATTTAATCAGCAAATATAAGTGATGCTAATGATGATTTAAGCTGATCAAACATCACATTTTCTGCATTTGGGGTTAGTGGTTTTGAGGTGTGCGATCGCTCTATGGCTGCTACTGAGTAAACGCGATCGATACTTTAAAAAACGTTAAAACCGACCAAATAAACTTATATACAAGCATTATTAATCATTAAAGAAATATATAAGCCTAGCTTATGCTCAGTCGTTACCCACATTCTCATCCTCAACAACCCACAAATTCCCACAAATTCCCACTGCCTTAAACTGTTAAGTCAATTAATCTAATTACAACATCTAGTTTAAGTAAACCCAAGGTTACACTGGTTTGCTTTTTGGCTGTCACACATATGGTTCCCTGTCCCCGCCATCGGGGACTTCTTTTTTTTTGTGGCACTTTTTTGATATGAGAATATTCCTAAACCATGACGTTTGGTTGATTTTGCTCCTTGATGATCTATGCAGATCATTTTTTTTGTGATAGGTTTGATCCGTGTTGGGCAAAATAGCTTAACTAAAATGGCGGGTTTAATCCCTACGGGGTGATCGAAATTCCGATCGAGCTTTCTTTAATCGTGAACAATTGAAGCATTGAATGCCTGTTCGCCCTTGATTAGGTTTCAGGTAGTCTGCCAGGTAGGTAGGACTGAGGCGGGGGAAATGGGTCATTTGTAAGCCATTTCAAATAATTGTAGAAACGTTGAGACGCATTATGACCAAATCTTTAACTAGAGCTTTGACTCTTACAACTGCGGTAGCTGTTTTTGGTGCTGCTACGAGCGTATCAGTTACACCTGCTGAAGCAGCAACGGTTGTTATTGACAACTTTGAACCTGGTCAAAATAACGGCCCATTTGCACCTCCAAATACTATTGGGCCTGTTCCTGGTGTTGTTGGTGGATTCCGTACTATTACAAATGTAGTTGACCCGATTTTTACTGGTATAGGTGGCACTCCAGGTAACGGCGCTGCATTCTTTTTTGGCTTTGCTGGGTCACCTGGCTCATCTTCACTAGTATGGGATGGAAACGCTGGTATCCCAAGCGGTTTGGGCGGTGTAGATATTTCACCTGCTTTATTAGGTGCTAATCCCAGAATCCTTAGTACGGTATCTAATGCTGCTAACCTTAATGCTGGAAGCGATGCGATTTTAGAAGTTTTTGAGAACGGTACTGGCACAGTTTCAACAAATACTGTTGACTTAACTACGCTAACTACTGGTGATGAGATTGAGTTTAACTATGCTGACTTTGATACAGCAATAAACTTCGGTAATGTAGGCGCAATTAGGCTTACTGTGAACTTGATTCCAATTGGCGCAAGTCAGCCTTCCTTTGGTTTCAATACTGCATTAGTAGCGATCCCATTTAACTTCCAATCCACCCTTGGCTTAGTGGCTCTTGGTGGTATGGCTGGTGCTTATGCCTTGAGCAAAAAGCGTAAAAAAGCTTTGCAAGCCTAATTTCATTCCCCCTCAAAGACTAAGCTTAAAGCTGATCTTGGGACTGATTAGAGTAGGGATTGGTCAAACATTCAGACTTATCTACTAATTGCAGATAAATAGTTTTGAGACGCTAGATGAGTAGTGATAAAAGCTCATCTAATCGGGATAGTAATAATACTGTCCCGGTATTTTTTTATGCCCTTTTTGACCTCCTCGATCCAGGCTGGATCTGCTATCCTGACATAGGTTTATGATTTGCCTAGACATAAGCTAGAAATAAGGCAAACCTACAATATTCATGTCGTTTGAGCGCGATCGAGGTGCGATGAAAAAAAGACATAGTTTCATTGGTCAGATTTTGATCGGTGCTTTTTGTGTAATTGGTTTATCCGGCGATCGCCTGGATGCAGCTCAAAATAATAACCCGATTCTGCACATTGGCATCGAACAAAGGTTTGGCGAAAACCCCCAGGATAAACTGGTGATCGAAGCCACCTCCGGCGATCAACTCAGGTTGAATTTTGTCGCTAATGATGGCACCACCAGGCAAAATCTGAATACGAATAAGATCGAAGTAGCCCTAGCCAGAGCGCCCCTTACCCAACCCGTACTCGATGAAAAGCTGGTACTGAGTCACCACCGCAGCTATGAGAATGCGGCAGCCAGTGCCTATCGTTGGCAAGCACAGGGCATCGAAACAGAAATTGTGCAGCCCCGCCGTTGGCAAGTATGGGCTAAGCGTAGCACCTATGACACCAGACTGCTGCGGCATTTGTTGCTATATAACTTGCATGCTCAGGGGCATACGGTGGCCAGCGTTAATGGCAAGATTTTACGCGATCGCCCCATGCTTTCCTGGGTGGTGGGCAACTATCGCTACAACCGCAATACCCTGGACATTAGCACTGGTAAAGGTTTAATTAAAGTAAATAACAAGCTTTTTGCGGGTACTTTGCGCCTGCAACAGAATGTGCACAACAGCTATACCCTGGTTAACCATGTACCCTTGGAAACCTATCTGCGCGGTGTAGTGCCCCACGAAATCGGTTATGGCGCTCCCTATGAAGCGGTCAAAGCCCAGGCAGTGTTGGCACGTACCTATGTGTTAGCGAGTCGGCATCGGTTTGTAGTAGATGGCTATCACCTATGCGCCGATACCCAATGCCAGGTTTATCGTGGTCTAGAGGGAACTAGCAACACTGCTGATAATGCGATCGCGGCTACCAGAGGACAAGTTCTGATCTATGACGGCAGGGTAGTAGATGCGCTTTATTCTTCTACTACTGGTGGTGTCACCGCTGACTATAACGATCTCTGGGATGGGCAAGATCGCCCCTACCTGGAATCGGTGATCGATTCGGTTAATAATGCTGGCAATCTCAGCAAATTTAACCTTTCGCAGGAGCAAGACTTCCGTACCTTCCTGGCGCAGCGAGAGACCGTTTTTAATGAAAAAGGCTGGCATACATTTCGCTGGGAAAAGGAAAGCAACCTGAGCGAAATTAAAACGACCCTGCAAAAGTTCTTGCGTCAGGCTGGCGATACCCAAACCCGATTTAATACGATTAAGGATTTGCAGGTGATCGATCGGGCGGCTTCGGGTCGAGTGCTCAAGGTGGGCGTTCAAACCGACAAGGGCACGATCGTGCTAGAGAAAGATGAAATCATGGATGCGCTATATGCGCCAAATAGCACTTTGTTCTATGTCGATCCGGTGTTTGATCCCAACTTCAAGACCGCTGAGGGTGAAAAGGTAGTCAAAGGCTATAAGTTCACTGGTGGTGGTTTGGGACATGGGGTGGGAATGAGCCAGACTGGTTCCTATCACCTCGGCGATCTGGGCTGGTCCTACGATCGCATCCTCAATTTCTATTACACTAATGTGCAATTGCAACCACTGCGCCCAGAATATCTGGCGGATGTGGATTTAAAGCTGTTGGAGTTTAATCCTACTCAGGGTTTAACCACCTTGAATCCTGATTTAGCTAAGCCAATTCCAGAACTCGCCAACCATGCCCAAGAGCAGCTTAGTTTGCTAGAGCCATCACCAGCTTCAGTTTCTCCGCGCGATTGACTCCTGAATTCTCAATAATTCTCAATAATTCTCAATTGTCATTAATTGTAAATACTTGGAATTTAAACCTGGCGATCGGTGCAGACTAGATTATGTTGGGCATAATTGACAGATATGCAATTAAAATTTCAAATTATGCCAGTAAGTTTTGGCTAGCTACTACTACCAAGCCATAAAGCCATAAGTAAATGCTCCGAACCAATCGCGTCGCAATCAATGATAAATTTTGCCAGCTTCAAACCCAGTTACGCGATCGCTGGCAGAGTATGGAGCAATTCGACAATAGTGACTACGATCTGCTGGTGATTCCTTCGCTCAGCTTTGATCCACGTGAACTACGCAAAATTCCTGGTGCAAACCACTACGAGGAGCGATTATTATTCTCGCTGGTGCGGCTCCGCAATCCCCACACCAGATTGGTTTATGTCACTTCGCAGCCATTACCTTCAATTATTATTGAGTATTACTTACAACTGCTGCCGGGGATTCCTTTCTCCCAGGCGCGGGAGCGCTTAATTTTGCTATCCGCCTATGATGCTTCCGTTGATAAACCGCTCACCCAGAAGATTCTAGAGCGACCCAGATTGATTGAGCGAATCAAAAAATCCCTCCGGCTCGATCGGGCGATTATGACCTGTTTTAATTCCACCCCTTGGGAGCAGGCCTTGTCGGTGGAATTGGGCATCCCGCTGTGGGGACTAGATCCTAATTTGCTTTACTGGGGCACCAAAAGCGGCAGCCGTGAGATTTTTGCCGAAGCCAAAATTCCCTTCCCCGATGGCAGTGAATTGGTTTGGACAAAGGAAGACCTAGCCCGGATGGTGTTGGAGTTATGGCAGCGCCAGCCCGATCTCAGGCGGATTGTAATCAAGCTAAATGAAGGCTTTTCGGGAGAAGGAAATGCGCTTTTAGATCTGCAAAACTTGAAGACCGCTATGGCAGAGCAAGATGAGCCAGAAAAGCTGGCCGCGATCGAAAAAAGTTTTAAATTCCTGCGCTTTCAAACCAAGGCCGAAACCTGGGAAAGTTATTCCAGCCAGATTCCCAAACTAGGCGCGATCGCCGAAGAATTCATTGAAGGTAAACGCAAATTTTCCCCCAGTTTCCAGGGTCGGATTGCCCCCACTGGCGAAGTGGAGGTGCTTTCTACCCATGACCAGATTCTGGGCGGCCCCGATGGCCAGGTTTATCTGGGTTGCAGTTTTCCGGCCTCCGCTGATTATCGTCTGCGCTTGCAGGTGATGGGTCTAGAAATTGGCCGCTGCCTGGCGGCTAAAGGAGCCCTGGAGCGCTATGGGGTGGACTTTCTGGCGGTGCAGCAAGACTCCGGGCGTTGGGATCTACAAGCGATCGAAATTAATCTGCGGAAAGGCGGCACTACCCACCCATTCATGGCGCTGAGATATTTAACTAATGGTAGATTTGACGATCGCAGCGGTCTGTTTTTCTCCCAGCAAGGGCGCGAGAAATATTACGTTGCCAGCGATAACCTGGTTAAAGATCGCTATCATGGCTTGTTACCCCACGACCTGATGGAAATTATTGCCCACCATCGCTTGCATTTCGATAGCAGCCGCGAAACTGGCACTCTGTTTCATCTGATTGGCTGTTTGTCTGAATATGGTAAGTTGGGTCTCACCAGTATTGGTAATTCGCTCCAGCAGGCTAGGGATACCTATAATCACATCATGCGGGTGCTGGATGTGGAAACCAAGCCCGATTAATTTTGCCTCATCTTTCTTTGATTAACATGCCATATTCCCAGGAACCACAACAGGGTAGCTTGTTCTCCCTCAAAGAATTTGACAGCCCTGTCTATAAAGTCGAATCTACGCCCTATGAGATGGGTGCAACGGAGCTAGGGCGGTGGAAAGATAAGATTATTAATTATCAACAACAGCTCAGGGCAGCGCGATCGCCCCAAGCCCAAACCAATCTGCTGGAGCTTGTGCCCAATCATTGTGATCCCGATGCGATCGATCCTTTTGGGTTGGAACCTCGCCCTCTCTCATTTTGGCGCTATCCCGAGCATGGTGCCAGTGCCGCTTGCATTTATTTTGTGATCGATCATGCCTGTGGTTTGCTGTTGTATGTGGGCGAAACCTGCCGATCGAGTACGCGCTGGAAAGGAGCCCACGATTGCAAGCGCTATGCGGATAATTATGTCTATTTGCACGGCAGCCATAACTTAACTCGACAATTGGGCATTAGCTTCTGGTGGGATGCACCGATCGCTACCAGGCCACGCCAGCAACTGGAATCAAACTTGATCGCCAAGTGGAAACCGCCTTTTAATAGGGAAAACTGGCAACTCTGGCATACACCTTTTGTGGGTGATTAGTTTGTTTTGCATCCCATGCTCTTGTGAGCGTTTAAAGGAATATTTATGATTGGCGTAGCCTAAAGATATCATACTGGCTGGTTTAGAGAATAAACTCGGCGATCGCCGCCGCCACGCCATCCTCTGCCACATCAGGCGCAATCCAATCAGCTACCTCTTGCAAGCCCTCTGGTGCATTGCCCATCGCCACGCCCACACCGGCATACTCGATCATTTCCAGGTCATTAAAATTATCACCCACGGCCATCACTTCATCTTGTTTAAAACCCAGAATGTTTTCCGCTAGGTGCTTCACTGCGGTGCCCTTGTTGGCGATCGGGTTGGTGGCTTCAAAAAAGGTGGCCACTGACTTAGTTAAATAGAGCTGTCCTGGTGTGTAGCGTTGTTTGAGGGTGCGCAGTAGTTCAGTGGTTAATTCTGGATCATCGCTTAAGGCCAATACTTTAGTGGGCAGAGTTTGGTGCGATTCTGAGGCTTTGGCTTGCAAGAACTCCTTGAGATCGCCCACAATTAATGCATCTACGCCGGCTCGCACCTCATAGGCAGCGGTCTGGGGTGACATCTTTTTGACATAGAGATTGTCATCGAGATACACATGCACCGATAGGCGATCGCTGGCCACCAGATCCGCAAAGTCATCGATCAAAGACAATGCATATTCCAGATCTACGGGCCAATGCCCCACCACTTCCTGGGAGCGCGGATCTTTGATATATGCCCCCTGATAGGAAACGATCGGCAAGTCCGCATTCACTGCCTCGTGGAATCGCAACGCCGATCGATACATCCGCCCGGTGGCGATCGCAATTTTCACGCCCTGATCCTGAGCCGCCTTGATCGCCCGTTTAACTGGCTCATTCACCTGGTTATTATTGCCGTTGATTGTGCCGTCAATATCAAAGACTGCCAGTTTAATCTTTTGACCCATATGTTTGATTTAAAGTTTAGATGTAATGCTTGGGTGGGGTTTACTCCCACAGTTTAGCAGCGTTATTAAATTAATTTTTTAAGGGCAGCTTAAGCATATATACGGCTAGATATGCATATTACAGGCGGTGGGATCAGTACCGAATATAACTATTTGATCTGATCCAAGGCGCTATAAAGAAAGCTAGGTATGATCGGCTGTATTAATTACCTGTAAGCCCGAAAGATCTATTTCCAACAAATGATGCAACTCTGGCATCGATTGCGATGGCTAAATTCTTACCGTCAATTTAACCATAAAACAAAGATAATTGTTGTTGAATACATAACTCCCTCGCTGTGATTAATGTCTTTCAGTAAGTGTTATAGGAGTTATAGGGATTGCATTCGTTAATCTAGCGATCGCTATAGATCTTGGTTTATTGTTATTAAATACAGGTTATTGCTCAACTAAACATTGCCGTAACGACTATAGCAAGTGAAGCAGATTTGATCTTTGATTTAAATAATTTAAATAGATGAATGAAGAGAAATATTTAGCTACGCTGACATAAGCTGGTATTGATTAGTTATTTAATCGATAATTGCCAAAATTCCTGGATTAACTGGGGTGAATCGGTACTTATAACCTTAGTTATTGATATTTAAAGAATTTGATCGATAGAATCGATAGATAGGTGATAAATAGGTAATAGTGTGGAGAGTATGCAAAAGAATTTATTTGATCGTGTTAGACGCGGTGGTCAGTTGTTGGCGATCGCCTTTCTTTTCTCATCTTTAGCGGCCTGCGGTGGAAATGTACCCACTACGCCCGATCCAACCGCTGATGTACCTGAGCCAGATCAAAATACAGAAACAGTCAGCCCCAGCGATCAGGATGAATTCAAAGTTGGCATGGTGATTGTGGGGCCCAAAAACGATGCGGGCTGGAACCAATCCCATGTGGAAGCTTCGGAATATGTGATGGAAAACTTACCTGGGGTGGCCTTTGACTATGTGGACAAAGTGAATCCGGGCGATCGACCGAATGTGCAGGGATCGCAGGTGGCCGACGACCTGATCGCCAATGGGGCGCAGATGGTAATTTTTAACTCCGATGACTTTAAGGATGATGCCCTGTTCACCGCCCAAAAGCACCCAGATGTGGCGGTGATTCATGTGTCTGGTGATTATGCCTGGCCAGAGGGCAAAAATTATCAAGAGCAGGCCAATTTGTCTAACGTGATGCTGCAAATGTATTATGGCCGCTTGATTGCTGGTTGTGCGGCAGCATTGGAAACTAAAACGGGCAAAATTGGTTACCTGGGGCCATTAATTAATGACGAAACCAGGCGTTTGTCCAGTGCGGCGTTTTTGGGAGCGCAACATTGTTGGCAAAACTACCGCGATCGGGATGCGGCGGAGCTGGAGTTCAAGGTTACCTGGATTGGTTTTTGGTTTAATATTCCTGGCGTGACCCTGGACCCTACCAAGGTGGCGGATGATTTTTATAATGGTGGTTATGATGTGGTGATGACTGGGATCGATACGCCGGAGGCAGCAGTCCAGGGCAAGAAGGCGGCTGAAGCAGGTAAAGATGTGAAGTTTTTGCACTACACCTTGCGATCGGGTTGTTCGCTGGCTCCCGAAATTTGCATTGGCGTGCCTTTCTATAACTGGGGCCCAACTTATCAAGCCCAGATCGAAGCAGCTAAGGCTGGTGAATTTGAAAGTGCGTTTGTGTGGTCTGCGCCCGATTGGCAAGATATTAATAATGCTGATACTTCGGCGGTGGGTTTTGCCAGGGGTGAGGCATTGAGCGAGGAAAATGGCGAAATCCTGGATCAATTTATTCAAGGGTTGGGTGACGATACGATCAATCTATATACCGGCGCGCTCAATTTCCAGGATGGGACTACATATCTGGCCGAGGATGAGATCGCCACGCCTCAGCAAATCTGGTATATGACCCAATTGCTGGAGGGGATGGATGGAGCCAGTGAGTAAAGTGAGTGTAAATGAGCACCCGGTTGCTTGGTTTAATTAACCCGATCGTAGCTAGTTGCTTTTAGCTTCGGGAGTTAAAGTATATTGCCGATCGAGTCCTTATCTAAACCCCTATCTAAATCCATGCCTAATGGCTCAGGCTGTTACCCTGGGATGCAACATTGGTTTTAAGTTGTTTTGAGTTGATAGCTAACCATCCAATCATCCTATTCACCCGTAGATTGAATATATTCAATATTAAATAGAATGCTAATTCTTCAGTAAGAACAATATAAGCACAATGCCAAAAAAACTCACCCAAGCGATCGCGGTTGCTGTCTTGTCCACAATGGCCTATGGCTTAGCTGGTATGCTGAGTATAACCAGCCAGCCTGAGATCTTCGCGGCTGAACACAATCATCAGAATGAACAGCTAGATGGAGAGAGGATCAGTGGGGAACAAATAGTAAATGCCTGTGTCAATAATCAAGCGGAGCAACTCCCCCATGCTTTCATTGATGTACCCAGCGATCATTGGGCGTTCAAAGCAGTGCAAACTATGTACTACTGCGGTGCCTATCGCCAAGCTACGCCAATTAAGCTGCAAGAGGAGCTAAAACAGCGATCGCTCCCGCAACCAGCTCTACCAGGTCAAGAATTCAACTCCGGTGCAGATTTACCTGGATAGAGTTGATTAAAGGCAATTAAAGGCAATTAAAGGCAATCACCAAAATATTAAGCAGGATTTAAATATTTAACAAATTAGACCCGATCGCCAGAAATAAGCGCATACTAATAGTCATTGCCATAGATCGCTGAGTATTAATACTGTCTGAGTTAAGTGAATTTAAGCCTGGTAAATCTGAATCTAGTAAATTAAGCATACGCATGATTGATATTACAACCCACGCCTATCCGATCGCCCATTTAACCCATGCGGTAACCGTTTCCTCGGCTAGCTGGTTTAATGCCATCGGTGATTTCTCGCGTAATAACTGTGTGGGCATCTGTGCGTTTCTAGTGCCTGCAAATATGATCGCCACCACCCAAACAATGGTGTTTACTGGCATTGATATTGTTTCTCGTCGATTGCGCCTGATGATGATTGCCGCGATCGCCTATTCAATGATCATGGTGTTGCATGTGTTTACCTGGTTTAGCGTGGGAGTGGTGGCCGCGCCAACCTTTATTTTGCTCTTTCTGGGAACTGTGTGTCTGGCGATTAATTTATGGGCGATCGCCAAACCTCAGGTTATGGCCAAATTATTGCGGATCGGCTACTTCTGGGTGATCGATCGCTTCAAGCCGATGACTGGTAAGCCAAAGCAGAGCTATCTAGGTGAATGTCGTTAGTTACTCGATCGCCCCCAGCTAGCTGATATTCTTCCTGCCCATTGATCCTGTACTTATAAAGCATTGCCAAGCTATTTATCTAGCTTCTTTTTAGCCCGTTGCCAGATCTCTTCTAACTCCTCGATCGTACAGTCAGCAAAAGGTCGATCGCTAATTTTTTCCATCATTGCAATGCGCTGAATAAACCGCTTATTTGTGCCTTGTAAAGCTGCAAAGGGATCAAGACCTTGCCAACGGGCAATGTTAATAATGGTAAAGAGGAGATCGCCTAATTCTGCTTCTTGAGCGGCTGGATCTTCATGCTTGAGCGCATATTCAAATTCACCCAGTTCTTCATGGAACTTATCCCACACCTGCGCGATGTTTTCCCATTCAAACCCAGATTTGGCTGCCTTCTGGGAAATCTTCATCCCCGCCAGCAGGGGCGGCAAACTGCGGGCATAGCGACTTAGTTTGCGGCTGAGCTTTTGGGCAGTGGCTGGGTCTTCGCCCTTCTCGGCGGCTTTGATCTGCTCCCAATTCCGGCTAATCTCTTCGGTATTCGCAACTTCCAGATCGCCAAATACATGGGGATGGCGGCGAATTAGTTTCTCGGCAATGCCTTCGGCTACTTCTGCGATCGAAAACTGGCCATAGTCCTGGGCAACTTGCGCTTGTAGCACCACCTGCAACAGCAGATCGCCAAGTTCTTCTTGGATCGCCGCCGTGTCCTGGGAGCGAATTGCATCAACTACCTCATAGGCTTCTTCGATCACGTAGGGAATTAGGGTCTCTGGGGTTTGCGCCAGATCCCAGGGACAACCCCCATCGGGCGATCGCAATTTTGCCACCACGTCTAGTAAATGTTGAAGTGCTGGCAAAGAATGAGAGGACATAGGCATATAGATAAATAGGGCTTAATTCGGCGATCGCATAGTAAAACTGCATCTTTAGCCAATCCAAAGCTAATTTCAAGCTTAAGTATCAGCCCAAATGACAAACTTGGTGGCTATTCTAAACTAGGACAACCAGACTTTACCAGTATGTTGTTATTACCAGTATGGACGCTACCCAACCTCAATTTATTCTTGCTTCTGCCTCAACGGCACGGCGATCGATTTTGCAAAATGCTGGCATTGAGCCAATTGTGAGCATTAGCAATTTTAATGAAGATTTGATCCATAGCGATGATCCGGCTAAGTTGGTGCAAATGCTGGCTAAAGGCAAAGCGGCAGCAGTGGTGCCACGCTTTTCTCACCATAATGCGCTGGTGCTGGGCTGTGATTCGGTGTTGGCGATCAATGGCAGGATTCATGGCAAGCCGGATAATGCGGAAGTGGCGATCGCCCGCTGGCAGCAAATGCGCGGGAATGTGGGGCAGCTCTACACGGGGCATAGCTTAATTGATATTCAACACGATCGCACCGTGACTAAATATGGTCTAACCCTGGTGCATTTTAGTGATGCCACTGATGTAGAGATAAATAGTTATATTGGCACAGGGGAGCCACTTAATTGTGCTGGCTGTTTCACGCTTGAGGGAATGGGCGGATTGTTAGTCAATAAGATCGAAGGCTGTCACACTAATGTGATCGGCCTCAGCTTGCCACTGCTCCGACAAATGATTATTTCGCTTGGTTACACAATTACCTTCACGGCACAGCGCACTAATATTATCCCCACGTTGAATTAGCACATTGAACTAATCAGTTGAGATAGTGGCTTGCTTAAAACTTACCCACCGCATAGCTAACCAATTTGATTAAGCCCTGTTGCAAGTCCTCGAAGCCTTTGCGTTTGGTGGCGGAAATCAAAACCGCATTCACATTCTCAGTACGAATAAAATCTTGAATCGCGCCAAAGTCTTCCATCCGATCGCACTTATTAAATGCCAGCAACACCGGCCCCACCGCGATCGGCATTTCTGCCAAAATTTGATTCACCGATCGCACCTGATCCAACCAGGCCGGATGGGAAGCATCCACCACATGCAACAATGCATCTGCCTCGGTTACTTCTTCGAGGGTGGCGCGGAAAGCATCAACCAACGGTGGCGGTAGCTCATGGATGAACCCCACCGTATCGGTGAGCAAAATTGGTTCATGGCCAGCGATATTCAAGCGGCGGGTGGTCGGGTCGAGGGTGGCAAATAGCTGATCGGCAGCATAGGCCGTAGATTTGGTCAGGCTATTTAACAGGGTTGACTTACCCGCATTGGTATAACCCACGATCGCCACGGTGGGAATTTCCTGCTTAACCCGCCGCTGCCGCATTCGATCGCGTTGGGCTTGCAGTTGATTTACCTGTCTTTGCAAATGAGAGATCCGCTTTTGGATGGTGCGGCGATCGCTTTCTAGCTTTGTTTCGCCGGGGCCTCTGGTGCCAATCCCACCTCCTAACCGAGACAGGGCTTGCCCTCTGCCAGACAATCGCGGCAGGCGATATTCCAATTGCGCCAGTTCTACTTGCAATTTCCCGGCGGCGGATTGGGCGCGTTGGGCAAATATATCTAGAATCACCTCGGTGCGATCGCTGACTCGAATCCCTAATAATCTTTCTAGGTTACGGGTTTGGGCAGGGGAAAGCTCTTGATTAAACACGATCAAATTCGCTCGTTGCGCCTGGGCGGCCAGGGCAATTTCTTCCACCTTACCCTGACCAATTACGGTTTGCGGGTGGGGGCGATCGCGTTTTTGGGCAATCAAGTCTAAAACTTGGCCACCAGCACTCTCAACCAGTTGTTGCATCTCCAGCAAACTGGTGTGCGGATCGATCGGCTCTTGGCGATCAGAGCGATCAGCGCGATCGGAGTGATTGGAGCGATCGGCATACTTATGCTTGCCTTTTTGTCGATTCTGATGGCGATTCTGATGGCGATTTTTATGGCGATCGGAAATCAACCCGACAATGATCGCCAGATCCTGCTCAATCTCTACTGCTTGGGCAGTGAACTCGCGGCTAAATTCGGCCTCTAGATTAAAGACCAGCTCTAAAAAATCCTGCTTCGAGATCGCATCCAGGCTTTGGGGCGGTAAAACTGTCCAGGTGGTTGATTCATGCTCAGCCGCCGTGTTTGGCACTAAATGCGCCACATAACCGCGATCGACATAGCCAGACTTATTCAACGTCAGAGCCACAAATGCATCCAGGCGCTGCATTGCCATTGCACTGAGATCGGCGGTGCTGGGGGGGGCTGATTTTAATTTCGTGCCGATGCAACGCAACCCTGACAGGCGCTCGTCGCCATAGCGTGGCAATTCCGCTGGCGGGATTTTGGTTTGTTGCAAAGTACCCACGCCCACGCGCACCACATGACCACGGCGATCGATAAATATACATAGTGGCGCTTTGATCTCGGCACTAATATTAGCAAGACGTTGGGCAAATTCCGGCGTGATGAAGGTAGGCGCGGGAACTCGGCGGCGATAGAGGCGCTGAATCTGTTTGAGTTGGCTGGGTTTTAAGCCTTGAGTGTGACCGTAGATTGTACTAATAAGCCTTAGGGTTTGATTTAAGCTTTAGGGGTAGATATTTAAGTCAATTAGTTAAATTAATGCCTGAGGGCGATCGTGCTTGACAGTTAAGCTCGGCAAGATATAAGCAATTTTAAGCAATTTTGCCTTTACAACTTACCTTTACAACTTACCTTTACGACTTGCATTTACGACAATGAATCACTTAAGCAGCTTTGAGCCAATCCAAGGCTTCCTGCTTTTGCTCCATTTTAAACATTTTAAGTTGGATATTCAAAAACGGTGATATAGCTCTTGCAAATGGGCCAATCCAGCCTGAATCAGTGACGACAGCACAGTGACTGAAGTCTTTTAAGTGGTCGATGTCAAATTTAATCGCTTTACCAAGCATTGACAATTCAAAACCACTAAAATCCTTCACAATCTCGATCATTTTGACTGTGCCCTGCTGAGCGATGAATTTTTCCATCTGGGGTAAGATGCTATTGATATCTGCATTGGTAACTTTGCCATCTACCAATACTTCAACCATTTTGAGATCTGGGTATTCTCGATATTCAGTTGTCATTTTAGCCTCCATTGCTTAGTTACAATATCTGGCAATTCTAGAGGTCAACTTTGCCTATTTCTATTGTACTGAAGCTGCCGCTGTGATCGCTGCCAGGGTAGATTCATCAATACAATTGACCACATCTGTAACTGACTTGCCAGCAAAGCCAGCATTAATAATTTCAGGGATGCGCCGATCGCACAGGGGCAATTCTGTCTCGCTGAACACTTCCCCCACCAGCTTGCAAGCCTTGACCAGGGAAATAAGCGCAGTGGTACGGGGATCGGGTTGCTTGCCTTCCAGAACTGCGGCACGGATGCGATCGCGGCTTTCCGATTCCGAACTGCTATCCTGCATTGGGTAATGGGGCGAAGAAATTACCCACAACACCTTATGTTCTTCTCGGCGCAAAATGCCCTGCTCGATCAATCGCTCCAGGAGGCGATCGCGTAACTGCTCTGATGCCGCGCTCAGGCTGGCAATCCATTTTGACGGAGCCTGCAAAGGTGCTTCAGCAATTTGGGTTAGCACCGAGTCGAGAATATCATCGCCGGTTGCGGCATTTTTTTTCACGACTAGATTGCCTAATTCTAGCTTGAGTCGATCTTGCAAAATTAGATCGCTTAACACTGCTCCCACCAAGCCATAGTCCAGGATCGCATCGCAGGTCAGCACCACACCGCGATCGTCATCAAAGGCAATGAGCAATAGTTCTTCGGCTAGGCTGAGCATATGCACCTCGAATGATGATTGTTGTTTGACTATATGTTTAGGATGTTTAGGGGGTGGCTCTTGGCGATCGTAGGCGATCGCAAGTGATCACCAGCAAAACAAGCTTTAGGCTGGATTATACAAACTCTGGCTGGCATGTCACAACAAAACGCAGCAAAGCTAAATATTACTAATATCTTTTACCGCTGAAAATGCTGAAGCTAATTGAATGATCGAGATCGCCAGATTAATCAGACAGATTGATTTGAGTCTAACTTCTGCATCAAAAGAGTTTGTGCAGAACTTTTGAATTGTGCCATTAAGCTATCAATTTCTTCATCGGAGAAACAATGGCTCAATGCTTCTTTGGCTGACGCTGCTACTTTGTCAAAATCTAGAGCATCCCCATTTTGAACAGAAGCATAAAACTTACCAACATTACTACCTAAATCATAGCCAGCACTAATATCGCAGTTACATTCCTCTTCTATGCGTACCGCTTCCATTAGCCAGGTTTCATCATAACTAAAACTCATTTTTCTGCCTAAACAATAAGCTAAACAATAAGTATGGTACTAATGATTTGATTATGAATTAATAGTTGCGCATTATCCACATCACTTCAACATCAGCAATATGCTTTGATGAAAGTTCAACGATTGTCGCATCAACAATCTGGCGATCTGCAAACCTGAATAGCTTTATCTGTTGTGTCAAAACAGTTGCATTACCAAAAACACAATAATTTCTAGCTATTGTAAGCTTTTGACTGGTTATTAAAATATAAATATTTTTGGCTAGGCAAAGCTAAACATCACCAAAGGGGCAACAGTGAGCCAAAGCAAAAACAGCGGCCAGACTCGACCACGCCGTAAATTATAGTCGGCCAAAAGTTTAGTCCAGGGGTGCTGCATCACATAATGACCAAAGCCAAACTCAAACGCGATCGTCATCAGCAACCAGATCACGCCGATCGCCAATGCCTGGGTTGCAAACTGCAATGGCAAAAAATACATCAATGTCCAGATATAAATGCCGATCGCCACCGAGCCAGTCAGCGTAGAGATCTGATGTGCTTTTAATTCGCCCATAAATTTACGATAGACGGCTTCGCGGATCACGCCGTTGAGAATTGCGATCGCTGCCATGCCCAACCAGGCCAGGATATATAGAACATAAGTAAAAAACATGATCATGTCCTCCACTTGCCTATCTCTATTTTAGCTGTAGCGCCTATTGGTAGTGGGTTTTCACCGTAAATGTAACAGTGCGTAATCGGTATTAACGTCAGCTTGATGCAATTCGAGCAAAACGATCGCTAGGGTTGGGAAAGGAGATACAGGCGATCGCCAATAGCATTAGAGATTGTCAAGATCTGCCGAACTCAGGTTGTAGTAATAACGGTCGCATTATCAGCCTAGCAACTTCAAGGACAAGCGGCAGGCTGCACCCTTGCCCAAATCCCCTTAAATTCTTCCTGGTTTAGCTGTGTAGATTCAGGATTGGGAGCAGGAGTAGATTGATTGGCTTGCTCAGATGGATTAGCCTGAGCTTGATCAATAGCACCACCGCCACCGCCCGTGGGAGCCTGTGCTTCATTAGTTAACGGCCGCTCGGTAATCCCTTTAACTTCAACACATGCGCCTGTTTTCAAAATTTGCACCACCTCGGTATTAATGGTGCTGGCATCACTGCGCAGATTCACATTTGTGTCGGCCTGTAGGATCTCGCCAATTACCCGATCGGGCTTAAAGATAATACCTGAGGCCAGTTTATTTTCGATCGGTACGACGGTGAGCAAGCCATCACCAATTTTGTTTTGATCATTCATCCTGGTTAAGTACATCCACAGCGGTTCAGCGATCGGTGTGGGGTTTGGCGCGATATCCTGGGTGTCCTGGGAAAGTTCATAGGCCTGGACGGCAATATCTGGCAAGCCGGACTTTTGATCATCATTTTCGGCGATCGCGGCATCAACCCCTTCCTTGGCATCTTCAAGTTGATCGCGGCGATCTGCTACTAATTCATCACAAATATCTTTTTTTTGTTGGGGTAGGCGATCGCAAACCTCAAAGAAATTACGCAATAGATCAGGACGAGTTTTGGAAGCAGCCAGCACAAACCCAAACAGAATTTCCATCTCCTCAGTTTCATCGGGGATGGTGGCGAGGGCAAACATAGCCAGATCGGCATTTTCTTTCTTTTCAATGAACTGAATCGAATTGAACAGGGCATTGGTAAAGCGTTTTTCTTCTTCCAGGCGATTGTTGAGATAGCTGACCTGAAAGCTTTGCACCACGGTCAAAACACCAACCACCAAACCACCCAACGCCACCAGATTAGTAATGCGAGTATTACCATCAAGCTTATCGGTGATCTGGCCAAGCTCTTTGCTGATCTGTTCTTGATTGTCGCGTTCCCGTTGATTGGGGTTATTATCCTGGTTCTTATCACTGGTCATGATCTGGCTCCTCTGGTTCTCCGGCTCTGCTTGGTAATAGATTACCAGTAAGATTCAGGCGGCGTAACCATAGAAAGCTCAGCACCGCGATCGCCAACATCAACCAGCCCGTAACTTGCTGATGGAGCAAGAATCCGCCGATCGTGAACATGCTGCTAAATAACACCAAAGTTGCTGCCACCACCCGCAACAGGTCTTTACCTAAATTTTGGGCTGGTTCCAGGCCAGTACGCTGGCGTTGCTTCTGCCAACCGGGGCCACCGGGGCGTACCCGCATATAGAAAGCATCCAGGGTTTGATTAGTTTCTGGCGCAGTTAGCAACATCGTCACAATCCAGATGATTGCAGTAATCGAAGTGGTTACCAATAAGCGCATACCAAAATCACTAATGTCTACGATCGCTATCATCGACTCCAATAAACTTTTGAGGCCACCAGAGGGCATGTCTTGAGTAAGTTGGGGCAACACGCTGGTCAGCAAACCAATCACAAAACCGCCCAGCATCGCTGCCAATTCCGCTGCTGCATTGATCCGCCACCAGAACCAGCGCAAAATCAAAACCAAGCCAGGGCCAGTGCCGATCGCAATGATCAATCTAAAAATTGTGGCCACATCTTTAATATAAAAAGCGGCGGTTGCACCCAATGCGGTAATTACTACCGACGCAATTCGACCCGCCAAAACTAATTCTGCACCACTCGCGTCCGGACGCATAAACCGATAGTAGAGATCGTTGGTGAGGTAAGAAGCGCCCCAATTAATTAGCGTCGAGACTGTACTCATGAATGCGGCCACCAGGGAAGCTACTACCAAGCCCAGAAGCACAGGGGGCAAAAATTCCAGCATCAAGCGGGGATAGCCCTGCTCTGGATCTTCCATATTGGGATAGAGGGCGATCGCCGCCAGCGAAACTACAATCCAGGGCCAGGTACGAATTACATAGTGCAAAATATTAAACCACCAGGCCGCCTTTTCTGCCTCTGCCTCGTCCTTGGCCGCCAGCAAACGTTGAATAAACTCACCACCACCATCACTGCGCCGGAATGACCACCATTGCAAAAATATATAGGCCAGGAAAGTGCTAGCAGAGATGCCTGCTGCCTCTTGCCATTGGATTAATGTGCCATTTTGACCAATGCTCAGCGGTGTGAAAGAAAGCACATCCAGATCGGTTGCCTGTTGCACCTGCTCCAGCAAATTAGCCATGCCGCCAAAATGAGCCACCGCAAAGATCGCCACCAGGATCGCCCCCACCAGCGCCAGCATAAATTGCAAAAAGTCCGTGGCAACCACGCCCCACAAGCCCGAAAAGCCAGCATAGACCAGCACCAGCAAGCCCACACCAATTACAATGCATAACTTCAGGCCTGATTCCGGCAAGTTAGCCAAGCCCAGGGGCAAACCAGCTAAAAAACTGGGTGAAATCAGTTGTAACGCATCTACCACCTTCACCATCGCCAGCATCGCATAGCCGATCCCAATGCAATTGATCGGCACCGCAAATAAAAAAGCTTTGGTGGCGCGTAGTATTTTTGCTGCCCTGCCGCCATACCGTAATTCGATTATTTCCGCGTCGGTAAGCACCTCAGAGCGTCGCCACATCTTGGCAAAAATATAGATCATCACCACATGGGCAATGCCAAAACTCCACCACTCCCAGTTGCCAGCGATCCCCCGGCTAGCTACTACTCCGGCCACATACAACGGTGTATCGATCGAAAACGTAGTTGCGGCCATACTGGTGCCTGCTAGCCACCAACTGAGCGATCGCCCCGACACAAAGAAATCCAGCATACTTTTGGCCGCGCGACGGGATAAATAGATCCCCAGCGCCATGCTTAGCCCTAAATAGGCCACCACCACAATCCAATCGATCGTTTGCACAATGAAATGCCGCCCTTGCCAGATTAAAAAGAATAATTAAACTAAGAAAAATATTTAGTAGACTATTTGCCGCCATGTCAAACTTGAATTGCGCTACCAACCAGTAACAGGATTTGACTTGATTGCCGTTATCCTCCTGCCAATTACCTAAGCACTAAACTTGTTTAAGATTTATTTAATAAATGTGATCCCGCGATAACTAATCAACCCTTCTGCCGAAAAAATTGATATCGATCGCCTTGAACCTAAGCATAAACCTGTAGATTGGATTACAATAGAGGTCAAGACAATATTCAAACCGAATATTGTTCACTCCTCACACCACATTCCGCCTGGATCCGTCTAGGCGGTTTCTTATTGCTGGCCTGTTTATGGATTTTTAGCAAATAAGTTTTGAGTCATTCTCATACCGAATCGCGGCCATCGGCCATACCTCTAAAACCTGCCCTGCGCTATCTTGCTGCATGTTGTTGTCAATCTAGAGACATAAGATGTGGTGATTTCTGCTTAACAGTTTCAAAGATCGCTGACATTTTTGCTGCCTGTTATACTATTCTAGTAAGGCAACAGTGAATTACATTACATTTAGGATTGATTTAGGAGTTAGTTGAGCATGTCATCAGCCATTGCGGTAACAGATGCTAGTTTTGAAACAGATGTGCTGGCGAGTGACGTTCCTGTACTAGTTGATTTTTGGGCACCCTGGTGTGGCCCTTGCCGAATGGTTGCTCCCGTCGTTGATGAAGTCGCCGAGCAATACGATGGCAAGATTAAGGTTGTTAAGTTAAATACTGACGAAAACCCTAATGTCGCTAGCCAGTATGGTATCCGCAGCATTCCTACCCTGATGTTATTTAAGGGTGGTCAGCGTGTGGATGTGGTTGTGGGTGCGGTCCCAAAAACAACTCTAGCCAACACGATCGAAAAGCACCTTGATAGTTGAGATGCGTCTTTAGGTGAACAACCAGCAAATCATCGAAATCCTGTCTGCCGAGGAATTAAGGCGTACAGTGAATCGATTGGCTTCGCAGATAGTTGAACATAGCCCAGAACTATCTGAGCTGGTATTTTTAGGCATTCGCACAAGGGGGGTTCCCCTCAGCGAAATGATCGCTAATCAAGTCACAGCCCTCGAAGGTATTAACGTACCATTGGGGGCTGTTGATATTACATTCTATCGTGATGATCTCGATCGCATTGGTCTGCGTGCCCCTAGCCAAACGGAAATCCCAGCGGATATTAATGGCAAGCTGGTGGTGCTGATGGATGATGTGATTTATAGTGGCCGCACGATCGGCGCAGCCCTGAATGCGATCCATGATTACGGTAGACCCAAGGCGGTGCGCTTGGCCGTACTGGTCGATCGTGGCCACCGAGAGCTACCGATCCACGCTGATTATGTTGGTAAGGTGTTACCTACCTCCAAAGATGAACAGGTGCAGGTTTTGTTGCAGCATACCGATGGCCGCGATGCGGTTGAATTGATCAAAAGTGCTTAAATATTTCGATCAAAAGTAATTGTGAACTAAACAATAGAATTTCCAGACAATCAGTAGAGGTTTGAATATCTACTGAATCCAGACGATACGGGGCTTATGCTGATCAGTAATATTTAAACTAAGCGATCGATATACTTGCCCCAAAGACCGCTTTAGTAATAACTCTACTGAATCTAAGCCTTGTTATTTAAGAATGAACGTGACGATCGCCCCGGCCAAAGCCAACACCACACCCACGCTTAGCCCCAACAACCAGGTGCGATGTTGACTCTGCGTTTGGATCATGCTTTTGAGCTTTTGTTTCATTTCCCGCTGTAAGGCATCCTTCTCCGATCGAATTTGAGCGGTCATGCCTGCCAATTGGGTACTGAGTTGCTCCAGAGAAACTCCAGCCGTAGCTGGCGCTGGTGCAGCTTGGGGCTCAGGTGTAAATGCGATCTCCATATCTGCTGGTGATTCATCTTCAAAATTGTATGCTGGCTCTGCTGATTCAGATCGCTGGGTGTTAGCCTGACTAGCTGGCGATCGCCGAATATCAGCGCTTATTGAGATTGCCTGTTGTAATAGCTCAGCCTGGGCGTTGGCAATTACATCATTGATTTCATTAAGCCGTTGCTGGGTCTGGTGTAAACGACTGTCAATTCTGGTTTCCGATTGTGCGGTCTCTTCTTGCAGTTGTTGTAAATATTCAGCATTCTGCTGGAAGTTAGTGATCGCGGTTAAAACCGATTGATGCTCTTGATAAAGGTTGCTGAGTGCTTCCAGGCCGCCGATTTCGTTTGCCACCGCCTGCACGCCTTGGTGCAAGTTGCTTAGCTCTGACTGGAGTGCCACCATATCACCATAGCGCTGCTCGGTTTGGGTGGCTAGCTGCGAAACTAACTCGGATTTTTCTTCGATCTCCGCCAACGAATCTTCTAGACGATTGGCCCAGGATTGGAATTGCTCTTCTAAGTCTGTCACTCGCCCAGATAATCCCTGGACTGCGGCAGGTTCTATTGCAGGACTTTGGTCTTCTTGATTGAAAGAATCCATAGCTTGGCTAGCGACCCCGGCGATACCCAATGCACCAACCCCGATCGTACCGACCGTGCCCAAGTCAATGCCGCTGCGATCGTCTGGTTCAGGTTCGATCGATTGCTCAAACTCTGCTGTTTCTTCAATTTCCGCAATTTCATCAACCTCTTCAAATTCAACAATTTCCGGTTCTGTGGCGCTTGCTGCTAGCTCCTGTTCCTCTTCTAGCTCCTCTACCAAAGGATCAAATTCATCCAGCTCGGCCTCAATTTCTGAAGCAAGTTCAAACTGTTCTTCCGGCTGCTCAAAATCTTCTAACGGCTCAGCCTCAGCGTCAGCGAACCGATCAAAGGCGGCAGCTTGTTCCATTTGATCGGCTTCATCAGCAAACGGGCTGTCTAAATCAACTTCCTCGGTTTCAGCCGATCGCCCAAATTCGTCGATTTGATCGAATTGCTCTAGGTCAGTGGTTTCAGCCAATTCATCATCTGGCTCTGGCGCGATCGCTTCTGCTAAATCTGGCTGATCCAAATCAAAGGGATCAGCGGACTCAGCGTCAGCTAATTCGTCCAGCGCGGCCATCTCGATTTGCTCTGGTTCATCTGCCGCAGGATCAGTTTCCACCTCAGCAAAGGGATCATCACTACCCAGCCCTGGTTCGGCCGCAACATCTTCAAGGGCATCAAGGTCATCAATTGCTGCGATCGGCTCTAGCTCATTCTCCTCATCTTCATTACCTAGCTCAAAGGGAAATTGCCCCTCTGATTCAGAGGCAAACGGCTCATCGGCATCAAAGGCAAATGGGTCGGGCACATCGCCAGGGGGCTCGCTGACAAATTCCGCTTCCCCTGGATCACTTTCCACATCAGTAGTGGCATCAAACATTGCGCCAAAACCAGCATCAAAATCCGCCTCATCAATGCCAGCCTCATCGTCCTCACTATCCCAAGGACTAAGTGCATCAACTTCAAATTCTGGTTCTTCCGTGGTTGGGTCTGCTTCATTTCCGGCCGAATCACCAGCAGCGGCGTAATCAAGCTGGAGATTAGTTGCTACATCATTAACCGACTCATCCAGTTCAATGCCAAATTCATCTGTTTCTTCACTATCTTCAGTCAATTCTGATAATTCTGATAATTCAGCTAGTTCCGACAACTCACTGGTATCAATGCCAGGATTGGTGTCCGCCAGGATTGATTCAAAGGCATCGTTAATACTGCTTTCTTCATCGGCTAAATCAAGATCTGAGCCAAGATCGCTTTCCGGTTGTTCTGCCTCGGTTTCGCCACTGCGGAAGGAAAAATCTGCCTCAGTGTCAGCGACTGGATCATTCTCTTGCTCAGCTTTTGCCAAAATTGACTCAAAGGCATCATCCATATTTTCGCTGCTCAATTCTTCCGCAACAGCCTCGCCAGATTCTGGCTCGATCGCCCCGGCCATTTCAAGGTCTGTGGCAGCGAGCTGATCAACCTCCTCCTCAATTTCATCCGCAAAGAGAGCCGCAAAATCATCTTCCAATCCTTCATCTTGATCTTCTTGATCTGGTGCAAATGGATCAAGTGCGGCCGGACTACTCTCCTCCACATCGCCCGTGTCGTTATCCTCTGCCTCTCCAAACACATCCTCAAAGGCGCTTTCTGAATCACCGGGGTCAGTTGGATCTGCAACGATCGCCGCATCCAACTCCGACATTTCGGTCGAGAAGGAATCATCTAGCTCGCTATCACTACTCAGTTCTGCATCTGGCACTGTTTCCCCACCAGCAGGATTATCTTCTTCTTGCTGTTCTTGTTGTTCTTCCTGGGCAAAGAGAGCGTCAAAGGCACTATCAATTTCAGCTTCGCTACTGGCTTCTAAGATCGCATCAAAATCATCATCTTCAGTCTGATTCTGATCTTGGGGCGGTTGCTCAGCTTCTGGTGATGGCTTGTCCTCATCAAAGAGAGCATCAAAAGCGCTGTCAACCTGATCATCCTGGCGATCGTCATCTTCATCCAGAAAAATATCATTGAGATCATCAAGAATACTCTTTTCTGAATCTGGTTGCTCGGGTACTTCCGGATTAATGTTGTCTGTCACGCTTCGCTCTCCCTCTGGTAACTCAGTAACTCAGCAAACTTGTTGGTACTTTGACTCGATTGATTTCGGCTAAACTCAATTAAATTGGCTAGATTTGCTTAATTTGGCAAAAGATAATTAATAAATTAAATTAATAAAACTAAATGCTGACTAATTAGGCGATCGCAAGACAACCTGATTAACTCAAATAGTGGCAATAACTTTAATCAATAAACTTGATTTAAACAACTTAATTTTGATCTAATTTGATCTAATTTGATCTAATTTGAGTAGTGTTGAGTTTTAATTACGTGATTGCGATCGAATGGCAATTTACCTGCTAATGTGTGTGGCCACCCATTACCCCTGCTAGTTGCAATCAAAATCCCACCCAAGATTTGCCCAAACCAAAGTAAACCTATGCCTCCAGGCGATTGCTATATTAGCAATGATCTAATCGAATATAGAATGATCTAATTGAATATAGAATGATGCAGTTGAATATAGAGGTTAATCTAAAACTGTTGATTGCCATAATCAGTTAAAAACTCTTTGATGCCAATTTATGTTAATGCGCCATACTTGCTTTAACAGCTTTAAAAGCTTTTAGAATGTGCTAGTTAACTTGTTGCCACCTTTAAAAATACAATCTTGCACATTTAGGAAGTGATTAGTAGCAAACATTAAATCACTGATGTCACCGATGCACCTGATTAAAGGGTTGTCGATTCCTATTTATTGATTGATTAATGCTTATAACTTAATCATAATGGCTGAGTTTTGATCTCTCCTTTAAAACAGTGGGTAATGGCGGAATTGATTTCCGCGGATTTTTGGAAAATAGTACATTACCCTAACCAGATTGCCAAATATTTACTTAACAAATTCTGCTGTAGCCTTAAGTTTTATGACTAACCCAACCACAAATACCAAAGTATACATCAATGGCATTAGGGCATTTGGCTATATTGGCCTGCTCCCGGAAGAAAAAATTTTAGGGCAATGGTTTGAAGTCGATCTTACTTGTTGGTTTGATTTTGAGGCGGCGGCGGGAAATGACAATATCAATGACACCTTGGATTATCGATCGGTGATTGCGATCGTAGAGAAATTAATCCAGACGACCAAATATGATTTGATTGAACGCTTAGCTGGGGCGATCGCCGATCGTGTTCTCGTAGATACTCGAATCCAACAGGTGCGGGTACTGGTGAAGAAAAACCCACCAATCCCCAATTTCTTGGGATCGGTGGCGGTGGAACTGGAACGCTCCCAGCCTGCGATCGCCTTAGAGCAAGATCCAGAGCAGCTAGCTCAATCGCAGAACGGTGCCGCAATCAAGGAGCAAGAAACCGTTAATGGCAAATCTACTAAAACTGCTACCAAAAGTAAGAAAGGCTCAAAAAAAAAGTCGTAACTGAGGCAGATCAGCTCACTTTAGAAAATTCGGAGCCAGTAAATACCCCCGATCAACCAGCTAGCTCAGCACCAGAGATCGCCAGCATCTATACCGATGGCGCATGCTCTAAGAATCCTGGACCAGGTGGTTGGGGTGTGGTAATTAATTTTAGCGACAACAGCGTTAAGGAACTGGGTGGTGGTCAAGCAACAACCACTAATAACCAGATGGAATTGCAAGCGGCGATCGCGGCTCTGGAATTTGCCAATGATTACCAGAACGGGAATCGCAAACCGATCGACCTCTACACCGATAGTAAATATGTAATTGACGGGATCACCAGTTGGATCAAAGGCTGGAAGCGCAATGGTTGGCAAACTAAATCCAAACAGCCAATTAAAAACCAGGAGTTATGGCAAACCCTCGATCGCCTCAACTCAGCATTAGTAAACTGGCGTTGGGTAAAAGGGCATTCTGGCGACACCAACAACG
The DNA here is from genome assembly GCF_000317065.1 of Pseudanabaena sp. PCC 7367. Taxonomy (GTDB): domain Bacteria; phylum Cyanobacteriota; class Cyanobacteriia; order Pseudanabaenales; family Pseudanabaenaceae; genus Thalassoporum; species Thalassoporum mexicanum. The sequence goes on from NC_019701.1 coordinate 1,943,079, forward strand.
ATCGCTGCGATCTGATCGCCAGGTCGTTTGCCACGGGTCAAGAACCAAACTTGAGACAATAATCCAATCTTTGATCTGATCCAAATAACCAATTCATACACAGTAGGCGAAATACGATCGACTGGGGAATCTACCAGAACCAGCCAGAATGGTGATTTAAACCTGGTCAGGTCGGGTTACCATGTTAGGTGGCTTATATATATTTTGGTGAACATGCCAAATGCGATTAAGCCTAATAAAAATAAATAGATAATTAGGTAGCATTTGATTTTGATTGGATTCGATCGCATGGCGTAGCTCAGCAGCTTCAATCACGATCGCAATGTATCTATTAATTTTGAATTTGTAGCAAGTTTAAAAAGATTCATGGAAAGCGACCCATCTGGTCATAGTACATAACTCCCGCCGCCCTATAGCTTGATAGCTAGTGCATTAAATGCATTCCCGGCGCGTGGGAGGCAATAAGCACAGGAGGCACTGCCGATGATTCTTCAAGCAGATCGAGTTCTGTTAGAGGGCATTACTGACTTAAATCAGCTCAAAACTGAGCTAAATGATCTCCCGCCGATCGATGTGGGGGATTATATTGCCGAATTGGACAATGAGCCCAGGGCGATCGCCTTTCGGCTGCTGCAAAAGGACAAAGCCACCGAAGTATTTGAATATTTGCCCAAGCAGGTACGCGAAGAGCTAATCGCTTCTTTGCAAAGTGAGCAGCTATTTCAAATTGTGGACACCATGAGCCCAGACGATCGGGCTAAGTTATTTGATGAGCTGCCCGCCAAGGTAGTCAAAAAATTAATTGCCCAACTCTCGCCCCAAGAACGCCAGGCCACTTCGATGATTTTGGGTTATCCCGAAGAAACCGCTGGCCGGGTGATGACGACAGAATATGTGCGATTGCGCCAGGGCTTAACCGTGGGCGAGGCGATCCAGAAAATCAAACAAAGCGACCAGGACAAAGAGACAATCTACTATGCCTATGTCACCGATGATAATCGCAAGCTGGTGCAGGTGGTTTCGCTCAGGCAATTATTATTTTCGATCCCCGATGCCCTGATTGGCGATATTGCTAGCGATCGGGTGATTAAAGCCCATACCCATATGCCCCAAGAAGATGTGGCACTGTTGATGCAGCGTTATGATTTGCTAGCGTTGCCAGTGGCCGATCGGGAAAATCGTCTGGTTGGCATCGTCACGATCGATGATGTGGTAGATATTCTGGCGGAAGAGGCCACCGAAGATCTGCAAAAGTTTGCCGGTGGTGGTGGCGATGAGTCGGTGTTATCCACGCCCCAGATAGCGATCCTGAAGCGGCTGCCCTGGTTAATGGGTAATATTGCGCTGTACTTGGGGGCGGCCAGTGCGATCGCGCCGTTTCAAAGTACGATCTCGCTGGTGCCTGTCCTGGCGGTAATTATGCCGATTTTGTCGAATACCAGTGGCAATGTGGGGATTCAATCGCTTTCGGTGACGGTGCGCGGCCTGGGAATTGGCGAAGTTTCACCCCGTGACACCCTCAAAATAGTCAGCAAAGAGGTATTAGCAGGCTTGGGTATGTCGATCGTGCTGGGACTAACCCTGGCTGGACTATCGCTGATCTGGTCTTCGCAAGAGGAAAACTGGGTGGCACTGGTGGCAGGCTCAGTAATGGCGGTGAATGTGGTGGTGGCGGCGGCGTTGGGGGCATTGTTGCCAATGGGGTTGAAAAAGCTAAACTTAGATCCAGCTTTAATCAGTGGCCCTTTGTTAACCACAATCCTGGATGCAGTGGGTTTTTTGACGTTTTTAACGCTAATCTCCACCGCGATCAAGGTTTTGGGGATGTCTACGCCCGCTTAGATTAGTGATATTTGAGCCCCCAAAACCTGAAATAAAAACATATACGAACCATAAATGCTCGAGAATTGAATGCTATAGTTGACGTTAATAGAGTCCACATTGTTATAAACTTGCTTCTCAGGCATATGTCAGAACCCAAAAAATTGTTAGCTAAATCTGTTAATACAGTCATTAATGATGATTGCAGAAATGTCTTAGCAAAGTTACCTCAAGACTCTATTGACCTAGTCTTTACATCTCCCCCTTATGCTGATCGGCGCGGCAAGACTTATGGAGGTGTAAAAGCCAATGAATATGTAGAATGGTTCCTGCCTATATCTGAGCAAATTATGCAGGTGTTAAAGCCCTCTGGCTCATTTGTATTGAATATTAAAGAACCAGTTATTAACGGGGAGAGACATACTTTCGTACTTGAATTAATTATAGAGATGCGAAAGCAGGGTTGGCTCTGGACTGAGGAATATTGCTGGCATAAGAAGAATAGTTATCCTGGGAAATGGCCAAATCGTTTCCGCGATTCATGGGAGCGATGTTTACACTTTACGATCGAAAAGAAATTTGCTATGTATCAAGAAAAAGTGATGGTTCCGATGGGAGATTGGAAGAATAAGCGTTTAGGTAAACTTAGTAAAACTGATAAAAATAGAGATAATTCAAAAGTTGGTAGTGGATTTGGCAAGAATGTTTCTAATTGGGTTGGGCGAGAAATGGCTTATCCAACAAATGTGTTACACCTAGCAACAGAATGCAGTAATCGAGGGCATAGTGCTGCTTTCCCGGTTGAATTGCCAAAGTGGTTTATTAAACTTTTCACTCAATCAGGAGATATTGTACTAGACCCATTTCTTGGCTCTGGTACAACTGCAGTTGCTTGTCAGGAACTTAGTCGCAATTTTATTGGAATTGAGATAAATTCTGAATATTGCAATATTGCTTTAGAACGTTTAGGAAGTGGTATGCAACTAGCTTTATTTGAGAAACAATCTAGTTATGTCGTTAATCAATCCTGAAGAGCTTGAAAAACTAATTAGAGAAAAGCTGGATTTATTTTATACCCGACGGATTCAAACGCTTGACGGATTGGACCTATGGAAAACCCTCAAGCGGAAAAATCCATATTTGTTCAGAGCTTTTGGAGTGATTGAACCTAGTGAAATTGTCAAAGAACTTTTGCAAGCGTATGTATCCTCATCAGACGAAGGTATCTTTGGAGGTACATTCTTTGAGCCCATTGTTCATGCTGTTAGTGGTGGAGTTGCTGCGGATATAGTAGGAATAGACGCAATTGTAGAGACTGCTACTACTTATACTGTTATCCAAGTTAAATCTGGACCTAATTGGGGAAATGCCGATCAAAAAAGGAAATTAAAGGATAATTTCCAAGCTGCTCGTTCTAACTTTCTAACCAAGAATATAAAAAAAGAATTTAGAGCCTTACTCGGTCAGTGTTATGGACGCACCGCTAGTAATGCAAGTGATAAGCGCCCGTATATAACTCAATCTGGACAAGCATTTTGGCAAGAGCTAACCGGCGATCCTGATTTTTACCTAAAGCTAATTCGGCTTATGAAAGATTATCCTCTAAGACATCGTCCTGACTACCAAGAAGCTTTCAGTAGAGCAGTTACAAAACTTACCCACGAATTCATAGAATACTTTACAACTTCAGATTATTCTGTTGATTGGGATAAAATTGTCAGACTCAATAGCGGCAGAGAACAAATAAAGAAACCTGTTAAGAAAAAAACAAAACGTAGAAAGACTTAATCGATAATGGCGATCGTCTCTTCCCACTCCGCCGACAACGGCAAAAATCGCAAATCCAAACCTAACCGCGAACCTAGCCCCAAAGCTAATCAAGCGCAGCAAAGTCTAGAGTTAGTCCAGGCAAACGCGAATCCAGAAGAGAAAATCGCCGAAGTTGCCCGATCACCCCAAGACGTAAGCATCCGTCCCCAAAACCTGGCTGAATACATTGGTCAGAAGGACTTAAAAGAACTTTTAAACATCTCGATCGCCGCTGCCAAATCTCGATCGTCGGTGCTCGATCACCTATTGCTATACGGCTCAGCGGGTCTAGGCAAGACCTCATTGGCATTAATTATGGCGCAGGAAATGGGGGTGGAATGTAAGATCACCTCTGCCCCAGCGTTGGAGCGTCCCCGTGATGTGGCTGGGTTATTGGTGAATTTGCAGCCAGGTGATATCTTGTTCATTGATGAAATCCACCGCCTGCCCAATGTGACCGAAGAAATCTTGTATCCAGCGATGGAGGATTTTCGGCTCGATATTACGATCGGCAAGGGGCGATCGGCCAGGATTCGCAGCGTTAATTTAAATCGATTTACGCTAATTGGCGCTACCACCAGGATTGGCGCATTGTCCTCACCACTGCGCGATCGGTTTGGGTTTGTGCAACACCTGCGTTTTTATGAGGTAGATGAGCTGGCGCAAATTGTGTTGCGGAGTGCGCAAATTCTAGGCACACCGATCGATCCGGCTGGGGCAATGGCGATCGCGGAACGAGCCAGGGGCACCCCCAGAATTGCCAATCGGTTACTGCGGCGGGTGCGGGACTATGCCGAGGTGAAGGCAAATGGATCGATAAATGCCACGATCGCAGCGGCGGCACTGGAGCTATTCAATGTCGATCCGCGCGGGTTGGACTGGATCGATCGTAAATTGCTCAGCATCATGATTGAAAACTTCAATGGCGGGCCGGTGGGCTTGGACACGATGGCGGCGGCGACGGGCGAAGACACCCAGACGATCGAAGAAGTCTATGAGCCTTACCTGTTGCAAATTGGCTACCTCAATCGCACGCCACGGGGCAGAGTGGTTACGGCGGCAGCCTATAAGCATCTGGGTTACCCCTCTCAGGGCGAGTTTAAGTTAGAAGGTTAGGGCTAGAGCTAAGGTAAAATCTCAAACTCCACCCCATAGGTCTCGACTAGGTCACAGGTGTGGTGATCGGTAATGTTGGTATCGCTCAACTCTAGGTTATAAAAATCCACCGCCTCACTTTCAAAAAATGGCCCCGCGTGCCAGGTGCCCACATTTAGCTTAATGAAGCAATCGCCGGGAATCTGAAACACCATAATTCCATCCAGTTCCGGCTTGGCGATCGGGTCAAGAAAATTACCCGGTGCGGCCACCCCCATAAACCATTCTTTGCCATTGAGAGAGCCTAAGCACTGGGTACATTTGAGATGACGGGTAATCCGATCGAAATTGAGGCCGCGATTTTCTAGATGCATGATATAAAAACGCGGAATGCCATCCTGGAGCAAAAGCTGTGCATCGTTATGATCGTAGGGTTTGCCATCCTCACGCGGGAAAATCACCTGACCATAATAGTGAAATCCTTCGGTGGTAATTCTTTGAGCTTTAACGCGTTTGGTCGCGCGGGACAGTGATTCTTCTTTCATTGCTTCCTATGCTGAGGGGGAGGCAGGGACTGGGAAATAATTTAAGCAAAACAATCAATACAAGCGCTTAGCCGATCGCAATTTGCAAACTGCTCTAGCCGATGAATTTATGCAAGCAAGTGTACCGCTAGAACCGTTATTTCCCGCGATTGCTTAATTATTAGTTAGTTTTGACCGCTAGTTTTAACCACGCATGATTATTTATAACCGAATCGATCGATCGAAAGCTGATCAATTACATCATCGCTAGTGGCACCACTCAACACAAAAGCCGCATAACGCTTTGCCAGAGTTGGCACATAAACCATCGGCGCGGTGAAGCTGGTAAATAAATGCACATTGCTATAGGCAGGCAGCTTACCTACGATCGGCAGGGCATCATGGCTGAAGGCCACCAGGCAATGCTGCCATTGACCGGGTAAGTTGGCTAATTGGGGCAAGACATTAGCAACTTTATGGCGAATTTGAGCCTCACTGGCGATCGCATCAACTTTTGCATTAGCGGTAGTTTGAATCCGGCTGAGTTGCCCCAGGCGAATACTGCGATCGTTAAACTGCACGGCTCCAGCATCTACCATTGGTGGCACCAGTTGCAAATTGGGCTGATCCCATTGTGGATCTTTCTCCTTGGTACTAGCGGCAAATTCCAGTTGCAGCCGATTCATGTCCGAAGGCATCACCAGCGATCGCAACGCCACGCCACGGGCATCCGCCACATCAATTAACTCGGCGTGGGTAAAGTAGAGAAAACTAGTGGGCAAGCCGGAAACCCGCAACAACTCACGACTAAAGCCACCCGCACAAATGACAATGTTTTCTGCCTGGAAATTGCCTTGACTGGTTGCAATGGAAGTGATGCGCTTATTAACTTCACGATCTTGAAGATCCTGCTTATTTTGATCAAGATCAGACAATACAAGATCAGACAATAATTGCTCGACCTCGGCGATCAGAATCTGACCACCTAAATTTTGCAAAGCCGATCGATAGGCTGTAGCCAGGCTCTTGGCTCTGACCTGGGCATGTTGGAATAACAATGCACCATTAATATTATTAGGATCTAGGTAAGGCTCAATTTCCTGGGCTTCCGCCACACTGATGCGTTGGGGTGGTAATTCTACATTGTCATAGGCCGCCGCCATTACGTCTGGGTCTTCGTCTTTGGCGATCGTGAGCAATAGTGGCAAGTTACGGAACTCAGTATCAAAGCCCAATTCACTGGACAAGTTGCGTTGGATCTCGATCCCCTCATGGCTGAGTTGCTGGGTTAGGGGGGTGCTCCCTGCCCAATAAAAAATGCCACCATAACTAAACCGAGTCGCATTGGCAAAATCAGCACTACGATCGATCGCCAGCACTGAAGCCCCTCCCTTGGCTAACTCATATGCCAGTGCCGCACCAGTAATGCCAGCCCCAATTACAATCCAATCGTAGGTTTTCATCCCAGCCCAAATATCTAACTAACCTACTTAAATCTATCCTTGCAGCGATTTTATTCTTCCATCGATGCTCTGGCTAGTTTGACCGCATTGAGAAAACAAAAAACGCCGATCGGTAGACTCAATGCCAAAATTGCCCAGGTGGCAGTAGCACCCCAATCTGGAGCACCAGAAGACAGCTCAAAAATGCAGCCGACAAAGGCAATGCCAGCGATGATCGATCCCACCAGAAGTAGTTGTGCTTTAGCGTACATATAGTTTTGATGTATATTAATTTATTTTGATTAATTTGAAATTTGTGAATCAACTTATATAAATCACGTTGCTAAGATCAAATCCGATTAAATATTTTAAATATCAAATCAATAAGTATCAAAGTGATCGTACTCTTTACCGCTATTACCAATATAGTTATGCTCACAAAAACGGAGCTAATATCAGCCTACATCAAGACTAACTGAATTGATTTGGTTAAGACTCTGCCCTTAATTAGGCTTATTAGATACTTATTAAGCTTCAGAGTTTTAGATGTTAGATGGGGTTTGCCTTAGCGATCGATACTCGTAAACTTAGTAAGCTCTCCCATCGACCCGGCTGACCACAGTTAATCACATCGTTTCTGAATAACCTTGCAGACTTTCTGGATTAAACCCACTAATCAAACTGGAGGCGCGGCGGGTCATCGCTTCTTCGCCTTTGACAATGATTAAATATTTTCCCTCAGTGAGGCGATTGCGGTAGGGCAAGGCATCACCTGCACCAGAAGTCAGACCCACACCACCACCAACAAAAAAGCTACCCATACTGCCGGCGATCGCCCCTAGTAGCCCACCGATCAAATGATTGCCGATCGCACCTGCCCAGGCAAAGGTATTTAATTGGGTCGTCAAACTAAAGCCAACCCCAGCCAAAAAACCAAAGGGAATCAACCAATAGGACATCAGGGTCGCTTGTTTCTTGGCCGATTGCTTGGGATCGATGAGGCCAAACTCATCTGCGGTCTTATAACCTCGACCCAGAATTGAAATGCTCCGCATCGGAAATTCGGCTGATTCTAGTGCTGAATATACTTCCTCAGCCTGAATCCGATCGCTTAATACGGCAACCACATATTTCATCGTGTCCCTCGTTACCAACTATGTCGCTCTCTTGCTAAGCCCCAAATTACGCTATTGCCATATGCAGCGATCGCTTTGGGGTTTATACAAAGAATCTGATCATTAGTCTAGCGAAAAGCCGACCATTCCAAACCTGTCGATCGCTAGAATTATTGGTTTCTGATGGAGAGAATTAATCCATGACTAGTGCTTTTTCGTACCAGGTGTTAGGCAGGCTTGATATTTAGGAAGCAATATTTATGTCTTTGAGATCGATATTCTGTCTAAATTCTGTTCAAATTCTGTTCAAGAAGGGCGATCGCCTCTGGCATAGGAATTGGTGCTGTTCGATCGCGCCAGACTATGCCGCCTAACCGATCGAGAATCACAAACAATTAATTTAATCAAGTCCCTTGGATCACCTGTTTGAATTGATAGAAAGCTGCCCACAACCGATCGAGGCTGGTTATTTGGAGCACATCACCATTGGCGCGATCGCTAATTCTAATCATTGCGGTGGTGTGATTAAAGGTTGATTGGTTTGCTTCTTTCATTTCACCTAAATCAGTTGATGAATCAGATAGTGGTGGAGTTGATTCTAAACTTTCTAACACCGCTAATAAACTTTGGTCGCTATGGTAATGATTCACAGGCCGATCGGCAGGATTAACTTTCTGGCCTGGCTGATCTGGCGATCGCTCTGCTCCCTCAAAATCTTGACCAAGAAAAGGCAGCAAATCACTTAAATTAGTTGCCATTAATTCCAGTTGAAAGCGTTGATGCTGGAAAAAGTCCCGCACAAAATTATTCTGGGGCGTAAATAATAACTCCTGAGGCGTACCGATCTGTTGCACCTGACCGCGATCCATCAGGCAAATGCGATCGCCCAGGGTTACGGCTTCCGCGATGTCATGGGTGACCAGCACCATTGTTTTATGAAGCAAGGCTTCTAGCTGTTTGAACTCCCGCTGGATCTGCTGACGCGTGATCTGGTCAAGTGCGCCAAAGGGTTCGTCCAGCAATACGATCGGCGGATTGGCGGCCAAAGCCCTGGCAATCCCAACCCGTTGCTGTTGGCCACCACTGAGTTGATCGGGGTAGCGATGTTTAAATTCAATCCCAGGCAAGCCGACTAATTCGAGTAAGGTTTCTACCCGATCGGCGATCGCGGGCTTACTCCATCCCAACAATCTTGGCACTACGGCAATATTTTCCGCCACGGTGTAATGGGGAAACAGCCCCACATTTTGAATCACATAGCCAATCCCCTGACGCAGCTTTTCGGGTGGGAGCTGGCGGATGTCGTTGCCGTTGATCAAAATTTGGCCGGAACTGGGTTCAACCAGGCGATTGAGCATTTTCAAAGTGGTGGTTTTGCCGCAACCACTAGTACCGATCAAGGCCAGGGTTTCGCCTGCTGCCACGCTGAAGGAGATGTTTTCTACGGCGGTTTGGGCTTGATAGGTTTTGCTGAGGTTAATCGTCTCGATCAAAGTTTATTTAATGCTGAAAATCTCATATCTGAGTAGATGTATTGGCGCAAAAAACATGTATTTGTTGTGTTAATATTTGTCAAAAGATGCACCAAATCTTAGTCTATTTATCTGTCTGTTTAAAGCTTAGGCTTTGTCCATGACAACCAACCCTCATGGGTAACAGACCAAGCTTCGCTGGGTTTAGCAGCCTGAGGTTCTTTAGGGGCAGCTTTTGTCCCTTTTTTAGGCTCAGATTTTGAAACCTTAAACAATTTACTTGCTAGTGCTTGGAAATTATCAAATTGTTCATTTTTCTGCTGACTCTCGCCCATAATTAATTCCTGTATTTAGCGTTTAAATGATTGCTACATCTTCTGGTATACGCTATTCTGTATTATCGCAGCAAAAAGCGACTAAGCTTTTGCTTAGCGCTTCTGCTATATTTCGCTTGTTGACAACGCTGAATAACTGCTGAGTATTGGAGTACAGCGCAGTTATTAGGTTTGTCAACTCATTGGGGAGAGTGTACCTGGAGGTACTGCACGAATTCCTACTCGGCGCATCTGGGGTTCGATTCCCCCTCTCTCCACAACAAATGCACTCATATATAAGCGCATATGCTATTAACTAATTTAAAGGACGAGACAATACTTGATCAAGAGCCGCAAGCCGATAAAGTGTTTACAAGTTTTTTGTCTGCTAACCCTAACTGGTCTGCGGATTTAGTATTAGATAGGATTTCAAGAGGTGTAGTCAGACTTAGAAAAGATCCAGATTTACAAGTTATAAGGATAATCGATGAAAATCCAGGCAAAGGCTCTAAGCTTATATCGCAAAAAACAAACTACGATGGCGACCATAGCTTGAGGATAGTTAAAGGGTTAATAAAAAAAGGTATTTGCGGCTATGTAAGAGTACAAAACCCAATACATCCTAAAATGAGCGCACCTTACCTTATCTATCTCTTACCTGGGTTGACTTATGAAAAAATCAAATCAGCTATAGAGTCAAAATCTACTGCTCAGCTTGATTTACAAGGCACCAGACAACCTAAGCCGACAAAATCCAGCCACGAATTACTATCTTTTCCGCCTGCCGATTCTGTTAGTTTTGGTAAACGGATCAAAGAACTTGAAAATGAAAACCAATCCCTTAAGCAAAAGATAGGCGATCTAGAAAACAATTTTGAAGCCCTAAAATCATGGGTAGCTGATGTAATACTTGGCAAATAGAATTAAGCATTAAAATAATCTTGGTGAGTCAAGTATATTAATGCCTTAATTACTTTATCTGTGTTCCCATCATTCATAGGAATCGCTACTAGCTCTCCTGGTAACCTTGCTAAGCCAGATATTTTGCTTGGCGAGGATTTTTATGAGGCTGATTATGATTATGTGCAGCTATACATCGTTCGTAATTGGGATATAACAATTAAGCAACTCAATTCCAGGAGTGCATTTAAGTCAAAGTGCCTCAATTTCTCGATCGCCTTTTTCATTGTAAGCCTACTTCTGTTTGCGATCGCCGTAATCTACAAAGTCTAGGTGGCTTTGCTAAGATCTTAGCTAATAGTCTTCAAAATAACTAACACATAATCAGGCCAAAGATAAAACCCTATGAAAGCATTAGTGGCAGGCGCAACCGGCGGCACAGGTAGCCGAATTGTAAAAGAACTGGTCGATCGCAACATTTCCGTGCGGGCGTTGGTTCGAGACGAAAAAACCGCCAAGGAACTCCTGCCCCCCGAAGCAGAACTAGTATTTGGGGACGTGTTGCAGCCGGAAACCCTGGAAAAGGCGATCGAAGGGTGTGATGTATTGCTCAGTGCCACCGGAGCCAGACCCAGCTTTAACCCCACTGGCCCGTTGATGGTGGATTATGTTGGCACGAAAAACCTAATTAATGTGGCCAAAGCCAAGGGCATCAATCAATTTGTGATGGTTTCTTCGATGTGTGTGTCTAAGTTTTTCCATCCGTTGAATTTATTCTGGCTGGTGCTCTATTGGAAAAAGCAGGCCGAGGGTTATGTGCAGCAAAGTGGTGTACCCTATACGATCGTGCGGCCAGGGGGCTTGCGCAATGACGAAAAACCCGGTGGATTGGTGATGGAGCCAGCAGACACCATGTTTGAGGGTAGTATCCCCCGTACTAAGGTGGCGCAGGTATGTGTGGAGGCATTGTTTCAAGCTGAGGCCAAGAATAAAATTGTGGAAGTGATCACCAAAGAAGAGGTTGAAGATGTGGCGATTCAGGAGCAATTCGCCAGCATCAGTTAAAAATATATAAACTTTAGTAATTAAATTGATGATTACCCCCATTTTATAGGCGAAAATAGTTATATGAGAAGTATTAGGGGATATGTACTAATCAGGTTTTTGATTTTTTAATTTAAGCCTGGTTAGCACCGCCAGATTGTGGTGATTGGGGCAGCTTCTCGGCAGCTATTTGAAAGCATAAATAGCAATTATCTAGCCATAACTTGACGATAATTTGGGGGCGTAATCATGCTTAGCAAAAAAGCATCTAGTTTCTTATTCAAAAATTTGCGTGGGGTTGCCGCGATCGCCTTATTCACCTTTGCTGGTATGGCGATGTTGCCAAAGTTAAACCCAAGATTAAACCCAAGATTAAACCAGGTAACCATTCAGGCCATATCCGCCCAGGAAACACCGACGATCATTCCGCCCACAGTGCCACCCTTTGCGCCCACGATCATGCCGCCAGAAATGCCACCGCGCGAGCTGGAAGTGAAAAAGGCGGCGATCGAACCAATTGCCCAGCCCCAACCAATCTCCAGCAATCCACAACTAGCATCGATTAGCAGGCTCAAACAAACTCAAAAACGCTGGATCGAGATCCGCCTCAAATCACAGCGCTTGGTAGCCTGGGAAGGCGATAAACAAGTTTACGCGGTAATCGTTTCTACCGGTAAAGCCGGACACAGCACACCACCGGGTTCCTTTGCGATCCAATCTAAGCACCGCATCGCTCGAATGCAAGGTGCAGACTATGATGTGCCTGATGTACCATTTACGATGTATTACAGCGGCAATTATGCGGTACATGGCGCTTACTGGCATCACAGCTTTGGTACACCCGTCAGTCATGGTTGTACTAATGTGGCTCCCGATCATGCCGAATGGCTGTTTAACTGGGCTTCGATCGGCACGCCCGTAGTAGTGCATAGCGAGGCGTAAAAATAATCTAATATTGCTAGATCGGCTACTCGCATCTGATCGCAAATCCGAGTAAGATGATTAGTCTATAGTTCTAGGTCGAGCAGTAGGCTATGTTTGCCCAATTTCGCGCTCAATATCCCCAGGGCAGTATTCAAACTGAGATGCTGTCAAAGGTTGACGGTATGCATGTGTTCCGCGCCACGATCGGACATGGCGAGGTGGTGTTGGCAACTGCGACTGCAACTGATCCAGATATTGAGGTAGCGGAAGATCGGGCAATTAGACGCGCCCTCACGATCGCTGGGATCAATTTTGATCGTGGTTATGGGATGCAAGCAACCTTGATGCCGCAACCGCAACATGCCCTGAATGGCTCAACCGTTAATTCGTTTACTGATGCTCAAGATGCCGAACATGAACCTCTAGCTGGTGCTGTGAATTCAGCCGCTCTGGCGGGTCAGCAGCAATTAAACCTGGCTGGATCAGTTGCTCAGACCAATAAGTCTAATAATGTGGCTGACTATGAAGATGAGTATGAGCCAGAACCGCAACCCAAACCCAAATCCCGCAAGAAAGCCAAGAACTATCAACCAGAATCAGAACCAGAGCCAACCCCACCGATCGAGCCGGAAATTAGCACTGAGCCGATCGATCTTTCTGATCCGATCGCCCAAACCGATGTGGAACTAGAGCGATTGGGCTGGGGCAAAGAGGAAGGCCGCAAATATTTACAACAGGCATTTAGTAAGCGATCGCGCCATCAACTCACCAAATCTGAGATGCTAGAATTCCTCAATCATCTCAAGGCTCAACCAACTCCCCAAGATTTCTAGCCCATGACAGCATGGCTATGGCAAAAGCACTCACTACCCGATCATGTCTCCACTGCCCAGATCTGGGAGGTGTTATTTGGTCATGAATCGATCGCAGTTTTATTGGAAAGCCCCAAGGCCAACTCCAACCATTCATCACTAACTCATGGGAAAACAGCCCGCTATTCGATCGCGGCTGGATCGCCAAAGGAATATTTCACGCCGGAATTAGGCCAGATTTTACCCTGTTTAAAGGAATTACAAGCAAAGGTAAGACATGAATATGATTTAGAGGGAAAATTGCTTCCAGATGAGATTTTGGAACTTCCTTTTATTGGTGGCTATTTAGGTTGGTTGGGGTATGACCTGGCCTGGGAAATTGAGAAATTGCCCTATCTCAAACCAGATGTATTGCCATTCCCCGTAGCATTCTGGTATGCACCAAGGAACTTCGCCATCATCGATAACTGGCAGAAACAAGTTTGGCTGGCGGCGATCGATCAAGCTGAATTAACCAAGATGGGCGATCGGATCACTGAGCTTGTTCAACGAGGATTAAAAAAAAATGATTCTCTGATTTCTCTTTCTCATACATCAACCTCCGCACTCAAAATCGACTTCCTTAGTGATGCTGCTGCCTATGAAGCAATGGTCAGGAAAGCAAAGGCACATATTAAGGCAGGTGATATCTTCCAGGCTAATCTATCGCTGCGTTTTGGGGTGGATTGGCCAGGGGATGGTTGGCAGCTTTATCAAAAATTACAATGGATTAATCCTTCGCCATTTGCGAGCTATTGGCGTACCCCCTGGGGCGAAATGATCAGTGTTTCACCGGAGCGATTGGTTAAATTAACTGAGCAACGGGCAGAAACCAGGCCGATCGCTGGCACTCGCCCCCGTGGCGATGATGCCCAATCTGACTTAGCCTATGAGCAGGAAATGCTTGCCTCTACGAAGGAACGAGCCGAGCATATTATGCTGGTGGACTTAGAACGAAATGACCTGGGTCGAGTATGCAAGTGGGGCAGCGTTCAGGTAGATGAATTACTAGTGGTGGAGCGCTACAGCCATGTGATGCATCTGGTTAGTAATGTGATTGGCGAACTGAGCAGCGATCGAGATGGTATTGATCTCATCCGCGCCACGTTCCCCGGCGGCACGATTACGGGTTGCCCAAAGGTGCGCTGTATGGAGATTATTGAAGAACTCGAACCCTGTCGCCGTAGCTTGTTCTATGGTTCCTGTGGCTATCTCGATCGACGTGGCAATCTGGATTTGAATATTTTAATCAGGACTTTGCTTAAATGTGACGATCGGATCTGGGGACAGGTGGGTGCGGGGATCGTGGCTGATAGTGAGCCCGATCGGGAATGGTTGGAATCGCTGCAAAAGGCGAAAGCACAGCTTGCCGCGTTAGATCTCTTAATTTAGATTTTTTAGACCAGGGAAGCGATCGTTTAATCCCAAAACAGAATTCGATCGCTACTCCTAAAATTCAAAAAACACCCTAGAATGTCGATCCATTCCAACCCCACATCGATCCCTTCGAGTCATTAAACTCAATATAAATCCGGTTTTGCGCCACTCCCAGGACATCTTCCAAACTGCTACAAAAATCCTGACTCATGGACTTCGTTTGTGGTGGCGACATCGTGCCCACACTCTTAATTTCCACATAGCAGGTGGGTTCCGTTGTGCCACCAAAGGTCATCGCTACATCAGGCTCAAACGCAGTCATAATATACGATTCCGGCTTACCAGTGTGTTTGGCCAGCGCCGCCGAAAGACTTTTGAGCATGGTTTCTACTTCAGCGGCAGCAGGGGCAGCGATCGAGGATTGCACTTTAATCAGGGGCATGGTTATTTAAATATGTATCTACTAGGTATGTTAGGTATGTACAGCTTAAAATATGAATGGCGATCGAGCAAAGTTCAATATGGTTAAAGAATGCAGTTTCTATTCTTCTGCCAACGCCCGATGAATGAACTGCACCACGATCGAACCTTCGCCCACTGCCGAAGCTACCCGCTTGGTGGAGCTACTCCGCACATCACCCACCGCATAGATGCGAGGACGACTGGTTTCAAATAGGGCTGGTTGGCGATCGAGTGGCCAATCTGCTAATTCCTCTTCGCTTAAATCATGGCCAGTTTTAACGAACCCTTTTTCATCCGTAGCGATCGCCTGATCCAGCCAATCCGTATTGGGTTTTGCACCAATGAAAATAAACAAATTAGGAACATCCATCACCCAGCTTTCACCGGATTGGCGATTGCGGCAGGTAACTTGCTTGAGCTTGCCATCTGCCCCAGATAGTTCCGTAATTTCCGTATGGCAATGCAATTCAATATTTGGGGTTTCTTCAATCCGACGAATCAGATAGCGCGACATACTGTGGGAAAGGTCTTTGGATCTAATGAAGATATTTACTTTCCTGGCATGTTTAGATAAAAATACCGCCGCCTGACCCGCCGAATTGCCACCCCCCACCACGATCACATCCTGTTGGGTACATAGCTGTGCCTCCATCGCCGTTGCCCCATAAAAGATGCCCCGACCTTCATACTGAGTCAGGTTATCCAGTGGCAATTTGCGATATTTGGCTCCCGACGCGATCACAACTGACCTGGTGATAATTTTGCGATCGCCACTCACTTCTACTTCATAGAGCGGGAAGCGACAGGTTAATGATTTTGCGCAAACTGGGGTAGCAATATTCGCACCAAACTTTTGGGCTTGCATATAGGCACGTTCCGCCAGATCTCGCCCAGAAATGCCAGTGGGGAAACCCAGATAGTTTTCGATTTTGGAACTTGTACCCGCCTGGCCACCGGGGCCTTCTGCATCGATCGCGGTTACCTTCAGCCCTTCGGAGGCCGCATATACCGAAGCCGCCAAGCCAGCAGGACCCGCACCAATCACCAGTACATCATTTACTTCTTGATCCAGGACATTAAACCCTAGCCCCGTGGCGATCGCCTCGTTGGGTGGGTTTTTATATACATTCCGATTGCGATAGAGAATAATTGGTGTTTCATCTGGCTTGACCCCAAAACTTTCCAGAATTTGATACACCCCTTCATCAGCATCAATATCAACCCACATATAGGGTTGGCCGTTTTTAGATAAAAATTCTTTGATCCTGAAGGTGTCCTGGGAAAAGCGTGAGCCAATCACCTTCACTGGTGAAAGTTGGCTGGCGGTCAGGGCAGTGCGTCGGATCAAGAAGGTGCGCAGAATTAAATCGCTTAGCTCCGAATTCTCTACAACCACCCGTTGCAGCTTTTGGGGCGTAATCCGAATTACTTTGGTTTTACCCACTGCTTGAGCATAGATAACGGCGGCACGAGTTGAGAGCATATCCGTATCGCCAGTAAACTCACCGGGCATGTGTCTGGTAATTTGGACTGGTTTGTCACCCTCTGCGCCTGCATGTTGCAGAATATCGATCGCCCCTTCTAAAACCACAAAGAAGTCAAAGACCTGATCGCCCTCTTCAAATAAAATTGCACCATCGGTAAATTCTTCTTCGATCCCATAGCTCCTGAGTGCATCTATTTGGGCAGGAGTAAGAACCGGAAAAGCTTCATCGGGACCAATTCTTGTCATTTTTTATAGTTCTCAAGCTATCTAATAAAGAGCTGGATCAGTAACTGGACTAATAATTTAGCTATTGCAATGGGAATTCTTTTACCAACATGGCGATCGAAATAGTCACAATATTGCTGGTTATTCTGTTTATATAGATCTGATTACATAGATCTCGCATCATAACTTGTTTGGCACAGCAATAGCTCTAACTGGATTGTTTCAAGATGCTATTTATAAACATATAAACATAAGTTAAGCTTAGCTCCCAGGCGATCTAACCTTGATCCTATGGCAAGATTGTTTAGATCCCTAATTAAATTATTTTAAATCACTGGCAATCGATATGTCATTTGCTGCTGAGCTGGAGCTAACCAATCCACCGAGTTTTCCTGATGCGATCGCCCATACTGAAAAACTGCTCAGTCATAGCGATCGGTTAACGGATCTGGAGCTAGAAAAGCTGCTTATCAATTTATTGCAAACAAGTAATGGGTCGCGTGGCTTTTTTGTTTGCTATCTGACGGGTAATTGGCAACTTGCTGATCATCCCAACCAGCCGATTGTTAACGCATTGACAACTTGCGCTGATTCGATCGCGGAGCTATTAGTTAAAAATCTGGCCATGTCTACGGCGATGGCAATTACGCACCAGCACCAGGGCAGCCATGAACAAGCCACGGGCTCTGAACAGGTGGCCAGACGATCGCTCCATTTAATCAAGCTGCTGAATCTACCAACGATCGCTCAAATCGCTACCCAACTGCATCGATCGGCAACTAGTGGTGACGGTGATTATGCTAGTTTTCTCGACAAGTGGGGCTATGATCAAGAGCAGCGCAAGGCGATCGCAGTCAGCCTGGAAATGGTCGAATAGCTATTAATAACTTGTAATAACTAAAGGATTGAATGGGGCACATTTTCTATATCATTTAGCCATGACTAATATTGAAACCTTTGCCGCCGTGTTCGATCGCCTCAAGCAAATCGCCCAGCGCTATGCCGACAAGTTAATTGTGTCTAAGGATAGCCCTGGTAATTATTATCTCGACACCAATTACATCCGAGATAACGAAAGAGCCTTATTTTTTGGTGCGGTACAGGTCAAGAAGTATTATGTCAGCTATCACCTGATGCCGTTGTATGTGTTTCCAGAATTGAAGGAAACAATCTCGCCACAGCTAAAAAAACGAATGCAGGGGAAGGCTTGTTTTAATTTTAGAAGCGTGAATGAGGAGTTGTTTAAGGAATTAGCCGAGCTAAGCGATCGGGGCTTGGCTAAGTATCAGGAGGCTGGTTATATCTAGCTCTAAACCCTACTGGGATAAACACTCTACTACCAACAGTAGTTTTCGTAGAAGGCAACAATTTTCCTGTATCTAATGATAAAAGCAGTGAAAAACATAAAAGAATCTTATAAAACAATAGCCTTGAGTGATCCTGATTATGAAAGACTAATCGTAGAAATAGAAATCAATGATTATTTTGTGGCTTTACTGACTCAAGAAGAAGGACCTATAAAAATTGGATTTCCTGCTGGTGTTGATGCAAGTGGGGAAAGTTTTACATATATAGAATTCGATATAGCTTCATTCCCAAAGATAGTAGAGCAAGCAAGGAATTACTTGCTTTATCAAGCTCAGCTACAAGACCATTACCATTCAAAAATAATAGAAACAACGGAAGAAGGCCATCACATACAAATATATGATCACTCTATTTATGATCAGTATGTTACAAAAATCACTATAGAGGCTGACTACTATATGTCACTGATAATGCAAGAAGAAACACGAACACCTAGCGAAATAAAAATAGAATTGCCGGTGACTCGCGGTAGAGGCAATTTTGCCCGTCAGAAAATTGATTTAGATTCTTTTTTGGAAATTATAGAACTAGCGAGGAAACATTTAGTTGGGGAATAGTAACCCGATGCTTTTGACCTAGTTCACTATTATCTAGTTGCTAATTGTCGGGACAGCTTCGATGCCTTGGCTTGATAGGCGGCTCTGGTTCCTAATACAAACCTTTCGCCTCTAAACCAGCGATATAGATCGTAAACGTCTAGCAGCAGGCAAATCCCCAGGGAAACTTCAAGCAACATAGCCCAGATAAAGAATAAGGGGCGATCGCTATAGGTTAGTTTTGCACCAACCAGGTCAGTCAAAAACCGTAGCTCTAAGTAGATTAGCAAAGGAATCCAGGGGATCAGATGGCCAATTCCCAAAAGCCGCACCAGGCCACCATAGTAATAGGCGATCGCCACAATGATGCCAAATGCTGGGATCAGGCTAAGCAAAGTATATTGAGCGATCGGATCAAACAGAAAGAAGGCCGCACTCCAGAGCACCAGATTTAACCAGATTAACCAAACTTTGACCCAGGTTTTCATAGACAGCCAGGAATAACCAATCTGCGCCCATTTATTATTTTTATTAGTAATCATGTTAGTTTTTTCCTTAAGCTAGTTTAGTCAAGTAAGTTTATAGTCAAGTCAATTGACTAAATCATAATTCTATCTGCTAACTTGGTCAAGTGGCTTTACTAAGCGCTACTAAGATTAAATGCAACAGCAAGATGTAATTCAAAAATTCCAGGAATTTGTGGCCACGGAAGGTGAAACCCTGGGGCGGCTCTTGGTATGGGCAGAGCAGCGGGTAATGCAAAAAATCCTGCAACGGTTGCATGAGCTGGGCTATGCCGATACTTCGCTGTCAGAGCTTGGCCTGATGCAACAAATTTGCCTGGTGGGGATGCGCCAAAATGATCTCGCTCACCAGATGAAAATGTCTAAGCAGGCTGTGGGTCAACTGCTAGATAGCCTGGAGCGTAAACAACTTGTGACCCGATCGCCCGACCCCAACGATCGCCGCGCCAAGGTGATCGCCTACACGCCAACTGGCTATCAATTTATTGCCGATACGATCGATGCCACGCTGGCAGTGGAACAGGAGATCGCTGAATTATTGGGTAAAGAAGCTTATATGGGTTTAAAAAATAGTTTGCTGCTTTTAAACGAGGAGTTGGATTAGAGGAATTTATACTTTGATTCAGTATAATAGTATAAATAATTCACAGGGTTGATCAACTATGCAGAAACCTAGAAATTCATATAAAGATTCATCCTTTGCCGATTTTTATGACCTTATTATTGAGCGATTAGGTAGAGGCCGCTGGGACTCTGAAGCGGTGAGGCTTTTGGCAAAGAAATTTGGGGATCCAATTTTAGAGATAGGGTGTGGAACTGGGCTTAAGCTCTTGCCACTCGCAAAGACAGGATACATAACAGTAGGTTTGGATAACTCCTCTGAGATGCTAAGGGTTTTTCAGGAAAAGCTTGAAACCTATGATTCGAGAGTAAAAAAGCGTGTTTGCACTATATTAGGGGAAATGACCAATCCTCTAGTGAACCAGAAGCATTTTCGACTAATTATTCTTCCTGGTAGCCAATTTTTACATCTTTGTTCATCAGAAGAACGCCTTTCCTGTTTGCAAAGTATTTATCAGATGCTTGATGACAATGGAGTAGTTTATATTGCAAATTCCAATTTAGCAGAAAAGCCTGTATATGATTGGGTAGATCAAGCAGGGAAAGCTGAAGGTAACTGGATTTTACAAGCTAGGCGTGCATTAAATAATGGTGCTTATCAGGAAGATTTTCGGATCACATCAAGGATAGATACAGCGATAGAGTATTTATTTTGCTGGCGCTTATACCCTATTGAAGATATACAAATGAGAAGCTTGCTCGATGAAGCCAATCTACAATGTATTACGACCCCATCTGATTTACCTCAAAGACTAAATTCTAATATTTACTTATGTCAGAAAGCTACCTAGCTTGAATTTTCTAATAAATAAAAGTGATTCTGAAGGCATGGGAATTTTAATTATTTATTGCATTTACTCAAAAGACATTGAAGCATTGGTTAGAATTTAATAAATAAAGGATCAGTCGAAGTCAAAATTCAGCTATTTTCTATATTTTTATATTCATAAATTGTGAATTCAACCCTGCTCCTCAAAAAACTCTATAAACGCAACCTGCAACCAGTTCTCACCGATCTCAAATTTGCGATCGCGTTGCTTTTAATCATTGCCCTGTTTAGCATTACTGGTACTGTGATTGAGCAGGGCGAAACCCTGGATTTTTATGAAGCCAACTACCCACTCCATCCAGCTTTATTTGGCTTCCTCAGCTATAAAGTAATCTTGGCGATTGGCCTCAATCATGTTTATAGTACCTGGTGGTTTTTATCGATTCTGGTGCTGTTTGGCACTAGTTTGATCGCCTGTACCTTTTCGCGGCAACTGCCGATGCTGAAGGTGGCCAGACGCTGGAGCCACTACACCAGAGCCAAGAGCTTTGAGAAATTACCCCTAAGCACTGCCCTGGAGGGGCGATCGCTCGATCAACTTGCGCCAGTGTTGGCACAAAAAGGTTATCGTCTGTTTCAAACTGATGACAAGCTCTATGCCCGTAAGGGTTTGGTGGGGCGGATTGGGCCGATTATTGTCCATGCCAGTATGATTTTGATTTTGCTAGGTGCGATCGGTGGAGCGCTAACTGGTTTTGTTGCCCAGGAAATGATCCCCAGTGGTCAGACTTTTGCAATTACGAACATCACTGAAGCGGGTATCTGGGCGAGACCCTGGCTGCCCAAGGATTGGCTGGTGCGGGTGAATCGATTCTGGATCGACTATACCCCTGGCGGCACGATCGATCAGTTTTATTCCGATCTCTCGGTACTGGATAAGGATGGTAATGAAGTCGATCGTAAAACTATTCATGTCAATGAACCACTGCGCTATAAGGGCGTAACGCTATATCAAGCTAATTGGGATGTGGCGGCGATTAGGTTTCAGGTAAACCAGAGCCCAATCATCCAACTGCCCATGACCAAATTGCAGGACGTGAACAATAAGGCCAAAGCCTGGGGCACCTGGTTACCAACCAAACCAGACTTGAGCGCAGGGGTGACTCTGATTACGCCGGATTTGCAGGGCACTTTTTTAATCTATGGTACTGATGGCCAACTGATGGACACGATCCGGGTGGGCGGTAGCTCCGAGATTAATGGCGTGACGGTGAAGCTGAAGGATGTGATTGGTAGTACGGGTTTACAGATCAAGGCCGATCCCGGCGTGCCGATCGTCTATGCTGGGTTTGGTTTGCTGATGCTGGGGGTGGTGATGAGTTATGTCAGCTATTCCCAAATCTGGGCATTGCAGGTGGGCGATCGCCTCTATGTGGGTGGTAAGACTAACCGTGCCCAGGTAGGGTTTGAAGCTGAATTGTTGGAAATTATCGATCGGATGGCCGGCTCAACCCCTTCACTATCAGCGGTTTAGCTTCACGTCAGCCTGTTCACGTTGTTTTCACGGGTTCACTTTTAAAATATAAGGGCATCATGAAACAAGCTAATTCCCTTTTTCAGGGTGTATCCACATATTTAAAACCCACCTCACTGTGCTAGGTATTTTACTTAGAATGGCGAGGTGTTTTTATTGCTGTCTATTCCTGGTTTGCAATCCTTCGCATTCATGGTCAATGGCTCGATCGCCCAGCATCTTAGTTTTTCCGCGCGTAACAAACCCTGCTGGCATTGCACTTGATCTGACGACTTAGTCTAAGCCCAGCTTTCTACTTAAATTGCGATCGTAAATCGCCCTGTGCCAATCGTTGGCGGTTTTTAGTTGCTGTGGGTTAGTTCCTTTAACATCATATAAATCCGCATTATATAAATATGCCCCTTGCAAAAAAGCCCCCCGCAAGTCAGCACCGCGTAGATAAGCCCCCCGCAGATCCGCACCAATCAAATTCGCACCAGTTAAGTTTGCCCCCACCAAATTTGCACCACTAAGATCAGCATCTTGCAAATCAGCTTGATATAGATCGCATCCCACACACACCT
The DNA here is from genome assembly GCF_000317065.1 of Pseudanabaena sp. PCC 7367. Taxonomy (GTDB): domain Bacteria; phylum Cyanobacteriota; class Cyanobacteriia; order Pseudanabaenales; family Pseudanabaenaceae; genus Thalassoporum; species Thalassoporum mexicanum. Next base: position 1,965,855 of record NC_019701.1, read on the forward strand.
TATCTCGCACAAGTTTTTTGAAGTGGGCAGGATTTTCCGCCATTGTTGGCAACGGGGAACAGAGGCAAGCTGTGATAATTATGGTCGTCAGCGTAAATAATTTCATGGCTTACCCCTTAAAACTTTTTAACTAATGCCTTGATCTAATTATGGCAGGAATTACCTTAAATCATTTATTACGCTCTATTTTGAGGAGAAAGGAATTGCAATCGGTAGCGATCGTGGTGGGTTAAAGTTAAGCTGTGCCATAGTTTAGAAAACCCGATTGATTGCTTCGATTATCGTCCTAATTGGAATCCTCAGCAGACCAAAAGTGTTCGGCGAGCCAATGCCAAGTCCTATTTTTTTCTTAACCATTCTTGCGATCGGACTTATTGTCGCCGGTCAAATACTCCTCAAAACTGGTGCTGATCATCTCGGTTCGCTCGATACCCTGAGTTTAATTGACAAGATCTTGAAGATATCAACCCAACCTTACTTTATCTCTGGATTAGGGATTTGCGCGATCGGCTCTGTGCTATTCATTGTAATTTTGTACCGTAGTAAACTCAGCACTCTTGCCCCCTTAATCGCAGTCAGCTATATCCTTTCCGTCCTTGCTGGTATTTTTATCTTTGGCGAAAGCGTCACCGGTCAAAAATGGCTGGGAATTTTGTGTATTGTGGCAGGAGTGGTGCTATTGATAACTGCACCCTGAGGCCTATGCATCAGAAAGCAAATAACAGTCAGGCTATTTCAAGTATGATATTAAATGAACAAATGATAACTAGCTTAATAATCCAAAAAGTTTGTTTTTGGTAATCATATAATTAAGTAATTAAGCTGAGGATGATTTGCTCAAAAGTCTTTTCAAGCAGATAGGGTATTTGTTCCAGAGGTCGATCGTATTCATAGCTAGATGTAGTAGATACAAGTAAATTATTTTCTCAGCTAATGCTTGAGCATTAAGGCAAGTAACTTATGCTTAGCAACTACGGTTTTAACCACAGTAAATAGGCAAAAAATTAATTTTGATCAGGTAATAGCACGGATCAGTAATGGAGATATGTGGCTCTTATACTAGTTATTGATGATGACAGGATTGTATGTGAATTAATAGTTAAGACCCTGGACGCACAAGGTTTTAGGGCTGTGAGCGCAACTAGTGGCGAGATGGGGTTGCGCTTAGCTCAGCAACTCAAGCCGGATCTGGTGTTGTGCGATGTGGTCATGCCTACGATCGATGGCTATGAGGTGCTCGAAAAGTTACAGCAAGACCCAGAGACGATTGCGATCCCGTTCATTTTTCTGACTGCCCTGGATTCCAGCCAGGATATGCGCAAGGGTATGAACTTTGGTGCGGATGACTATTTAACCAAACCGATCAGCCAGGAAATTTTGATTAAAGCAGTCAAAAGTCGCTTGATTCGCTACGGCAAGTATAAAGAAGTGAATTAAGTGGAGCCAAGGGTTGTGAGCCGATTCACGCTCTACTCAGACAAGTTTTTGCGGCAATGGTATGGGAATGGGAGCAAGGATTTTAGCAAATGGTTTAAGCATGAATAGAGCCATCTGGCATAATTGCTCCAGATAACTTGGCACCGACTAAGTTAACCATTATTCGATCGCCAACTCTTAATTTAGCACCCTGCAAATTTGCACCACGCAGATCTGCTCCATTGAGATCGGCACTAACTAGATTGGCTCTGCGTAAGTCCGCATTCTGAAGATTAGCTTGCAGCATATTGGCACGAAACAGATTAGCACTGGCGAGATTGGCTCCAGCCAGATTAATTTTATGCATGAAGGCATCGCTCAGGTTGGCATTACTGAGATTTGCATTACTCAGGTTCCGCCCCGCCAAGTCACGTTCGCGTAGGTTTGCGCCACTCATATCCACACCGCTCATGTCGATGTTGCCAGATTCCCTTGCTTCATTACTACTGGCATTATTGATATTACTGGCATAGGTACGATCGTAACCATTGTGGCCATTACTGGCATGATCACCAGCCCCATTATTGCTACCGCCACGATTATTATTACTGTGAGTAGTACCGCGATAGCTACCTGGATATACATCATAGTCATTGGTAGCATAATTATTGCCATAGCCTGCATCGGTGCTATGGGTATTGACGCTATAGGCGCTGGAATAATTATTATAGTTATGGCTAGGATTGGCTTGCTCAGTGCCGCCAGATCGATCAGTGCCCTTGGTTGCATTGGTTGCAGTAGCTGAGGGTGAGGGCGATCGGGCAGGGCGACGACTATACACCGGGCGTGGTGGCCGCGATCGGGTTTGCGGGTTGGCTGGTCGATAGCGGTTGGTGGTCTTACTGGCCTGCGATCGGTTGTGGTGATGGAGCGTATGATTTTTGATGTAGTGGCTCACCTTTTCGCGGGCTTCGTTTAGATCTTGTAATTTAGCCCGTGCCTTATCAAGCAGGCGGGGATTACTTTGGGGAATGCGATCGGGATGCCAAATAAAAGCCAGATCCTTATAAGCCTGATTTACTTCTTCCAGAGAAGCACCAGGCTCAATTTCTAAGACTCGATAGAAGGGGGTTAGATCGGGCATTCATTCATAGACTGACTGCCTTCAGTTTACTTCAATATCTGGTTTGACCCGATTTTACTTAAGGAATTATGACGGTTTGGCCTCAATGCCTGCTCATCTCTCCAACCTAGAGCGCCGCAATGATTGTCTGGGCGATCGCCACTTCGCCGTGCAAATCTAGTTGTTCAGAGCAGCGCGGGGGCTGGAGTGGTGCATTTAAAAATTGCCAATCACCAGCATAAAAATCCTGGGGTGAGATAATCACATGCTCGGCATAATCCTGTACGCCAGCGATCAGGGTTTGCGCTTCCACAAAACCATCTCTGGTCATACAAATGACTGGTAAACCTACTCGTAGTGACTCGGCCAAAGTGCTATAGCCAGGTTTAGACACAATTCGATCGCAAACCACCATCATGTCCACGGGGCGCAACTGTTCAGATTGTTCTTTGATCTGAAGCAAATTGGGCAAATCGGGGGCATGGCGATCGAAGGTGATAAATTGGCGCTCTGGAAACTTGGCTAAATTATGATAGGGGATTTCGCTGAGTCCCAATCCACCAAAGGTGAGCAAGATTGTTTGCCGATCGGGCTCAAGTCCAAACCGTTGCCGGAGCGTGGCAGCATCATAGCGCGGTGTACCGCCAGTTAAACCCACATCTTCGATCTTGGCATTGCTAAACGAAGCCATTGGTTCCGCAAAGGGGAGCCGAAACAGCCGATCGCATTTGCCATATAAATCAGCCACCCGATCGGCCAGTTCAATATATTCAGCGCCATATGCTGCGCCCCAATCCCGATAGATAAAATCCCAGCCAAAATTACCGGCCATCCAACAGGTCACCCCAGCAGCCTGGGCGATCGCCGTTACTAATGGGGGAATATCGGCAAAAATTAGATCAACATGATTGGCCTGGATAAATTCTGCTTCTGCGGCAATTATTTGCGCTTGCTCCTGCCAGATTTGATTCATTTTGGCCAGAGTGGCAGGGCGATCCATCTGGATGCTATCGCGTTGCACCACGCCCACATCAAAGCTACGACGATGATAAACAAAATCACCGGGGATATAAGACTGTAATAAATCCAGTGGCGCAGTGGTAGCAATAATAATCCTGGTTTCCGGTTGCTGGCGCTGAATTTCGGCCACTACGGCAGCAGTGCGGGTGGCATGGCCAAAGCCATGATTGGTGATGGCGACGTAAATGGTGGGCATAGGGGTTTAGTGGGGGCGATCGCTAAGATATTGATAATACCGAAATCTGGATCACACTGACGTTGTAATAGTTAGTCGTTTGTACTTATTACATGATTTACATGATCAAAACATTTGACTATATCTTGAATGCTTACCCATCCAAATGTTTAGCCGATCAATCCTAATTAATCTGGATTAGACTTCTGTTGCTCACCAACCTTACTCAGTACCAAGCTGGCTTCAATCTTCTCTGTCCTAAATACAAATTTCTACTACAACTTTTGGCAAATAATTAAGCAGGATCGACTTGATTGGGTTCTAGCTCTGCTTCTGTTACGCTACCCCGCCCACTCACCAGATAAATACTTGCCAACGTCAAGCCCACCCCAAACCATTGCACCGATCGCAAGCTTTCCTGCAACAAAATGCTACTAAACAGCAAGGCAAACACCGGGGTCGAAAAAGTCAGCGTACTGAGAGTAGTCAAACTACCCGTGCTAGCAAAATAGAAGAACAAACCATAGGCGATCGCACTGCCAAAGATCGCTGCATAGGCAATACAAAGCCATTGCCAATTCACCAGCGATTGCCATTGATTTTGTTCATACATACCAGACAGGAGCAACAACGGTAAGCCTCCCAGGAACATATGCCAACCCGTAGCAGCAACCGGATCGGCATGGGCTACCACTGGCCGGATTAAAATTGTGCCCACCGCCATCGACAACGAAGCCCCCAGCATCAACCATTCCCCCGTGGTAAAAACACCGCCCGCAATTACCGCAGCTAGATCGCCTTGGCCAAAGGCAGTGAGCAGATCCGCTGGCAGACCAATCAGGCCAATCCCAACCACGCCAACAAACAGGCCAATTACGCCTAACCAACTAATTCGCTCTTGGTAGATCAGCGCCGCCAACAAAGCCACCGCCAGTGGTTGTGAGTCAATAATCAGCGATCCCAATCCAGCTCCGGTTCTGACCAGCCCCAGCGCCAGGAAAAATTGAAATAAAAAGCCGTCCACCAACGCAAAAATGCTAATCCATAGCCAGGCTCGCCAACCCATTGGTTGCGATCGGCCTAACCAACTAGCTGCTGCGATCACGATCAGCCCAGCGGGCATAATCCGCATCCCTGCCAAAAACAATGGCTCCGTTTGCGGTAACACTGCTTTCATCGCCACCATTGCCGTTCCCCACAGGAAAAAAGGCAGGATCACAAATCCAGAGCGACGGGACAGTTCAGGCAATTGAGATTTGGGCATTGGGTTCTAGAACTAAGCTGAGTTGATTGGTGGTGGAAGAAAGTGAGTGAATAAGACAGGCGATTAACAATTATTGGCAATTAACAATTATTAAGGATTGTATCGAAAAATCAAGCTATAACCAAAGGCTCTGGGGATACGATCGGCGATCGCGGTTGCCATAATTTCCCCTCAAAAGTGATAATAACCAAATTATTTACAAATCATTACAAAATTAGCAGCTTTAGGAGTTGACTATCGTCGCAACAAAGGCTAGAAAGGCGAGGAAAACAATTACTAAAAAACTCTTAAAACTCTTAAAAAAATAGCTCCCTCCACCTCACCCCACCTCAACCAGTCTGGAAAACCAGATGTTTTTTGGATTGCATAATCCCTAATGTTTTAAATGTGTAGAAATTGAATTTAGCTAGTTAGGTGAAAAGATGGAGATGCCCACCAATCGCAGGTCTGACCAAATCCAGGCGTTAGGAGATATCCTGCATTTAGTTGAGCAGTTAGATATTGAAGATATTGCAACTGTTACCAGCGGCAGCCGCTTGGGGCGGGTGGTGGATTTGTTGGCGCAGGTACAGCAAACCCTGGCTTTAAATTCAGCAAATTCAGCGGGTGGGCAGCGGGGCAACTCGATCGCTACGACCGATCGGCGCAAGCATAACAAGCACAATAAGCATAAAACTAATGGCACTAATGGGGTAGCCAAATCAGGGGCAACCGCAAAAAATGGGATCGCTAACCATAACTTAGCTCTGGTTAATGCCAGCGAAGCCGATGCCATAAGCCAAGAAAACCAGAATGGTAACCTTACGGCAACCCAACAGCGCCAGCCAAACAAATCATCAAGCTCTACGGCTAAATCACCACCGCAAAAAGCAGTAGCAGCAAAATCGCATAAGAAGGCTAAACAAACGAAGCGCAAACAATCTAAGACAAAGGGTACAAACGCTAGAACCAGACGCGTTGATCCCAAGCGGATTATGATTAGCTACCTAAAACAGGTGTTTGCCGATCCGGAGGTTTTTCCCGATCGCCATAGCATAACTAGTTTTTTCGAGCGGCATTTTCAGATTGAGTTCCAAATCGATAAAGAATCCCGCCCAGAGCTAGTCTCGCGCCTGTCGCGGTTGGCGATCGCCCAACAGGTTAGCCGCAACGAGCTAGGCGATTTACTACTGGCCGATACTAATCAGAAGTATGGGGATTTCCTCAAGCAGGATGAGGCTACCTTCAGGCAGGGGTGGCGATCTTAGGCGATCGTAAAGGATACTTAGATCTTAGAGATCTTAGATAATTTAGATATTCAGGACAGACCTGCCAATAACTTCGCAATCCCAAGTAATCCCAAGTAATCAGTAATTAGCGAGGGTATTTGCTTGATCCGGGCCAAAGTCTTGATGCCTTGACTGCGCTGCGATACTAATTTATTTAATTAACCAATAAATAGCGCCGGATCAGAGGTTGAAACCAATTCCAGCGCCAGTTCCACATCCTGAATGCTGCTAGTAACGGTGCCCAGAATTTCGCCCGTGGAGATGCGTTCGATTACTGTGCCCTGCACTGGGAAACCAAATCCGGGCTGGATTCTGGCTGAAAACAAGCCTATGTCATTAAAGCTAAAGTTGCCCACAATCACGATCCGATCGCCATCGGCCAGGTTGAGATCGCTAATTTGATCGGCGTTGTCAATGCTAAAACCCGCCGTATCTGCCCGCAACACAAACGTATCTGCACCGCCAGCGCCAACCAGCAAATCAGTGCCAAAGTCACCGATCAAAATATCATCATCAATGCCGCCGCTCAGGAAATCATTGCCCTGACCACCGCGCAGAAAATTAGCGCCATTATTGGCCAACACCAGGTCATCGCCAATGTTGCCATTCAGGACATTGTTGCCAAATTCACCCACCAGCTCATCATCACCTTTGCCACCTCTAAGATAATCATTACCAGTGGAGCCAAACAGAAAGTCACTGCCCTGGTTGCCATTCACCACATCATCGCCACTAGAGCCAACGATCGTATCGCTGCCATTAAAGCCGCGAATCCCGGCTGGGTTGTCGATCGTGAATTCTGGGCGCAATTCCAGGTCATCGGCCAAGTCAGACAGATCAAAGAAAAATGAGGAGCTGTTGGCGATCTGTGTGATCAATTCGTAGCTGCTGAGCAGAAATGAGTTGTTAATAATAGCCATAGTTTTAATCTATACCCCGCTTGATTGGTAGTTTTTGCTTGATTAGCTGCTGGCAATTTCTTGCTTTGCTTGCTGATTGATGAGGCGCTCACATGATCGCTGAGATGGTGATAACTTATTACTTAATTACTTATTACAAAACGATGCCTTTGCAAGAGCTTTAATAGCTTTAATAGATAGGGCTTCCCGATGTTGATTGACGGGCTTGCCAGGAGAATGTTCCCAAATCCGAGCAATAGCCGATCGCATTTGATCGCTTAATTACTGCTATTTCTATCGAGACATTGTGCAATCAGCAACTAAATTGCTCAGCTCCAGCAGATATTCAGGCAAAAAAAATTAAGTCTCCTGCACATGCATTGCTCAAAGCTAATTGCGTTTCTGTATTTATCTATCCTTCATCGTGAGCCGCCATCTTGTTATCATGCTTCAGGTTAGAAATAATTAGAAATTAAAAGTAGCCGCAGATAAATTGTGTTGTCTTGGACGAGCTATCCTACCAGTAACCAGTAACCAGTAACCAGCGTTGGCCACTGATAGCGCTCTTTGGCAGCTATCTGGAATCAAGAAATCAAGAATTAATAATCAAGTATTAATAAAGAGAAAAAATATGGCGGTAATAGTCCTAAAGCATGAAAGTTGAATTACGCGGCATTAGTAAAAACTTTGGCAAGGTACGGGCAAATCAAGATATATCGATCACGATTCCGGCTGGGGCGATCGTCGGGTTGCTGGGGGAAAATGGCGCTGGTAAAAGCACCCTGGTCAAAATTTTAAGTGGTTTTATCTCTAGCGATCGCGGTGAAATTTGGCTAGACGATCGCTTAGTTCAACTCAAAAGCCCTGCCCATGCGGTGCGATCGGGGATTGGCATGTTACACCAAGACCCGCTAGATTTTGCGCCACTGACGGTTTTAGACAACTTTATGACCGGGCAATCCAATCGTTTTGGTCGGTTCTGGCTCGATCGTAAAACCGCAAAAAGGCAACTTAAACAACTGGGGCAGCAGTATGGATTCACCCTGGCAGCCGATCGATTGGTGGCAAAGTTGAGCGTAGGCGAGCGGCAACAACTTGAAATCTTGCGATTGTTATCGTTGGGAGTAAATACCCTGATCCTGGATGAGCCGACTACTGGGATCTCTTTGCCCCAGAAATTATTATTATTTGCCACGATCAGGGAATTAGCCGCCGCCGGAAAATCAATTATTTTTGTATCCCACAAGCTTGAGGATGTAGAAACTCTTTGCGATCGCGTGGTGGTGATGCGGCAGGGGCGGATCGTTGGGGAATTGAATCTGAAGCAGAATTTTGCTTTAAATATTAAAGATATTATCAATATTTCACCACAGGAGCCAGGTCTAGTTAACTCTGTGGCTAATTCTAGCTCTGCATCCACATCCGATGCATCCACATCCGAACAGATCGATCAACTGGTCGAGATGATGTTCGGGCGGGAACTTGCGGTTGCCAACAAACCAGAGACAGCCCAGGCCGATCCCAGTTTGCGCCTGGAAGCGATCGAAGTGCGTAGCGATCGCCTTAACCTGAGTATTAAGCAATTCACCGCCCAGCAGGGTGAAGTAATTGGCCTAGCAGGACTGGAGGGCAACGGCCAGAGGTTATTACTATTGCTGTGTGCTGGCTTATTAACGGCAAATTCGGGGCATATTTATCTGGGCGATACCAATATGACCAATCGCACCTATCAGCAATATCTGCGCACAGGGGTGAGTTATATACCAGCCGATCGCCTGGCAGAAGGTTTGGTGGGCGGTTTATCCATTCAAGAGCATTTTGCCCTGCGATCGATCGATACATCCGGCAGTACCCTTGGCCGCACATTTATTAACTGGCGTAATACCCTGGCCAAAACCCATCGCGCGATTAATACCTATAATATTCGCGGCTTTCCCACCTCCAGAGTCGAGCAGCTTTCTGGTGGCAATCAACAACGTACCCAGTTGGCCTTACTGGCTGAAAATTTAAACCTGTTGCTGATGGAACACCCGACCAGGGGGCTGGATATTGATTCAGCACAATGGGTCTGGCAACAGATGGTGGAGCGCTGCCGCCAGGGCACAACGATTTTGTTTATTTCTGCCGACCTCGATGAGATTATGCAATGGAGCGATCGGGTGTTGGTATTTAGTGGTGGTCAGGTCACTGAACCGATCGCTACCAAAAATTTGACGGTCGATCGATTAGGTCAGATGATTGGCGGTAAGTTCTAAATCCCAAATCCCCAACCATAAATCCTAAATGAGACTGATTTACTATCGCCTCGGGTCTTTGCTGCTGTCGCTGGTGTTTATCGCTGGCGTAATTCTGCTGGCGGGAGCCTCACCGATCGCGGTGGTGGCCAGTATGTGGAAGGGGGCCTTTGGCAGCGCTGACCAATTGGCCAGGGTCGTTGCCACCCTTGCGCCATTATTACTCTGTGCCAGTGGTTTGGTGTTCACCTTCACGGCTGGATTATATAACCTGGGGATCGAGGGGCAGATTGCCTTTGGCGCGATCGCCACGATGGTAGTAGTGCAACCATTGCAAAACGCACCTTTGCCACCTGGATTGATTATAATTCTGGCGCTTGGTGGCGGCATTATTGGTGGGGCGCTGTGGGGGTTGGTGTGTGGTTTGCTCAATGTCTATGGCAAGGTAAATGAGATTTTTGCTGGCCTGGGCTTGAATTTTGTGGCGCAGGGACTAGCTCTGTATTTAGTATTTGGCCCCTGGCAACGGCCTGGTGTGGCCTCAATGAGTGGCACTGAGCTAATTAATCAATCCCTGTGGCTGGCTAAAATTGGCAATACTGAAGCAAGTCCGATCGCCCTGGCTTTAGGCATTGCGGCGGTGATGATCACGGCGATCGCAGTGCGGGGGACTTATTTTGGGCTCAAGCTCAAGGCGGTGGGCAACAATCTCCGCGCGGCTCATGTGCTCGGTATTCCAGCGATTAGACAGCTTCTGCTGGCTTTTATGATCTGCGGCGCTATGGCAGGGTTGGCTGGTTCGCTTCAGGTGCTGGCAGTGTTTCATCGCTTTCTGCCGGGGATTTCTAGTAATCTGGGTTTTTTGGCTTTACTGGTGATCATGCTGGTTAACTATGAACCGCTGTTGATTTTGCCGATCGCCTTTTTGTTTAGTGCCCTGAATATTGGCAGTTTACAATTGCCGCTGTCCCTTGATTTAGAATCTTCTCTGTCTGGCGTAATTCAAGGATCGCTGTTGTTGTTTGCTTTGCTGGGGCAGGGGCTGGCCGATCGCTTCCCTGGTACAAAAACACCGCGATCGATTGATAGCCCAGATAGTTCTAATCGGTCTGAGCCGATCGCTGAGCCTAACTCCTAGAATTTTTGGGCATTACATAGCATTACATGATTGAGGAATGAAATGCTGATATCGCAAATATCGCAAATATCAAAACATATGCTTGAGCTTAGTTAGACCGATCGTTAAATACTTGAGTCATCCGGCCAATGCGCAATGCCGATGCTTGAATAGATGATTGAATAAATAAACTTCCCTGCATCGTCTATGCCTATATGCCTATAAATTCAGATCGTTAAACTAGATTCGGTTTCTATTTTCTGCGCCATAATCATTTAACTAACCAAGCCGGGAAAGGCATTTTGGACATAGAGCAAATTATTATTATCCTCAGTACGGCGATCGCTTCTTCCACACCCTTGATCTATGCCTGCATTGGCGAGACGATCACCGAGCGATCGGGCACAATTAATCTCTCGGCCGAAGGCACCATGCTGATGGGGGCGATGACTGGCTTTGCGGCGGCTAAATACAGCGATAGCTTACTGGTGGGTTTTCTGGCCGCCGGGACAGTGGGCGCATTGATTGCCCTGATTGTGGCGGTGGGGGCAATTACGCTGAGGCGATCGCAGGTGGCGATCGGGTTTGTGCTGGCGCTGCTATGTGGCGATCTTTCTTCTTTTCTGGGTAATCCAGTGGTGCGGATTCCAGGGCCAACTGTGCCCAGTTTCAAGCTACCAATTTTGCAGCATATTCCAGTGGTGGGGCAATTACTATTCCAGAGCGATTTGCTGGTGTATTGCAGCTATTTATTAATTATTGGCACCTGGATTTTTTTCTATCGCACCCCGGCTGGCCTAACGCTACGATCGATCGGTGAACAACCGGCAGCGGCCTTTGCCCGTGGTCATAATGTAATCTGGCAACGCTATCTTTATACGCTGATTGGTGGGGCGCTGATGGGGATCGCGGGCGCTGCTTTTTCGCTGGATTTCAAGGCGGGTTGGAGTCATCGCCATACCGCTGGTTATGGTTGGATTGCCCTGGCGATCGTGATTTTTGGCAGTTGGAATCCGCTGCGGGTGGCAGGTGGCGTTTATTTATTTGGCATATTGCAATCGTTGGCGAGTGTAGCACAGGATACAATTACTGGAGTGCCCACCCAGATTTTTAATGTGGCTCCATTTGCGCTCATGATTCTAATGCTGGCGCTAACCTCTGGCGAATGGTTGGAACGCTTGTTGCAATATTTACCTGCACCGCTGAGGTCGGCGATCGCCAATACGATCCGCACTAGGCCACCTGCGGCTTTGGGTAAACCATTCAAGCAGGATTAGCTAAAGGGCAATGCTTACTCTAACGCTGTAGCGATCGGGTTTTACTGCTTAATCCTATTTAAATGCAACAGTTAGAAACTATTTATAATTGAGTTCGACAGACCTCTGTAAATCCTATACTTGCCGTTCCTGGCGATCGCCTAAAGCCCTCATTAAGTTTGGTAGTAAGCATTTCTCGTCGAGATAACGTATTTATAGATAGATAGTAGCTTTAGCAATTTAGCGCTCCGCAAGCTGGTAAAGGCGATCGATCCCCTGGCCAACTGCTCCTGACTTTAATTGACATAGCCGATTGCTGCTCTATGTTTCTAAGTGACAAGGACATGGAGAGTTAAAATTGGTCAGTGGTTGTCGTGATTTAGATTTAGTTATCTAGATTACCTAGATTACCTAGATTATTTAGATTAACGGGATTAAGACTGGCGCAACGATCGTAAGTTAAGAGATTAATTAGAGATTAATAGGTAGAACTGGCAAACCTGTGATCTAGTCAATTGCTCTAGTCAATAAGACAAATAACCATTAGCAACTACTGTTTAACTGTTTAACCAACTTAAAATAAGGGATTGCAATTCAGACGGATAAGATACTTGATCAGAGCAACAACCATCATAATTTCCCTGGTTGACTAATACTTTGCAACGCTGCGATCGCAATTAATCATCAAACTTTAACTACAACTCAAGATTTGGAATGGCAGAACGTTTAATCTTACTAGACTTTGAAAAACCCCTGGCGGAGCTGGAAAACCGGATCGATCAGGTACGCAACCTGGCAAAAGAGAATGGCATCGAAGCCGATGACAAGATAGTTGAGCAGATTACCCAGCTAGAGCTACGGGCTGACTCATTGCGCCAGGAAATTTTTAATTCACTCACGCCAATGCAACGGATGCAGGTGGCCAGACATCCCCGTCGTCCCAGTACCTATGACTACATTCAAGCGATGACCGATGATTGGATGGAACTGCATGGCGATCGGCGCGGCAATGATGATCCAGCGCTGGTGGGTGGATTTGCCCGCTTGGGTGAGCATCCAGTCATAATTTTGGGGCATCAAAAGGGGCGAGATACCAAAGACAATGTGGCACGTAATTTTGGCATGGCTTCCCCCGGTGGCTATCGCAAGGCGCTGAGGTTAATGGAACATGCCGATCGCTTTGGGATTCCGGTAATTACGTTTATTGACACGCCTGGTGCTTATCCTGGGGTAGCAGCCGAAGAACAGGGGCAGGGTGAGGCGATCGCAGTTAACCTCAGGCAAATGTTTAGCTTTGGTATCCCGATTGTTTGCACCGTGATTGGCGAAGGGGGCTCCGGCGGGGCGCTGGGAATTGGCGTTGGTAATCATCTGATGATGTTCGAGCATTCGATCTATACGGTGGCAACCCCAGAGGCCTGTGCGGCGATCCTGTGGCGGGATGCGGCAAAGTCTTATAAAGCAGCGGAAGCCCTAAAAATTACGGCCACTGATCTTAAAAGCCTGGGCGTGGTCGATCAAATTTTACCCGAACCGATCGGTGGAGCCCATCGCAATCCCCTGGCCGCAGCAGCCACCCTCAAGGAAGCTTTGATCGGCAATCTCGATCGCTTGATCCAACTAGAGCCAGGTCAGCTTAAGCAGCACCGCTATGAAAAGTTCCGCCAGATCGGTGTTTTTCTCGAATAAGCGAGTTTCAATTAAGCCAAGTGGCGATCGATTAGCCAATTACCAATACCATGCTAGACATGAAGGATGAATTTATATCACCAAAAATAAAGAGCAGACCAATCTCCCTGAACCAGAGAGTTATTGATCTGCGGTGATGAAATGCTCTAATCGCCTGCTAGTGTAAATTATAAATTAATTCCCTAACACAACTCTTAGCGCCGCCAGGAAACCTTGGGCAGAATTTGCGATTGATCGATCCGATCGCGGTATTTGACCGCAAAGTTCAACAGTGAATCAAGCAAAGCATCCGACAACAGATGGGGTTGCAAACCGAGCGACAGCAAACTGGTATTTTTGGCATTAAAATAATGCTCTTCTAGCTCCACGCGGGGATTTTCCAGGTTATTAATTTCCACCTTGATCCCCATTGTTTGGCCAGCCTTTTGCACCATATGCGCCAGGTCAATAATCGAGAACAACTCGGTAAATTGGTTAAATACCCTAAATTCACCGGCATCAGCGGGATTATTGATCGCAATTTCTACACAGCGCACCGTGTCTCTGATGTCCAGAAAAGCACGAGTTTGGCCACCCTTGCCATATACAGTGAGGGGATGACCAACCGCCGCTTGAATACAGAAGCGATTGAGGGCAGTACCAAATACACCGTCATAATCGAGGCGATTGATTAAATATTCATCGCTGCCGGTTTCTTCGGTCAGCACGCCATAAACCACACCCTGGTTTAGATCGGTAGCTCTTACGCCCCAGATTTTACAGGCAAAGTGAATATTATGGCTATCATGCACCTTACTGAGGTGATAGAAAGAGCCCGGTTGCTTGGGATATGGCAATGTATCCTTGCGGCCATTGTGCTCGATCGTAATGTAGCCTTCTTCAATGTCAATATTTGGTGTGCCATATTCACCCATTGTGCCCAGCTTGACCAGATGGCAATCGGGGAAGTCATTTCTGATCGCATACAGCACATTGAGGGTGCCAACCACATTATTAACCTGGGTGGCCACCGCATGTTCCCGATCGATCATCGAGAAAGGAGCCGATCGCTGCTCACCAAAGTGAACTACTGCTCCAGGCTCAACCTGGCGAAACACGGAACTAAGGAAATCATAGTTAGTAATATCACCAACATGTAAACCTATTTTCTTACCAGATACACCCTGCCAGCGATCGATCCGCTTTTGAATTGGGGCGATCGGGGTAAGGGTACTAACACCTAGCTCATTGTCCCAATGGCGGCGCACCAAACTGTCGATGATTGCCACTTCGTGACCTCGGCTAGACAAATATAGCGCTGTAGCCCAGCCGCAGTAGCCATCACCACCAATAACTAAAACTTTCATGAAAATCTACACTCTTATGATCAAATTGCAGGTTTAGATTTATAGATTCTTATAGGTTACCAAACCTTGATATAGTTTATGCGCTGTTTATGTGCCAACCATTGAACTGATACTGGTACATATGCGGCACTAATCTTGCCACCCATAATCTCAAATTGCGATCGCAATTCTTAACCCTTCTCTAAACCCTGAGTTAAATTATCTCAGAACATGTTCGCGCTACCCAAAGTTTATTGCGATTAAGTTGACTATAGATTTGGGCTCGAAATTAGCACATGGTTATGATTTTGATTGAATCCTGGAGCTTGAATGAGCCACTGGTTAAGCTTTGGTTAATTAAGTTGGTTAATTAAGCTAGTCAATAATTTTGATCTTGCCAGTGTGAATATAGCTGAACACTAAATTAAGTTGATTATATTCCTGCTCAGTCAGGGTGCGTTTGGCAAAGGTGGCATTAAAAATAGCTCTACTTAAGTGGCTATAACCCTTACGACTCATCTTGCCAGAGCGAATCAGACGCGAGACCACCTCTTCAATGCTCATCGCTTCGGTGGCTGGTTTACTGCTGGGGCGCAGTGATGGATTAGTTGGTTGTCTAGTTCTTGGCGTGGTTGATGATGATTGCAGAGTCGTTTTTTGGCCACCCATCTGCTGGGGCTTGGCTAGCGGTGCGGCTGGAATTTCTGGTGCGGTAGTGGCTCTGGGTGGGTTTTTACTCAGACTACGGGCGATCGCTGCTTTTAGTAATACCGGATCAAAGGGTTTGGTTAAATAATCCTCTGCCCCCATTTCCATGCAACGCATCACGCTATCTAGTTCCTCTAGAGCGGAAATCATAATTACCGGCATATGCTGGAGGGTCTCGCTGGCCTTGACTTTGCCCAGCACCGTATAGCCATCTACCTCCGGCATCATAATGTCGAGCAGAATCAGGTCAAATAGCTGCTTACTGAGTATTTTGAGGGCTTCTTTGCCATCTGCGGCCATGGTTATTTTGCACCCTTGCTGCCGGAGACGACGCGCCAGGGTATCTCGGTTCATTTCGCTATCATCTACAATCAGTACGCTATAGCCTCGCTCCACCATGAATCATCCTTTATTGCAATTTCTAGATATAGCCGACCAATAATCTAGTTAGTTTCTATTCCTTGCTAGTCTCATTATGCTGTACGGAATTAATAATTACTGTGATTTATTTGCTGTTTGGGCAAACCAGAAGTTATTTTTATTTTGCGATCGGTGGTAATCCCAAAATCGCCCCAAACACTGCTTCCTGCTTTAGCGATCGTTTTGATCGCCCTCATGTTCTAAAAATTAGCAGTATTCTTGACATCTGCAGTATTCTTGACATCTGCAGTATTCTTGACATCTGCAGTATTCTTGACATCTAGGTAATTAGGCCAGCACTAAGACCATCATGCCAAACTTGCACCTGGTTCTTACCCTGCTGCTTAGCCAAAAAGAGCGCTTTATCAGCATTGGCAATTATTTCCGAATAACCACGATCGCCACCAGCCAGCACTGCCGTAACCCCTAAGCTGATGGTGACATACATACTGGCAGCCGAATATGCATGATTAATCTGCAAGTTCTCCACATCCTGCCGTAGCTCTCTTGCCAATTTCTCCGCCCCGCTCAAAGGCGTATTGGGTAAAATAACCACAAATTCTTCACCGCCATATCTGGCCACAACATCATGGGGGCGCTTGATCGTGCGCTGGGCAACTCTGGCAACTTGTTTTAAGCATTCATCACCAGCCTGATGGCCATAGGCATCATTAAATTGTTTAAAGAAGTCAATATCAAAAATGATCAGCGCGATCGTTTGCTTCTCGGCGACTGCGATCGACCAGGCCTTAGCGATCGCATCATCAAAATAGCGGCGATTGGCAATCCCAGTTAAACCATCCAATTTAGAGAGTTGCTCTAGCTGCTGATTAACTTCCGCCAATTTTTTATTGGCTTCTTCTAGTTGCTGTCGGTAAATTTCTTCTTGATCGCGGAGGCGTTTTTTCTCTAGGCAGGCACTGGTGCGCGCCTTCAGCAACACCCGATTAAAGGGCTTGTGTAAATAATCCTCTGCCCCCATTTCAATGCATCTGACCACACTATCAATCTCGTCTACAGCGGAGATCATAATCACTGGGATGTGGCTCAGTTTAAGATCTGCTTTCAAATATGCCAGCAATTCATAGCCATTCATCTGGGGCATTTGAATATCTAGGAGGATTAGGTCAAAATTATGCCCACTAAGCATTTCGAGCGCTTCTTTACCATTTTCCGCCGCGAGTATTTGTTGATATCCCTGACGTACCAAATGTCGCCGCAACACGTCACGGTTCATTTCATTATCGTCAACGATTAATAGGTTAAAATCTTCATGATTTGGCATTTTGGTTTAGCAATGCTTGGATTTTACCTAAAAGACGCTTAAATTCGATCGGTTTGGTGTCGTAGTCATTACAACCTGCGGCCATGCCCTTTTCACGATCGCCAGTCATGGCATGGGCCGATAGCCCAATCACCGGAATATGCTGAGTAATGGTATTTGTTTTGAGCTGTCTAGTGGCCTCCCAGCCATCCAGTACGGGCAAACTCATATCCATTAAAATCAGGTCTGGGGGGTCTGCTTGGGCGATCGCCAACCCTTGCTTACCATCGGTGGCGATTTCAACCTTAAACCCCTTGCGGATCAGCCGCCGCGATAGCATATCCCGATTCATTTCATTATCTTCAACCAGCAGAATCCTAGTCATATTGGGTCTATCTGAACTATATCAATATGAAATGAATAACAACAACACGAATTGGGTTCAAACTTGGTTTAACCCAGATTTTAAAGATCATAGCAGCGCAACTAGGTTAGCGATCTAAACCACTTATGGAGCTTTACTAGGAGAATGCTTAATCTATTGCTGCTCTTTACTTAATTGATGCAAGGATAAGGATAATATTTGATTAAAACTTGCGCATGGTTTATTTATAGCTAGTAGCTAGCAATCTGCCCAACCATGCCAGCAAACCAATTGTTTAATATTTCAGTCTAATTAATTATCCCCCGATTTAATACCACCATGCTACTCAGAAAGTTTGAGTAAAATTTAAGTAAAAATAGACAACAGACAATTAGTCCACTTAGTCCCGCTGAAAAAGATGTGCCAGTAATGTATGTAAGTTTAATATACTCATTATTAGAACCTGTAGCCATAATTACTGCTGCGATCCTGGTTAAGAATGCGTTAGCTTTATATTGGCAGAATATGGCTGTTGCCAAAATATGGCTAAGCACTTAATCATTGAGCGTTTTTACCGACAGAAAACCAGGCCAAGCTTTTTGGCTTAAACCAGCAAACCATAGAAATTAATGATTACTCTGCATAGAATATTCGCTATGGTAGTAATATATTAATACTTAAAAACATTATAAGTGCAGATCAAGCTTAGGCGGCTCCTTTGAAGCAAGCAACTCTACATCAGTTAAAGGTATTTGAAGTAGCAGCTCGTCATGGCAGTTTTACTCGCGCTGCTGAAGAGTTATTTCTAACTCAGCCGACAGTATCCATGCAAATCAAGCAGCTCACCAAAGCCGTTGGTTTACCTCTGTTTGAGCAAGTAGGCAAGCGGTTATATCTAACTGAGGCTGGGAAAGAATTATTTAGCACCTGCCAGAATATCTTTGGTCTCTTGTCACAGTTTGAAATGACAGTGGCGAATATGAAGGGGATGAAACAGGGTAGCCTGAGTCTGGCTGTAGTAACTACCGCAAAATATGTAATTCCCCGGCTATTAGGGCCATTCTGCCAACGATTTCCTGGGATTGATGTATCGCTCAAGGTTACCAATCATGAGCGTCTTCTAGAGCGATTGGGAAATAATAAGGATGATTTGTATATCCTCAGTAAACCGCCCACTAATACTGATATTTCCTCATATCCATTCCTAGAGAATCCACTGGTGGTACTTGCGCCTAGCAATCATCCGTTGGTAAATGAATCAAATATTCCGATCGAGCGGTTGGCCCAAGAGCCGTTTATAATGCGTGAGCCTGGTTCAAATACGCGTAGAACTGTAGAGAAACTGTTTGCCGAGCATGATGTATCGGCGCAAATCCGCTTGGAGTTATCCAGTAATGAGGCGATCAAACAGGCGATCGCTGGTGGTTTGGGCATATCAGTGCTTTCATTGCACACCCTGGCACTTGAAGGAGCTAGCAATCAAATTAAAATTCTTGATGTTGAGCATTTCCCGATTATGAGCCACTGGTATGTGATCAACCTGTCTAGTAAGCAATTATCGGTGGTGGCAGAAACCTTCCTGGACTACCTTAAGAACGAAGGCAAAGAGATTGCCGACCAAAGTGTAGTGCCATTGCAAAAGAATATGAAGGATGCCAGTAAAGCGGCTGTATCCCTCTAAATCAAGCTAAATCAATTTAAATTAAGCTAAATCAAATTGAATAATTCAAGGGAAAAGCTCGCACGCCACGTGGCCGGACATAGACCGTTTGGCGTGGTTGGAGATTGAGATCATGAAAGCGATCGCGGGTGAGATGAGCAGTTAATACCTGACCATCATCAAGCACCACCTCTGCTTGCACTTCCCAGCCCAGATGGATAATCCGATTAATCCGGGCAGGAAGCGTCGAGCCATTGGCAGCAGTTTCGATCAAAATATCCTGGGGACGAATATAAACATGCTCATGTTCATCAAAGGCATGGCCGCTGCTGGAAAAAGCCGATAGATTATTTGGTACCACATTCACCGGACCAATGAAACTCATTACAAAAGGCGTGGCCGGATGATCATAGATTTGCTCTGGTGTGCCCACTTGTTCAATCAAGCCCTTATTCATCACCACGATCGAATCGGCCACCTCCATTGCTTCTTCTTGATCGTGGGTCACAAACACACTGGTCACATGCACCTCATCATGCAAACGGCGTAAC
This sequence comes from Pseudanabaena sp. PCC 7367, assembly GCF_000317065.1. Lineage (GTDB taxonomy): Bacteria > Cyanobacteriota > Cyanobacteriia > Pseudanabaenales > Pseudanabaenaceae > Thalassoporum > Thalassoporum mexicanum. The sequence goes on from NC_019701.1 coordinate 1,985,608, forward strand.
CAGGCGCGGAGTTCTTTGCGGACTTTGGCATCGAGCGCCCCAAATGGCTCATCTAGCAATAAAACCTTGGGCTCCACAGCCAGAGCTCTGGCCAGGGCGACCCGCTGACGTTGACCGCCGGAAAGCTGAGAGGGGAAGCGATTGCCCAACCCAGCCAACTGCACCAATTTTAGGAGTTCATCTACTTTAGGCTTGATTTCGGCTTTGGGGCGTTTGCGAATCTCTAGGCCAAAGGCAATATTCTGGCGCACGGTCATGTGGCGAAACAGGGCATAGTGCTGAAACACAAAGCCAATATTACGATCGCGCACATCCTGGTGGGTGGCATTCTCACCGGTCAGAAAAACCTCGCCCGTGTCGGGAATTTCCAGGCCAGCGATCAGGCGCAAAAGAGTCGATTTCCCCGAACCCGAAGGCCCCAACAAGGCCACCAGCGATCCCGATTCGACCTCCAGATTAATATTATCAACGGCTTTAAAGTCTCCATAGTATTTCGATACATTCTGAACCACTATGCCCACTTGTAAAAACCTCTAGCCTAAATTAATAGAGAACACTTTGCTTGTTTGATTTGGCGCTTATTTGGCAATCATGTTGTTGCGCCGATCGCTCTAAGAAAAACGTTTGATCAAATCCACACCTTGCCGATCGGTTTACCGATGATTAGATCTTCTATGTATCATATCCTACATTTAATTATTTTATGGTTCTTTGGTGATGATGCCCAAATCTATGTATAGGTTCCCCCGATCATGAGTATATACCTAGATATTCCAGCTAACTGTGATGCGGATCTAGATTAGCAATCTGAAGTATATAGCTTTTACAAATTGGCGATCGCATTACCAGCCAGCCATGCCGTAGTCCAGGCGCTTTGAAAATTAAACCCACCCGTAACACCATCAATATCCAGCACCTCGCCCGCAAAAAATAAATCAGGGCAAATGCGACTCTGCATTGTCTTAAAGTCTACTTCTTTTAAACTCACACCGCCACAGGTGACAAATTCCTCCTTAAAAACGCCCTTGCCAGCGATCGTTTGTTCACAACTATTTAATTGGGTAATTAATTGATTAATCTGCGTTTTGGCTAAATCTGCCCAACGCAAGTCTGCGGCGATCGCCACCCCCATTAGTAAATATTGCCATAGTCGCTTGGGTAAATTAAACGGGCAATAGCTACTTATCTGACGTTTGGGAAATTGTTGCTTGGTGGTTAATAATTGCTGGCGAATTTGATCTGAATTTAAATTGGGCAACCAGTTGATCTGAAGCTGAGCTTGATAGTGGCGATCGCTTAGGAATCTGGCTCCCCAGGCCGATAGTTTCAATACCGCAGGGCCACTCATGCCCCAATGGGTAATTAACAGCGGGCCAGATTGAGTGAGGTCGGCTGGTTTCTTTTTATTTGTTGTTTTCTTGTTCCGCGTCGGTTGAGGCTGTTTATTGATTTGATTTGTTGCTTGGGTAAGGGCGATCGTTGATGAATTATTATGTATGGCATGTATGGCATGTATGGCTGAATTATCAATAGTTCCTAAGGCTTTAATGCTTGCCTGCACCTGCTCAACACTCACACCAGCCAGTTGATGCAGCTTTGGATCATTAATATTGAAGGTAAACAACGAAGGCACTGGTGCAATGATCTCATGACCTAGTTGCTGTGCTAACTGATAGCCCTGGGGGCTCCCGCCTGTGGCCAAGAGGAGGCGATCGCCAATCACTTCCTGCCCCGATCGCAGGGTGAGCAAGAACTTATGATCGTTAGCTTGGACATCAACCACGGGCGATCGGGTATAAATTTCTACCCCTGCCTGCCGCGCCGCATTGATCAAGCAATCAGCGATTGTGCTGGAATCGTCGGTGGTTGGGAACATGCGTCCATCTGCCTCAGTTTTGAGTAACACTGATTCATGCTCAAACCACTGCACCAGATCGCGGGGCTGAAATCGACTCAACGCCCCCCGCATCTCCCGGCCACCCCTGGGATAATGCTCCACCAGCTTAGCTGGATCAAAACAGGCATGGGTAACATTGCAACGACCACCCCCAGAAATCAACACCTTGGCCAGGGGTTTACTGCCAGCTTCAAATAGCTTTACCTGGGCAAGGGGATTGGCTCTGGCACAGGCGATCGCCCCAAAAAAACCAGCCGCCCCACCTCCTACTACAATTACCCGCATTCTACAATTACTCGCATTGTTGCTTTGCTGACCTATGGCAGCTTCAATAGACTTGTGGGCAAGAATATCGATCGTTTAGATCCTGGCGATTGGATCAAAATATTGCCACTTAATATCAATTTTGGACAATACCTTGCCTGACATAATATTAGGCTTAAATTTATAGTTACTGGAGTTAGAGCACATCGGTATAGGTAAAACTCGGCGAAGCCAGCACCAGCACCACAGTAGTGGATAGGGTTCCGGCCATACTTTGTAAGTTTTGATAATACTTAGCATAATCCTCAACTTGGTCAGGACGAGCGATCCCTAAGAAGACCAGATCCGCATCCTGGGATGAATTGCCCAAGATCTCTTTGAAGGGGCGATCGGCAGCTACGATGATCTGTGGGATCGCCCGGATTCTGAGTTCTTGCATCAAATTCTCTAAATTGTTGTGGGCAGACTGAGCGGCACTTTCGGTTGGTGCTACCAGCCTGAGGTTTATTTCCGCCCTGCGCCATAGCACACTAGTTTGCAGTAGATGCGCCAGCAACAACATCAGACCACCGTTACCCTGCAAGCCGCCCCACCACACATCAATCCGGCGATGTTGAACCCGCTTGAGCTTGTCGATCTCACGGAAAATCACTACGTTTCGATCGCTCTGATATAAATTAGCAATAAATTGACAGTAGCGATCGCGGCTCTCGGCATTTTCATTATCACCCAGGATCACCGTATTAGGAATCAAGGGCCCCAAACCATAGGCTTGCACCAGTTGCTCTGCGCCCGCATAGGGGTCGTCGGCTGTGACAATCCGCACCAAACTCTGAATCCCATGCTTACTCAAATAGTCGCGTACCGTGACCTCCATTTGGGTCTGTCGAGCGGGATTGCCAAAATCACAGGGCAGCACGCTGGCAACCGTAATCAAGCCGCGATTGTGGGTAATAATTGCCGCTAATTCAATTAAATGCCATCGTTTGGTGGGTGATCCGGAGAACACTAAAATATTCGGCCGCCAGTTCTTGGCATCAGGTTTGTAATCAAGGCGCAAAATCCCCGCCCGAATCAGCGCCATCCAGATCCCCCGTCGCACATCCCCCCAGGCACTTTCTAGCTCCCGCTGCTCTAGCCACAGGAAAATCCCAGCCACAATTACCGCCGCCACTGTAGTAGCAACGGCATTAATTAAAAACATCACTGCCAGGCAGCCGATTGCTCCCAGTAAAGACCAGGCCCAATGCACCCAGAAAGTGGGGCGAAACGAAGGACTGCGCAGAAAAGTTTCGATCCCAGCGGCTACATTCAGCACCAGGTAGGTGGTTAGGAAGAACATGGTCAAAACTGGCGCAATCAAGTTCAAATCACCAACTGCCACCGCAATCAGGGCGATCGCCAGGGTTACTACTGTTCCTACTCTAGGTTCATCATCCGCACCACTACCCGCCCCCAAAAACTTAAGCTGTCTGGGCAGCACGCCATCTCTGGCCAACGCTTGCAATACCCTAGGCGCACCCAAAATACTACCGATCGCACTGGATAGGGTTGCTCCCCACACCCCCAATAAAATCGCATCACCCCAGAACGAAAGTTGTCTCATAATCAGCCGATCTTCAATCAGGCTTTGGGGGTCAGCGCGCCAGGCCATAAAAAACGGCAAAATCATATAAACCGCATAACCAGCCGCGATCGCCGCCATGGTGCCGATCGGAATGGAACGGGAGGGATTTTTGAGATCGCCGGACAAATTTACGCCTGCGGTAATGCCTGTAACGGCGGGAAAAAATACCGCAAACACGCCCCAGAAGCCTTCTTCTGGCTGAGCCGGAACCGCCCACATATCTATTTCAATCCCATCCAGGGGTTTACCCAGCGCAAAGGACAGCAGCGAGATAATGATCGCCGCCATGATGAAATATTGAGCTTTAATGGCCAGTTGTGCCGACTTGATCGCCAGGAATGCCACCAATAGGGTAGTGATTAATGCTACGAGCTTTTGATCTAACCCCTGGAAAGTAAGCGATACACTCTCCGCAAAACCGATCGTGTAAAGAGCAACAGAAAGGGTTTGGGCAAAATATAGCGGGATGCCCACCGCACCGCCAGTTTCAATCCCCAGCGATCGAGAAATCATGTAATAAGCACCGCCCACCCGTACCACACGATCGGTGGCAATTTCGGAAATCGATAGCCCGGTCAGGAAAGTAATCAAAGTAGCGATCGTGACGATCACCAAAGTGCCCTTTAACCCGACATTGCCAACTACCCAACCAAAGCGCAGATACATAATTACGCCCAAAATAGTCAAGATTGAGGGTGTAAAAACTCCGGCAAAAGTGCCCAGACCACCAGTAGCTGGCTCAACTACACTCGCCCCGGCGGTGGCTTGCGGATCGGAATTATTTTTGACCATATAAAACCATATAAAAAGCTAGGTTGGGAGTAATAATGCACCGAAATAGAAAAGATCGTTAATGCTAATTAAGCAAATTGAGCAATAACCAGCCTCGATCCAGTCGTTGCTTATGATTACATATGCAGAATTAATAAAAAGTGAAATATAGCAAGATCAAACGTAATTCATGGCAACCAGAGTGGGAGAAATCGATGCGATCATGGCTATCTAACAGTCCTATGCCATAAGCCCCTTAAAAAAATTCAATTGAGTAACCAAAGAATCTCGATCGCCACTGCTATTTAAGCATTTAGGAAAGAAGCCTCGCACCTGAGCCAGCTCAAACCATCAGCCGCGACAAAAGGCAAATATGCTGGCCAAATACTGGCCAACCCTAGATTTCCTCAATTTGACTATAATTACCCATAAATTCAAGATTCAAGATTAATCACGAATGCTTAAGTAGATGCCCACGGAGAGATATTATAGGAGCGATATTAAGCGATATTATTTGTATGATTCTGGTTTAGGTCTATGGCAGTGAGTGATCAGCCATACTAGCTTAGATAATCCGGCAGCGATCGTAGATTAGGCAGATATTTCGAGATCTACGCAAAAATATGACTAATGCTATAGCTAAGCTTCAATCGTAATTATTCTAATGGCAAGGAAATTAAGGAAAGCATGACAATTAAGGTGGGAATTCTGGGATTTGGTGGACTTGGTCAAGCGGCGGCTAAAATACTCAACCAAAAGCAGGAAATGACCTGGGTGGCAGTCGCCGACAAAAATGGGTTTGCCTATGCACCACAGGGATTGGATCTAAAAACTACGATCGCGGCCTATCAAAATCAGGATTCAGTTGGACATCTAGAACCATTTGGATTGCTCTCAACTGAGAGTATTGCCGAATTGATCGCCACGGCTCAGGATGTGGACGGCTATTTCCTGGCATTACCCAACTTACCAAATACATTTATGGCCAGTGTTGCCCAGCAATTTATTGAAGCTGGCTGGCAAGGAGTTTTGGTGGATGCGATCAAGCGCACCAGTGCAGTTGAACAGTTGGTGGAGCTAACTACAGATTTAACCAATTGTGGTATCACCTATATGACTGGCTGCGGCGCAACACCGGGTCTGTTAACTGCTGCTGCCTCGATCGCGGCGCAGAGCTTTGCCGAAGTGCACAGCATGGAAATTGAATTTGGGGTGGGGATCGCCAATTGGGCGGCCTATCGCGCCACGATCCGCGAAGATATTGCCCATATGCCTGGGTATGATGTGGAAACCGCCAGGGCAATGAGTGATGCTGAGGTGGAAGCATTGCTAGAGCAAACCAATGGCATTCTTAGTCTCAAGGATATGGAACATGCCGACGATATTTTGTTAGAGCGACTGGGCATTTGTAGCCGCGATCGGGTCACCGTCGGTGGGATTGTTGATACGCGCAACCCCAAAAAGCCAATCAGCACCACCATGAAATTGACGGGACGCACCTTTGAGGGCAAAATCTCTACCCATACCTTCACCCTGGGCGATGAAACCAGCATGGCGGCGAATGTATGTGGCCCTGCCTTTGGCTATCTCAAGGCGGGCTTAAGTCTGCATCAGCGCGGCATCAGTGGCTTATTCACCTCAGCGGAAGTGATGCCTTTATTTGTGAAGTAAGCTAGTTGAATAAAGGGTAGTCATGCAGTAGTAAGGATAATTGGCAATCGATTTAAAATTCGGCGCTTAGCTTGTTTGGGTTATGGACATTCAACTATCTCCTAGATCCTTACTTGTTAACCACTACCGAATAAAGTTTATAAATTTGTAAGTAAATAAACTTAGCCTCAACTCCAATCTGAGCCGAGTCAGTGGTGGTTTAGTCCGGTATAAGATTCTAAATCCACAGGTCTAATCCACTACACCGTAACTAACTAATAACTAGCCGATCGGCCTTAAACCCAGCACCCCAGCACTTATGATTATGATGATGATGATGTGGCCGCCAGAATGTCATCTTTCAACCTGCATTTATCGATCGTTTCCGAATCGATCGTGGCCAGTCCTGTTCTTACCATTTCTGCATTGATTAATACTGGAGTTTCTTGCCCATCCCGATCGACCCGAATCAATACCTCTGCAAAATCTTCCCTGGCATCCCCTAGATCAGGGCGCTCTAGCCAATAGACCGTGAGGGCTGAAGAGGAATTCTGGTTGATGATATTAAGCAATGCTTGCCGCGCCTCTGGGCCACCCGGTTGATCGGGGTCAGGGGTCTTGATGCCGCATAGGTCTAAAGAGTAGACATTTTCGATCGAACCAGCCTGAGCAACTACTTCGTCACCACGAATAATATTCACATCGTTTCTCGCCCTCAGGGGAGTAGAAGCATCAATCATTGCCTCATAGGGATTGTTCGATGTGGATTGCCCGCAGGAAAAGATTGCTAGGCTGGCCAATAGAAGGGCGGTTGATTTGTAATTCATCGCAATATTTATTGATAGAGTAACTGGGTATTTGGTCGTTCAACGAGGCTAAACAGTGAAATTAGCCATGTTGTAAATTTTTTACAGATATTGCGCTAATTGGTTCTATCTGATCGCCCTTGGCAAGCATCTGGAAGTAGCTGAGCATGATGCCTTTTGCTAGTATTAGGCAATGCCCCTATGGGCTTGTAGCCAGAATGACTAAATCATTACATATGGTCAAAAAATTGGTTAGAGTAAATAGCTGATCAGGGAAATTAGCCAAATGCAAAAAGGACGGTTAGAAGCATTTAGTGATGGCGTACTAGCGATCGTAATTACGATTATGGTGCTAGAAATGAAAGTACCCGATGAAGCTAACCTAGCCGCCCTAGAGCCAATTATCCCCGTGTTTATTAGCTATGTAATTAGCTTTATTTATCTGGGGATCTATTGGAATAACCACCACCATCTATTGCAGATTTCAACCCAGATTAATGGACACATCCTGTGGGCCAACTTGCATTTGTTATTTTGGTTATCATTGATTCCCTTTGCAACCGGTTGGATTGGTGAGAATAATTTCGCCACCCTGCCAGTGGTGCTCTATGGTGTGATTTTATTTTTTGCCGCGATCGCCTATCGCATCTTGACGATCGCCTTAATTAGGCACCACGGTCAAAACTCCCCCTTGGCGAAGGCAATGGCGAATGATACCAAAGGCAATATATCACTAGCTTCTTATGTGATCGCAATTCCGCTTTCCTTCGTAAACCCACTGCTCAGCTTTGGTTTATATATCCTGGTGGCAGCAATCTGGTTTATTCCCGATCGTCGGATCGAGAGAATAACTAATTCTTAGCCAAACTAATTCTTATCTAGGTCAATAAATTTCTATCGGTCTATCTAGCCCTACTGCACTGAGATGCTGCGGAAATCATGCGCCATAAAATCACGGCAATTAACGGCGTGATCAGTTAGGGCATCGGTCGGGCGTACCGTACATTTAAGGCGATAGTCATTCGTGAAAAATTGACAGTTGGCGCAGGGAATTTGGCGTAGTTGCTTTACCCGCTTGAGACCAGCGGTACAAGAAGCGATCGCATTCCAAACTACTAGGCCAGTTAATGTCCATGCCATTACCGCACAAAAGGGGATAAGGACAGGTTCAAGCAAAAGCCTGATTGTATGCATAGAGAATTATTTATAACTAGCCATAGATTTAAGATAATAGCTAATAGTATAGCAAAGAGCATCGCAAGGGCGATCGTGGCGATGCAGACAGTGGAAATAACTTTTAAACAAATGGCCAAAATAAATCAAAAGCCTCCAGAAAAAATTAAATTTGGTGGCTACTTCATTTATTCTGTTGTATGTCTGGCTTGCGTTTGAGGATACCAAAAGATAGATAAATTATCGATCTCAAGATATATTTATATCTTCACGATATTTTATATCTTCACAATATATTTATACCTTTACATCTTCTACATCTTTACTATCTCTAAACATAGACCAAAGCCAGGACATAATTCAAAAAGACATATCCTGCCAAAGCCATAACCACAAGTCTCATTCCTTCACTTAGCATGTGACAAATACCACTCTTCTTAACTGTAAATTTAAAATAATCTTCTTAAAACTTTTGTTTTCGTGACTACACAATCAAATAATTAGGCAAATATTTAGGTCAACGAAAATTAACATCATAGATAGCCAGAACTCTACTAATGTCTGGGCTCCCATAAGGATGATTCAATATTAATCTCTTTACATCTACCCTTATAGGTATTTATAGGTATATATAGCTATAAATTTATTCTATCCTATCCATAGGCAGCACCACTGATTGCGATCGGTGCGTAGTTTGTTCAGTTGCCTGAGAAAATGCTGGGCAAGAAACAATAAAAAAACCAGAGTGTGCACCCTGGCTTGCTTAAATATTTGGAATATTCGATTGATTAAAATTATCTAACTTCTCCTAGGAAGTGCTTGGTAAACCATCCCAAGACAAAAGCAGAGAAATAAATAATAAATAATTGTACTTAATTGTTCAATGCTTCTGCACCACTGGCGATCTCCAGAATTTGTTGAGTAATGCTGGCCTGACGTGCTTTGTTATATTGCAAAGTCAGGGTTTTGATTAGCTCGACTGCATTCTCGCTAGCATTATTCATCGCGGTCATTCTGGCCGCCAATTCGCTCGCCGCCGCTTCCTGTAGTGCCCGCAACAATTGGTTATTAAAATAGAGCGGTAGGAGGGCATCTAAGATTTGCACGGGATCTTGCTCAAAGATCATATCAGCAGGTACTTCTCTAACCACTGTTTCCAGGGTCTCGCGCTCCACCTCAAATTGACCTTCTTTCACAATCAAGCGGAAGATTTCGTCGTCCTTGGGCTCCAGTCCTTGGGGATCGAGGGGCAAGATGGTTTGCACCACGGGGCGGGAACTAATCAACGAAATAAAGCGGGTATAAACTAGCTCAACCCGATCGACTGTTTCCGACAGGAACGCCGACAATAGCTCATCGGCAATCATGCCAGCTTCAGCGGCAGTGGGGATTTGCTCCAGGCCAGTAAATTCTGCTTCGATCGGCTGTTCGCGGCGAGTAAAATATTGCACCGCTTTGCGACCAGCCAGTACATATGTATAGCCAATGCCCTGTTCAGTGAGTTCCTTGGCGCGGTTTTCGGCGCGGCGAATCACATTGGTGTTATAGCCACCGCACAGACCCCGATCGCCAGAAATAACCACGATCGCTACGTTTTTAACTGGGCGCGTTTGCAATAAGGGTAGCTCAACATCGGTAAATTTGAGACGGCTTTGTAAGCGGAATAACACCTGGGCAAGGCGATCGGCAAAGGGACGGGTTGCCAAAACCTGTTGTTGTGCCCGTCTCACCTTAGCGGCTGCCACCAGGCGCATAGCTTCGGTGATTTTGCGGGTATTTTTGACGCTAGAGATGCGATCGCGGATCGATTTTAGGTTTGCCATGAATTCAGGTGATAGGGAAGTACGACAACTTATTGTGAAATACTGCTAGACATTGCCAACCACAGACTAATCAGGGTATAGCTTGTTGGTAGTCGGTAATGTAATGCTAAAGGTGATTATTAAATCGTTAAACGGTTGAACTTAAGGTGAACTTAGCTCAATCTTAGTCAAGCTGATCAGCAAACAAATCATTCAGCCTACTTAAGCTGACTTCATGATTAAGAAATATTTACACCAGATCTAATCATATATCTGCAGGTGCATCTATTACTAGAGTTTTCTGTAAAAACTAAAAACTAAACTTAGTTTTCTTCCAGAGCGGCCAGAGTGGGATAGATCAATAATTAAAGATTAATAATCTAAGTAGAAATCAATAGACCCTGGTAATTGGCAAACAGGCTTTTTTATAGACTGCTTCTGTTTGTTGCGCTAATTTTGACCAGGTAAAGCGATCGTGTAGTTCCTGTTTTGCATTCTCGATTAAGCTACTCCGGAATTCACGATCCTGTAAAACTTTCAGAATTCCCCTAGCCAGCGATTCACTATCATTCGTGTGCGTGATTACACCTGTCTTGCCATCACGTACCACTTCTGGCAGTCCGCCCGTATCCGAAACCACCGTCGGCACTGCCGCCGCAAAACTCTCTAGCGCCACGATGCCAAAGGGCTCATACAAGCTAGGAAATACGGCGCAATCGGCAATGGTCTGGAACTTATACAGGTCTTCATCGGCCATGAAACCCGTGAAAATAACTTTGTGATAAATACCTAGATCCCAGGCCTGTCGTTTGAGCAAAATTGAATAGGCTTCACCGGAACCAATGATCACAAACTTGACCTTATCCTGCGTGACTGCCAGGATCTTGGGTGCTGCATTTAGCAACATGAAAATGCCTTTTTCATAGGTCAATCGCCCCACATAATAAACAATGCATTCATCGGGTTGGGCATACTTTTGGCGCAGAGCTTGGCGATCGAAGGTTTGGGCTCTGGCTTGCTGGGCTTTTTCAATTCGTTTTTGACTTAAGCCGTTGTAGATCACGCTGATTTTCTGGCGATCGCAGTGCAATGCACGCTCTACTTCATCGCGCATATAGTTGGTGCAAACAATCACATTTTGCGCGATCGCCGTAATTTTCATCTCTTTGCTATTCACAAACCGCTGTGTATCATTGTGAATCCCATTCCAACGGCCATGTTCAGTGGCATGAATCGTAACCACGATCGGCAATTGCAGTTGTTCTACGATCGTAATTACCGCGTCAGTTACCAACCAATCATGGGCATGAATAATATCAAAGGCAAACTCACCAATTAGCTGTAAGGCATGTTTGGCCATGCTTTTGTTCATATTGGCAACCCAATGAAAAAAATCGTCACTGGGTTCCACGGCAACGCGGTGCACCACTACACCATCAACGACTTCATAGGCAGGAGCGCCGCTGACTTCCACCGTAATGAGATGGATTTTATGACCGAGTTTAACTAGTTCGGGATATAAAGCTGCCACATGCCTGGAAAGACCGCCAATTATTCGAGGTGGGAACTCCCAGGCTAAGGCAATAATGTTCATGGTTTAAGTGACTAAAGTGAGGCGTGTAGGTATTATTCGCAAGGGCTTTTTAATTATGGCACGAAACCTTTTCGCAATTTTAAATCTCTAAATCTCTGTAACAAACTAGCTACTTTCGCCCAATTGGTTATCTTGCTTGGCTTCCGCATTACTGCCAATTAGATAGATCCGATCGCGCCCTTCGGCTTTGGCTTGGTAAAGGGCATGATCGGCAAAGGTAATCAGCATATCAGGCTGAGATCGATCGATCGGAAATAGGGTGGCAATCCCATAGCTAAGGCTGATATAGGGGTTGCGTCTGGCTTCAGCATTGGGAATTTGTAAAGCAGCAACCCGATTGCGGAGCTGATGCGCAATCTGATAGGCGCGCAGGCTGTTGGTATTGGGTAAAACAACTGCAAACTCTTCGCCCCCATAGCGAGCTACTAAATAACTAAGCGGATTATGGGAGCGGAAGTTATTTTGCGCTAGGAAATGCATCAGCGTAAATAGAAAGGAATCTTGTTCTAATTCCATCGCCAACTCAGTTAAGGTATTGCTAATTACCTCAGCTACCTGTTGTAAGCAACGATCGCCCTCTTGGTGGCCGTAGGTATCGTTGAAGTTTTTGAAGTAGTCAATATCACACATCACCAAAGAGAGCGGCAGTTTTTGCTGCTTGTGGTGACTCCAAACCTGAGCTAAATATTCATCAAAGTAGCGTCGATTAGCTACACCAGTTAAATAGTCGGATGTGACCAGGCGGCTTAATTGCTGATTGGTGTCCTCCAGTTGCTGGCGACTCTGGTTCAATTCTTCGTAGAGTTGGGCTTGGCGAATGGCGATCGCCACCTGATTAGCTAGTGCCGTGACTAGATTGACCTCTGGTAATTTCCAATAGCGAGTTTGCTCTTGATTGACAAACATCACCCCCCATAGCCTAGCGAAAGAGGCGCGATCGCTATGACTGGTCGGGATCTGAGGATCACGAAGGTCTGAAGAGCAATGATTCCCTAACGCCTGCCGATCGCCATCATGATGATCGTTTGCCACTAACTGGTTGGGTATGTCTACCTCCGCCAGAATTGGCACAATTAAACAAGCTGCAATCAGATTTTGCTTTAGTGGGATCGCAATTGATGCTGGCAGGACAGAGCGATCGATATCATTAATCACTTCCACATTGCCATGTAGCTGGTGAGCCGTATTTTCACTGAGATAATATTCAGCCAGGGCACGGTCTAGCTGGTCATAGTTTTTGCTCTGGCTTGACTCAGCCATAATTTTCCCACCACCTTGATCATGATCAAGGCGATAGATAAAGACATGATCGGCGATCAGAAATTCCCTCACTTCAATGGCAGTGATAGCCAATATTTCGGCTAAGTTCAAGGAAGTACGAATCCGTTGTGTGATCCGACTGACCAGGAGTTCTTGTTCGGTGTGATTCCATCGAGCCGCTTCTGTGAATACACAATCGGTTATATCAACTGACACCACAAGATAGCGCATGATTTGATTCTGACCATCCCGCTCACTGGTTGCCGATAGCAGCAGATCGATTACTTCACCGCGCTTATTAATCAATTGATAGGGAACATTGCGACAACTGCCGTTATGCCTCAATTCCGGCAACACCACTTCCCGAAAGTATTGTTGCGATCGCCAGGATAGGAACTTGGTAATGCTGCAACCAAGTACCTCCCCGCATTCATAACCCGTTACTTGCAACCAGTAATCATTGACAGTAAGAATGTGCATCTCGGCATCACTCACATGCATCATTACTGGCGTGGAGTTGTATAGGAATTTATATGGGTCTGCTTGCGATGTAGACACTTACCCTGAACCTGATTAACCATGAAGAGAACGGGCAATTGCACGTAGATCACCGCTCGCCATCATGCACCACTAGAAAACCCTAATTCTACCCTTAACTAGCAGCTTATTCTTGTATTAAAAATTAATTTGTATCTTACTAGAATTTATGGTTTTTGCTTACTTATTTATGCTTACTTATTTAGATGATTATGCTAGTAAGAATGACAATGCTTGGCGCAAATATTGCTTATGTCTATTATCGCTCTATTTATATTTTAAAGGGTGGCACGAATATATAACTTTAATTACTGGTAGCTTCACCCGCCATACCTACTCCTCACTCCTCGACCATGTTAATTATGATTGGTCGCACTCTTGCAAAAGAGTTATCACAATCGCAAATTAAGCATCAAATTCATTGTGGTGGACTAATACTACAAGCACAGTCATAAAAAAATAAAAAGCCCAGGCAGAACACCCGAGCTAGACACATCCGAGATTAAGCTTATCCACCTCATATGGTTGCATCCAAGGCCGGATTGGAAAACCTGAAAAAGTCGTTAATCTTGTCGCCTTCGATCGGTAATTCCCTGGGTGATAATTGCTGAGCTGCTAATTGTGCGATCGGTAATTAGCGACATTATTAAAGGCTGATATTTTAAATCGCTTGAGGTGAGCCATCTAAAGTTGGCCGATTCTAGAGATTAGAGTTGTTGGGTAATAGGCTCAAAAATCATTGAAACCAAGTCCTGGCAGGCATTTCGGCGATTTTTAGCAGAAATCCTTTAAACTCAGTCTATATAAGCTTTTCAGCGATTTTGATTGTTATATCCCAACAGGTCTATTCTATATCCACTAACCATCAAACCATGCATATTGATTAGCTTAATGAATGATTTCACCCACTGATTAATCACTGATTGACGTTGTAAATTCTGGAAGTCAAGAATCGATCCATCCAGCCTTCTAGATATTTACGATTGGCGGCTAGATGCTCAGGATCGCCCGAATCGATCGGGTGGGGCATCAGACCACGGATCGCCGCAGAGGTTACACAAAACATCGACTTTTGAAAGGTTTCGCAAATCTTAACCCGCAAATCATCTTCACCACGCAAAGTATTTTGATAGAGCTGATGTAAATAATCAGGCAAATAGTGGCGCATATCCTGCATCAGCAATGTGGGTGGAATACCACTACCACCGATCGGCAACGGATCGGCATACAACGCGCCATAACAAAATGCACCCTGTTGGTCGGGAATCTGCTGCACCTGGGCATTATAGGAAATTGTGCCAGGGAAGGGCGTACCCCTAAAGAAAATTGCCTCGACGTAGGGCACACCTGTATCCATTAAAAAGGTCAATTCCGCACTAGCGGGCAAAATATCATAGGTTTGGCCACCAATTTCCACCGCATAGGTAATCGGTTTGGCGGCATTGGCTACTAAGGCAGCCTGGATATGTTCAACGGTGTTTAGCACTGTTTTGATTTCGCCACGATCGTAGCGATCGCTGAGATCTAAAAACATGTCGCTCATCACTCGCCAGAATTGTCCTAATCCGCTGTAGTAGGACATCTGCCTGACCATTTCTGGCAGAAAACCAGGAAATAGACGATGCAGCGCCAGCATGATCGGATTGAATTTCAGCTTGGCCAGGATTGCTTTTTCTGCGTTTTGCTTAAAATCGTCGGTATCCAAATAGGCATCCAAGCCACCCGAACCATGCCACAGCATTGACTTCATGCAATATTCGGCATATTCATAATTGATCCGATCGTGGTTCCAATGTTGCCACAGCTTGCCTAGGGAAAATTCGCCATTAAAATATTTTAAAAATGGAAATAATACCAGGAACTGCTGGTTGGCAATATAAATTAAATTGTTTGAATAGGCATCCAACACCACCCCATAGCTTTTCAGAATCCCCACCACTTCGATCAGGTTCTCGCTGGATTCATCCAGTAATATGCCACCGGTTTCCAGCCGATGTACATAATCAGCAAGGGGATGGCCTGAAGGTTTTTCGATCGTATTCACCACGGGTGCTTGCTAGTCTCCTTAATGCCGATTAATGCCTTTCAATGCCCAGATTGATGCTTAGTGCGAAAAGTCTATGCAATCAGTTTATCTAAATATATTTTAGAACTTGTCTGTCCTTTGCTAATTCAATTTTTTTAGTTGGAGCTAACTATCTAGCTATTTCACCGCACTAACCGCACTAATTGATCGCTAGCTGATACCCAGTGTCAGGACTTTAGGAGATCGAGACTAGACTATTTGAGAGCCTTGTGATGGCCTTAAACTGGCAAGAATTAAAGTGCTTCAAATTCTTAATTTCCGCAATATTTAACCAATTTAATTCCCAATGTAAAAGCCTCGCCGCCAGGATTGAGACTTGAGACTTTAGGCTTAGGGGGCAGGTGATTCAAGGGCAGGTAATTCAAGCGCCAAACTAGTCGCAGCAGGATTTAGTGCCTGTTGCGATCGATCGATCAAAGCCATACTCTTGCCATCATGAGCCGGAAACATGGCGATCGCACTGGTTTCGCTCCAGCGGGTCAACCAATTGGGCAGCACCCCAAATACCACCACCAAGACCGCCAACACAATTGCCGGAATGCGATCGTGCCAATCCACCCTGGGTAAATGCTGCACCTCCGGAGCCAAACGACCAAAGAAAGCCCGGTTGACCAGCAATAGAAAATATACTGCCGTGAGGGCTGTTCCCAGCATTGAGAGCAAGGTTTGAGCAGGAAATACTGCAAAGCTGCTGCGGAACACCACAAACTCAGAAATAAATCCAGCCATACCAGGTGTACCAGCGCTCGCCATCACCCCAATAATCATCAGACTACCAATGATCGGCAAACCCCGTTCTGGATTGAGTAACCCCTTGAGAACATTAATATCCCTGGTGCCGGTTTTGGCATACACCACCCCCACCAGCAAAAACAGCATCGCCGAGATCAATCCATGGGTCACCATTTGCATGATCGCAGCCACTGTGCTAAGGGGGGTAGCAGCAGCCAGAGCCAACAACACAAAGCCCATATGACCGATCGAACTATAGGCCACCATCTTTTTCATGTCGGTCTGGGCGATCGCATTAAATGACCCATACAACACACTGATCACTGCCCAGATTGCTAGCCACGGGCCCAACAATTGCCAGGCATCGGGGAATAGTCCCAGGCCAAACCGCAAAATGCCATAGGTACCCAGTTTTAATAGCACGCCCGCCAGCAAAACCGAAATCGGGGTAGAGGCTTCTACATGGGCATCCGGTAGCCAGGTATGCAGTGGTACCAGCGGGATTTTGATCCCGAAACCCACCAATAGCAACACCAATAAAATAACTTGCTGACCGATTGGCAAAACATTGTTAGCGAGATTGGCATAGTCAAAGTTAAAGGAATTGCTGAGCCAGGCCAAGCCAAAGCAAGAAGCCAAGACCAGGGCTCCAGAGATCGCAGTATAGATCAAGAATTTGGTGGCTGCATAACCCCGTTTTTGTCCACCCCAGATGGCGATCAACAAATAAAGTGGGATTAGTTCTAGTTCGTAGAACAGGAAAAACAGCAAAAAGTTTTGCACCAGAAAAGCACCCGTTACTGCACCACTCAAAATCAAGAGCAGGGCATAGTAGAACCTGGGTCGATCGCGTTTTTCAGCACTGCTATAAATGGCGATCGCCGTGAGCACCGTATTGAGTACCACCAACGGCAGCGAGATGCCATCCACGCCCAAGCTATAGGAAAGTCCTAACGGTTCAATCCAGGGCAAATAGAACTCAAACTGCATCCCGGTGTTGTCCAGGGCAAACTGGGAAGCTAGCACCAAACTCCAGACCCCAGCAGCGATCGCAAAGGCTAAAGCCACCTGACGCAATCGCTTACCATCCATTTCGATCGGCCATAGGCAGATCACCAAAGCCCCCAAAACTGGCCACCAGATTCCAAAATTAAGCATCTATCTTTCTCTCTAACCCTTCGCCCTATAACTACATCTAATCATCAAGAATCAAGCCTGAGCCTGGATCTAATATTTGGCTCTAACTACTCTAACTAATTGATATTTACACCCACTAAATATTTAGATCTGCCTGTATCTATCTTGCTGTATCTAGATACTCCTTCCTAAACCTGAATCAGACCTTTGAGCATTGGCAATATGTTCACGACCGCATTAAATGATGACCAGTTGGCCAGGAGTAATACCAGTAATGACAGGCTCAGGAAGATCACCAATACATATAATTGCAGTTGGCCAGATACGTTGTATTTCAAGCCCTCGGCACCAAAAATAGTGGTGATGCCCGCCAAGTTGACCACACCATCAACAATGATGCGATCGAACCAGGCACTCAGGCGTGAGACCAAACTAACCAAGCCAACGATCGTAACGCGATAGAGGCGATCGATGTAGAGATCGTAGGCAAAAAAGTCCTGTAACATCCGCTGGTAGAGATTCATCGGGCGAGACAAATTCCGATGTAGATAAATCTTGCTACCCACGATCGCCCCCAGGCAACTAGAGCCAAGCATGACTGCCAATGGCCACAGATTAATTTCCATGATTTGTGGAAACATGCCCAGATTCAACATGATCAATGGCACTAGCAGGGTAACAATGCTCAAGCTGACCATTGCCAAAGACATCGGCCAGATCACCTCCGGCGCACGACGGGTTTTCTGGCGGGGCTCACCCCAAAAGACCAGCCTGAATACCCTGGTCAGATTCATCATAGTCAGGGTATTGACTGCAATCAGCACCAGGAAAATTATGGGCTCGTTATACCAGAAAGCTTGTGTCCCCAGCCACATCACCCAGTAGGCACCAAGCGGGAATAAAGCGGTTAGACCAGCGGAACCAACCACAAACGCAGTGGTAGTAGCCGGCATCCGCGACCACAAACCACCCATCTCGGTCATATTTTGACCACTGGTGGTGTTAATGACTGAGCCAATACTCATAAACAATAGGGCTTTGGCGATCGCATGGACAAAAAACATCAACAGTGCGAACTCAGTCCACTGCAAGCCTACGCCAATAAAGACCAACCCCAGAAATGCACTGGTGGAATGACAGAGGGCGCGCTTAATATCAATTTGGGCGATCGCCACAAAAGAACTACCCACCGCTGTGATCACACCAATCACAATCAAAAAATCCAGGGCGATCGGCGATAATGCCAACACCTGTTGCAGCTTGATTAATACATAGGCACCACTACCGACCACCAGGGAATTTCGTAAAATCGAAGCCGGATTAGGCCCTTCCATTGCTTCATCTAGCCACAAATGCAATGGGAACTGGGCACATTTACCGATCGGTCCGGCAGTGAGCCCCAGACAGAGCAGACTGGTGGTAAATGGATTCAATAGTTGATTTGGGGCATCGGAAAGCGCCCATGTTTCTAGATCGCTGAAGCTTAGACTACCAGCTAGACAAGATAACGCCACCACACTCATCAGCAAGAGCAGATCGCCCACCCGTTTGGTCAAGAAGGCATCACGAGCCGCCGTAACCACTAGCGGTTGTGCATACCAAAACCCCACCAGCAGATAAGTTGACAGGGTTAACATCTCCAGTAGCGCATAGCTGAGCAAGAGCGAATCACTGAGCGCCAACCCAATCATCGCCCCTTCAAAGAAGCCCATCAGGGCATAGAATCGCCCCAAGCTCCAGTCTTTTTCCATGTAGCCCAATGCAAACACCTGTGCCAGCAGACTCAGGCCAGTCACCAGCACCGTTGCGCCAATACTTACCTCTGATAGCTCCATGGTGAAATCCAGGCTAAAATCAGCCACTTGAAACCAGCTAAAATCTAGCCTTTGCACAGGTTGCCCCCAGATTGCGGCCATGCTAACTATGCTATGCAATAGCGCCAGCAGCGTCATCAGAATATTCAAATAGGCGGCCGGCCGCTGACCAGTGCGGTGAACTATGCCTGCCGACCAGGGCACCGTAGCGATCGCACCAAGCAAACAATAGAAAGGCACACACCAACTGGTTTGGAGCAAAAACTGATTCATGTAGACTTAAAACAATATCTAAAAAAGGGCTGAAAACAGAAATATAAACTTGGTTTTATGAAGATAAATCATGAAATAGAATTGCCGTTTAATACTCGGATTAAGGAGGTTGAAACTAGCGATCTAACAAAAATAGGTTAAAAATAAGTTTCCTGAAAGAGATTTCAAGTTGCTGCTTTGATTTGAAAATCTAATTTAGCTAATCTAGAACGAAGGAAGGTTTAATTTATTGCTAAGCAAGGCTTGGAGCTGGTAAACAACCACCGCCAACTTAACAGCAAAAGTTAATGCGAGCCGCACCAACGCATCCCTAAGCATCTCTAAATTTAACCCAATTACTGCTATCACAGCAAACTGATTGAAATGTCTGGAATCTCATCAGGGAAAATCTTGATCCCACTTTAGTTCTAACCACAACCCAAAATATGGCACACAAAGTGCCGATCGCCGCCGAACTATTGGTTACCCAATTTCAACGGTTCTGATTGGGCTAGCCAAATTAACTTTTGTTAAGCAAATAAGAGGTGGATTGAGCTAGACATGAGTCCACAGGATCGATCGCAGTTTAATCGCAAAAGCTGTAGTGAGCACTCATTGGATTATTAATTAACTTTACTAATACAAAAGATTAAAAATAATCATTTTGATTTATATTGTCAAATAGGACTGTGTAACCCTATGCTTTGTTTAAATGCAAGTCTATGCATCTTCCAACTGGATCTCTCATTTTGCTGGAGTGAGGGGGGTTATTCTCGTGGCCAAATTCACGGTTTAATCTAACCGCTTGCCTCTAGCTTTTGAATTACACAAATTTGTTTGAATCGAAGGAGAATTAAAATGCCAATCGCCGTAGGAATGATCGAAACCTTGGGTTTCCCTGCCGTTGTAGAAGCCGCAGATGCCATGGTCAAGGCTGCCAGAGTAACTCTGGTGGGCTATGAAAAGATCGGTAGTGGTCGCGTTACCGTAATTGTGCGTGGCGATGTATCTGAAGTTCAGGCTTCAGTAGCTGCTGGCGTAGAGAACGTCAAGCGGGTTAATGGTGGTCAGGTACTATCTACCCACATCATTGCGCGTCCCCACGAGAACCTTGAGTATGTATTGCCAATGAGCTATACCGAGGAAGTCGAACAGTTCCGCACCTAGCCTAACCTAGCACTGGCAATTTGCTGGTAGGAAGCCCGATCGCTGCTCAAGCAATTGTGATTACTAGCTATTCAGCCTCGAAATTGCCAAGGCTTGCTTAATCAATTCTCAATATTTAGGTTTAGCGTTATTAGGAATTAAAAGTTCATGTCGATCGCCGTAGGAATGATTGAAACCTTAGGGTTCCCTGCTGTTGTAGAAGCAGCGGATGCCATGGTTAAGGCTGCCAGAGTAACTCTGGTGGGCTACGAAAAAATTGGCAGCGGTCGCGTTACCGTGATTGTGCGAGGGGATGTCTCTGAGGTGCAAGCTTCGGTTGCCGCTGGCGTAGAGAATATCAAACGCGTTAATGGTGGTCAGGTGCTATCTACTCATATCATTGCGCGTCCCCATGAAAACCTTGAGTATGTGCTGCCGATGAGCTATACCGAGGAAGTCGAACAGTTCCGCGAGAGTGTGACTGGTCGATCGCTTCCTTCTACTCGCTAGGCTAAGCAATTAAGCTAATTAGCCCAGTTTATGAACCTGAATCCCAGCCCATTCATTTAGGCATATAGCTATTTGAAATCTGGATATTCTATCTGAAACCTGGATATTTAATCCTAGATACATAGAAATTAACCTAATGCAGATTGCCAAAGTTCGCGGCACGATTGTCAGCACCCAGAAAGATCCAAGTTTGCAAGGCACCAAATTTTTGTTTTTGCAAATGATCGATGACCAGGGGCAATTACAACCAAACTATGAGGTAGCCGCAGATGTGGTAGGGGCTGGTGTTGATGAATGGGTATTAGTGAGTAGAGGTAGTGCAGCGCGTCAGTTCCAAGGTGGTGAACATCGACCGCTTGATGCTCTGGTGGTAGGAATTATTGACACAGTTTCTGTGGATAATTCTCTGCTCTATAGCAAGAAGGATTCGTATCGCTAGCTACTAAATACTTGAAATGCCTTGAGAATGGGTCAAATTAAGCCAAACTGATTGGTAATGCTCTGAGATACTCTGGCTGATCGCTAAATATTTGCCCTTAAATCTATTTTTTGGTGTATTTAGCCGCTCAGCTAAGCAGTGATTCAACTCAGCTAAAGGACTCAGCCAAAGGATTTAATGCCCATCGATATAAACATTTGGTGTGCCTAAATCAACCTATTATTTCCGATTATTTCCGATTTTTAGATTTCAACCTGCATCGTTCCCAACCTTATTAGTCGATCAATTCAGCGATTCAATCTAGTTGATTGGAAATTTATTGGCCAGATTATTTGTAATTACCAATGCATTCGCAACAGTGATTGATCGATAATCGCCAATCAATAATCAATAACTAGATCCATAACTAGGTAAATATAAATAACAACTCTAAATATAACCAAACAAAATATAGCCAAACTGCCAAATGCAATCCGATCGCTAGCTTTAATTCAGCTTAATTATTGGTTGTGAGTTAAGCGGTTGCAGTTGATTCAAATCCCAAGTTAATCCTCTCGTAGATGAATCAAGTAAATAAATAGTTTGTTTTATATGGTTTTGCAAATTAGTTAACTGGCTCAATTTACTTAATTTATATATTAATTTTACTTAATTCGTGTATTCATCAGCATTTGTAGTATTAGCGATCGATCGCCACTTGTTAAGCCTTGTCGGGATTAATTGTGATTGCGATCGTCCCAAATCAAGTAGATGAGGGAGTCTCTCCCACCTACTACCCGCCCAAAACTGATCCAGCCTCATGAGTGGATGGATTTTAGTGCAGAGCAGAGCAACTCAGAGCAACATAGTAGGAGAAACAGTTATGCCATCCCGCCGCGCCCCCGCCCCACCCACACCTTGGTCACCTACCCTGACCAATCCCCAAATCCATGAAAGTTCCTATATTCACCCCTCTTCCTATGTGATTGGAGATGTGAAAATTGGTGCTAATGTCTTGATCGCGCCAGGCACTTCAGTCAGAGCCGACGAGGGTACGCCCTTTTATATTGGTTCTGGCACCAACATCCAAGATGGCGTGGTAATTCATGGCCTCGAACAAGGCCGCATTAAGGGCAATGATGGCAAAGACTATTCAGTGTGGGTAGGCGAAAACTCCTCAATTACCCATAAAGCCCTGGTGCATGGGCCCTGCTATGTGGGCGACGATTGCTTTATTGGCTTTCGCTCCACGGTTTTTAATGCCAAGGTTGGCGATGGCTGCATTGTGATGATGCATGTGTTAATTCAGGATGTTGAAATCCCACCTGGTAAGTATGTGCCCTCTGGGGCGATCATCACTACCCAACAACAGGCCGATCGCCTTCCCAACGTCAATAAGGATGATGTGGAATTTGCCCATCATGTGGTGGGGATAAATGAGGCACTGCGATCGGGCTACCAATGTGCAGAAAGTAACGTTTGCCTAGCTGATTTTCGCACCCATTTACAAAATTCCTACACCCAAGGATCTTCCAATCCCAATAGTTATAGTAGTCAATCAACCGAAATGCAACTCAACTCAGAAGTAGTACAAGATGTGAGGCAGCTTTTGTCTGCCGGCTATCGAATTGGCACTGAGCACGTGGATCAACGTCGCTTCAGGATCAATTCCTGGCAAAGCTGTGCGCCGATCGAATCGATTCAAGAATCCCAGGTGCTGCGCGAACTCGAAAATTGCCTTGCTGAACATGCGGGTGACTATGTTCGCCTGATCGGCATTGATCCCAAAGCAAAAAGCCGAGTGATGGAAAAAATTATCCAACGCCCTGGCGATCGCCCTGCCCAGTTCTCCTCTAGTAGTAGTGGTAATTATTCCAGCTCTAGCAGCAATAGTTATAGCCAGAATAGTGTTAGCGCTGGTGGCGGTGGGTCTAGCGATCTGCAATCGCAAATTCAACAATTGGTTAACCAGGGTTATCGCATCAGCCTGGAACATGCCGATAAGCGTAGGTTTAAGGCCAATGCCTGGAATACTGGCCCCAGCTTTGGTGCAGCCAATAGTAATACTGTGCTCAATGGCGTAAATCAATTCCTGGCCGAGCATCGTGGTGAATATGTCAAACTAATTGGCGTGGATGCCCAGGCGCGTACCAGAGCCTTTGAAGAAATTATTCAATATGCAGATGGCCGAGCGGTGCGATCGAGTAGTGGTGGCAAGGGCTTTGCTACTCCTGCCAATCGGTCTTCTAGTAGCCGATCTGGTTCTAGTTCCGTGGCCACTGGCGATCTGCACCAGCAAGTACAGCAAATTCTGTCGCAGGGCTTAAAAATTGCGATCGAATATGCCGATGAACGCCGTCATCGCGCTAGTGCCTGGAACACTGGCCCATCTTTCCAAGGCAGCCAAGCCTCCTCGGTAGTCAAAGATCTAAGAGCTTTCCTGTCTGAGCACAATGGTGAATATGTCAAACTAATTGGCGTAGATCCCAATGCCAAACGCCGCATCTCTGAAGTTGTGGTACAGCAGCCGAATGGTAAGTCTATCAATAGCAATAGTCGCAATAGTCAACCATCTAACAACGGCTACAGCAGCAGTTCTAGTAGTAGTAGCAATGGCAGCGGTAATGGCTATGGCAGTTCTGGTGGTGGCCTCAATGCCGAAGTTGAACAACAAATCCGGCAACTTCTGGCGCAGGGTCTGAAAATCAGCACTGAATATGCCGATCAACGCCGCTTCCGTGCCAGTGCTTGGAATACGGGCCCTGCGATCGAGGCAGGCAATTACAACGCCGCCGTAGCTTCAATTAGCTCTTTGCTATCCGAGCATTCTGGCGAATATGTGCGCTTAGTTGGGGTTGACCCGAAGGCCAGAAAGCGGGTGAGCGAGCTATTGATCCAGCGCCCTGGTAAGTAGAACTGAGCTTGCAGGCGATCGATTGATTGATTATCCTGCGCCTCAACCAATCAAAATCGAGGTTAGGAAGTTAAGTGAATGGTGCTGATGCCTGGGATCGCAATTTAAGTAAAAGTAATAATTTGCTTGATCTCAATTAGTATTAGTACCATTTCCATTCCTGGCTACTTTGCAAACCTAGTCATGCTGGCCTTAAGCATCAAGCTAAACCTAAACCTAAAAATAGACTTTTGTTTATACTGATTACGCCTAGGTCTAATTAACTTGGCCACCGCAATGCATACATAACTTTTGTTATCTAAATTCTGTCAGGCGATCGCTTCTCTGGGAGCATTGCCAGGGTGATTTAAAACCTTTAATTTCCTAGCTAGGTTCCCGAAATTATCGTTGAGTAGCAATATGCTTAATGCACTTACTTCGTGCACTTAACGAGAGCGGGACTTTTTTATAGGTGATTTAGGTGGTTTAAGTAATTTAAGTAATCTGCTCTATTTCGTTCCGGTTGTTTGTGGTGTGATGCAAAATTACCCAGCTTCAATTTCATTAACAGACATAGCGCCAACTCAACTCACCGAGTCTATCTTTGAGCCGATGGTTGGCGGCGATGTGGAAATTGATCCCACCGCTACGATCGCTGCCGGGGTAATCATTCAGGCTGCGGTTGGTAGTCGGATCAAGATTGGTGCAGGCGTTTGTATTGGCATGGGCTGTGTGATCAAAGCCTATGGTGGCAATCTTAAAATTGAGGATGGCGTGACCCTGGGCGCGGGAGTTTTAATCATTGGCCGGGGGGCGATCGGTGCGAGTGCCTGCATTGGTGCAGCGACGACAATTTTTAATTGCTCAGTAAATTCCGGTGAAATGGTGGCTACTGGTTCGCTCCTGGGCGATCGCGGTCGAGCAATTGAAGTTGCATCTAAAGCTGCATCTAAATTAGTAGAATCTCCAGCGCAACAAAATTTATCCACTCAGGCATTGCCGATCGGGTCGAGCATTCCGCAAAGTGCGATCGATCGTAATGTTCAACCTGACACCAAACTTGATCCCAAGCTAGATTCCAAACCAGATCTGGGCAGCCTTTTACCAGAGCTAGCCACCACCAAAACTACCTTTAATGAAGCGAAAATAAGCATTTCACCCCTGGCGATTAATCCGCCCACCTATGCGCCATCGCTGCCCAACTCGTCATTAAATCCTGATAATTCTTTTAATTCTGATCATAGCTCGGCCAAGGATCAAACAAGCCAATCGATCGCACCCAATCAATTCACTCCTGCGACCGTTGAGCCAGTTGATCCCATTGCTAATCCTGGTACTGCATCCACTTTTGTTGATCCCACGCTTAAGCCATTAATCCCACCGATCGAACCAGTTCAACCGATCGCGCCAGAGCCCGTGATTAATAATAATGGCAGTCCAAATGGGAAGGTATATGGTAAAGCCTATGTGGAGCAAATTCTGGGGGTGATGCTACCCCATCGCCAAATTAGCCAACAATTGCCGCAGCCCAATCTCGAACAGGATGCTGGGGATAGTGGCGATCGCTTGTAGTTAAGTTTTAAATCGTTACCCGATTGAGCTTCCGAACCAATAGAATAGAGCCTAGAATAATCATATAGACTAGAATCAGGGTAAACCATAGTCTCAAGCAATTTTTTATATGCACCCTGCTCCTGCATATAATTCCTAAATCCCACGAGGTGACCGAAGATGCACCAGCTAAAGCCCCAATCCCAACAACACCGCCAAATTCAACCGCGATCGCCAGACCATCAAAACAATAAGGCGGCGCGATTGATCGAGCAACTGGATAAATTATCCGAGAGTGCGGTTGGTCTGGTTTCTACCCGTAGTTTTCCGGCTGTGGTGGGTACCGCTGATATGATGCTCAAGGCCTCTGGGGTGCTGCTGGTGGGCTATGAAAAAATTGGCCAGGGCTATTGTACGGCAGTGGTACGAGGGCGGATTGCTGATGTGCGCATAGCAGTGCAGGCTGGGATCGAAACCGCAGAGAAGTTTGAACAGTTGGTGTCGGCAACGGTGATTCCTCGCCCCATGCCCAATCTGGAATCGGTTTTACCCTTTGGCAGCAAGATCGCCAAGCAGTTTCTACAAGATCGCCTCACCCAGCGCAGCCGACTTAGTAATATGTCGATCGGCCTGATTGAAACCCGTGGCTTCCCGGCGATGGTGGGGGCAGCGGATGCGATGCTCAAGTCGGCGGATGTGCATTTGGGAGCCTATGAATCGATCGGGGCAGGGTTATGCACAGCAATTATTCGCGGCAATGTGGCCGATGTGGCGATCGCGATTGAAGCAGGCATGCATGAGGCTGAGCGGATCGGTGAATTAAATGCCGTAATGGTAATTCCTCGCCCCCTTGATGATCTAGAAATGACCTTGCCCACGGCGCAATATTGGCTCGAAGAAATTCCGCAGCCCGTACCGCTCAAAATTCCCTTGCAGGTTAAGAAGCAACAAAAAGAGCTGGTTGAATTGCCTGAGCTTCAGCTTCAAGAGCAAAGGGACTTAATTGAGTTACCAACCGAGTCACCGCCAGAACCAGAACTACTAGAATTGCCGGATCTTAAATGGCTGGACGATCGCCAAGACACTGATAAATAAGAGCAATAGGCTTTAATTTGGTTTGTAAAGTTTGCCAAAGTAGCCAGGGGCAATTATTGCAGCGATCGAGCGGGGCTGTCTATACTGGTTTTGTTGAATAGTTGCATAATGTCAGGGCTGGGGATCAGCGATCTCCTGGTTCGGCTATAGGTTTAATTAATTGTGACTCGAAATAGAATTGGGCTAGCGGTTGGTAGTTTTTGCGTTGGGTTGATTACCTTAAACATCTGGGCAATCTATGCCAAACATGATGCGATCGCTGCTGAGCTTGAGGTCATACCGATCGATCGCCAAGTGCAGCAAGTTGCGGATTATTTGATTGGGGCAATGGATACCTCGGCGGCGGCGATCGCTAATCGGGATGTCGCTGATGTGCGGATGACTACTTGTGTAGTGGAGGTAATCGATCGAGAGCCAAAAGAGTCAGTAATTTTCCTCTATCAAGAGCAAGCAATTTCCACCAAACTAGAACAACCCTATCGGCAGCGTTTCTTACGCATTGCGCCCAGCAAAGATGGCAAGCAAGTAGAGTCGCGGTCTTTTCGTCCTGCTGTCAGCGATCGTTGGATTGGTCTATGTAATCGGGAGCCAGAGGCTAGACAGGTATCGCAAGCGGAACTAGGCGAGGCACTATGCAGCGTTTTCTTGAGTTTAGATGCTGAGCGCGATCAGTACGGCAATTACTATCGATACATAGGCTCCACTCCCCCTGAAGGTTGCCCAACTAATTTTCGGGGTGCGGTCAAAATCACCAATAAAATTCTGCTCACTGATGGGGAGATGGAAACCTGGGATCGCGGTTTTGATGCTTCCGGTAAGCAGGTTTGGGGCGCAGATGACAGCAGCTATAAGTTTAAAGATATCAATCCAGCCAGTCAGGATGCGCAACTGAATCAGATCGCGGCAATGTTGAGCGGTAAGTTTAATAATGCGGAACAGCAGCAAAGTGATCCAACTTTTCTGCCAGTGCGGTTCAATAACTGTGTAGTGAATATTGAACCAGATGAACTTTTCCCCACCGGAACTCAGGTGATGGTCTTGGAGCAGGCCGCAAATTCACCAGAGCTGAAGTTTGCCAGCCAACGTGTTGCCCATTTATATCGATTACCCGCACCTGACAACAGCTTTAGAATGGTTACCTATAAGCTAGTCGATGGCGATTTTGCTGATTTTTGCGATCGCCCTGCCTCAGGGAAAGTGCTGACTGCCACACAAATTGGCCAGCGTGAATGCCAGATCACCTATCAACAAGAAAGTGATTATTATGTTGGCACTACCCCCGACAGCGGTTGCCCCAGTCAGTTTAGGGGGTCTACCTACATCACGATCGACAGTCGGCTTAGCGATAGTCAACTTGAATTCTGGGAGCGTTGGTATGATGGACGAAGTCGCCAAGTAGCAGGTTCAGAGTCCGGCTTTTATATCTACAAACCAGTTGAGCCTTAAGTTAAGAGCTATCTCTAGCTGCTACCAACGCAGTAGATTAAACTGCTCCATGTCCACCGTGTCGCGGCTACGGTAGATCGACAACACGATCGCCAAGCCCACCGCAGCTTCGGCCGCCGCCACCGTAATCACAAATACGGCAAACACCTGACCGCGAATATTGTCGGAATCAACATAGTTGGAAAATGCCATCAAATTAAGGTTGACTGCATTCAGCATCAATTCGATCGACATCAACACGCGCACTGCATTACGGCTGGTGATCAGGCCATAAATACCAATGCAGAAAAGAGCGGCGGCAACGATTAGGAAAGCTTCTAAACTCATTTTATTTCTACTTTTGCTCTGTTTTGCTCTATTTTTAAGCGTCTGCTCAGCGATGCAGAGAGATGCAATCTGGAATTTTTTAATGCTTATTTAATGCTTAAGTGACTACTTGTCAGCACTGCCTGCCAACTGCTCGCGGGGGCGCTCTAACAAGGCCAAAGACTCGTCTGTCTCCGCTACTTCAGGGGTTTGGGTTGAGGCATCGGGCACAAATTCACGGCGCGCCAGAATAATCGCACCAATCAGGGCGATCAACAGCAATACCGAAGCTAGCTCAAAGGGCAACAAATAATCACTAAAGAAATGTTGACCAATTACCACCAGGGTAGAGGGGAACTTAGCAACACTAAAGGCTGTGACCCAATCAGTGGATGTAACCGTGACACTGAGCAGGCCAAAGATCGCTAGACAGACGATCGCTGTAATGCCATTTCGCAATAGGCCAAATTGAAGTTGCTTATATTCCTCGCGTTTGTTCACCAGCATGATCGCAAACAGAATCAAAACGTTAACCGCACCCACATAGATCAAAATCTGTGCTGCCGCTACGAAGTCAGCATTCAGCAGGATATACATGCCAGACATGGAGAAAAATACCAGCGCCAGCAAAAAGGCGGAGTAAACGATATTTTGCAGTAACACAACTCCCATCGCTGAGGCGATCATCAATGCGCACAGCACAACCAGGGATACAACTTGAACACCATCTCCCAAATTCATATTTGGCTTGTCCTCAGCAATTTAGGCAATTTAATTTAAGTAACTCGATTTGATTTAGCTTGTCCTAGGTTACTAGGTTAAACCCAGAGGGGTTCAAAGTGCAATTGATTTAAAGCTTTTAAAGCTTTGCTCCTACTCAGATTCAGAGGCAGGGGGCTTGGGGTCACTCATTGCTTCATCAATGATTTCTTCGGGGCGCTTACCGGCGCGTCGCTCAGTATGGGAAACATTATGGGGCTCCATTTCACCCTTGGGCAAATAGGCCAGTTCCCGCAATGGGGTCACCATTGGATCTTCGGTTACCTTGGTTGGCATCCTGCCCATCGCCACGTTATCAAAATTAAGCTGATGGCGATCGTAGACGGTTAAGTCATATTCTTCCGTCATTGATAGGCAATTAGTGGGGCAGAACTCAACGCAGTTGCCACAGAAAATACATACACCAAAGTCAATGCTGTAGCTGCGCAGCTCTTTTTTCTTGATTTCGGCATTAAATTCCCAATCGACTACGGGTAGGTTAATTGGGCAAACCCGCACGCAGACCTCGCAGGAGATGCACTTGTCAAATTCAAAGTGAATCCGACCCCGGAACCGCTCCGATGGGATCAGCTTTTCGTAAGGATATTGCACCGTAATTGGGCGGCGGCGCATGTGATCGAAGGTAACCGCCATGCCCTGGCCAATATATTTAGCGGCTTGGCCAGCCTCTTTAACATAATCGCCAACTTGGCTTAAAAATTTCATCATGGTTCGTACTTTTCACTCTATATCTTCCAAGGTTGGGAGCTAGAACTTAGGACTAACTAACTAACTAACTAACTTAGCGATCGCTACTATGTCGCAACTATGTAGCAAATAAATCAGCCCAACTAACCGCCAAAAAACATGGGGAAACTCAACTTCAGCGCTGCTGTGATCAACAGATTAACTAAGCTAATCGGTAACAGGAATTTCCAGCCCAAATCCAGTAGTTGGTCGATCCGCACCCTGGGCACAGTCCAGCGCAACAGAATCGCCAGAAAAATAAAGAAATAGGCTTTGAGCAAGGTAGCGGTAATGCCCAGGAATCCAGCAATTACTTGCCACCAGGCTGTATCAGGGCTGATCCCCAACCACCCACCGATCGCATCAACCGGCACAGGTAACTCCCAGCCACCCAAAAAAAGCACCGCCACCAGCAAGCCAGTCAGGAGCAAGTTGGCATAGGAGCCACCATAGAACAGGGCAAATTTCATACCGGTATATTCGGTTTGATAGCCTGCCACCAGTTCTTCTTCTGCCTCTGGTAGGTCAAAGGGCATCCGCTCACATTCGGCTAAGCCCGCAATCAGAAAAATCACAAACCCGATCGGTTGCCGCCACACATTCCAGGACACAATCCCTAAGTCGGCCTGTTGGTTGACAATGTCTACGGTACTCAGGCCATTGGACATCATGGCGATCGCCAAGGCTGCCAGCGCTAGGGGAATTTCATAGCTGATCGACTGAGCCGCAGCCCGCAGCCCACCCAGCAAAGAATACTTGTTGTTAGACGAATAACCAGCCATGAGCAAACCAATTGGTGCAATGCTGGAAACCGCAATAATAAAGAAAATGCCCGTACCCAGATCGGAAATCAATAAATTCTGGCCAAATGGCACCACCAGAAAACAAAAGAAGATCGATATAAATACAATTACCGGGCCAAGGGTAAATAGAATCGGATCAGAGCTAGCTGAAACCACATCCTGTTTGGTGAGGAGCTTGGCCACGTCAGCGATCGGGATCAAGATCCCAAATGGTCCAGCATATTCTGGTCCAATTCGTTGTTGTGCCGCCGCTGATACCTTGCGCTCCAGCCAGGTACAGACCAATGCGCCGATCGTCACCACCAGCACGATCACCGCCATCGGGATCGGCATCCACAGAGCTTTGGCCGCGCCAGGGGTAAGCCCCATGCCAGTCAGCACCTCAATTAGTGATTGCTGTAAATCAATTCCTCCCATTGCTGTGTCCACTAGCGATCCACCTCACCCATAATAATGTCAATGCTACCGAGAATGGCCATGATGTCAGCCACCTTCATTCCCCTAACCAATTGGGGCAAAACTTGCAAATTAATAAAACCAGGTGGACGAATTTTCCAGCGCCAGGGGAACAGATTATTGTCACCGATCACATATACGCCCAGCTCACCCTTGGGAGCCTCAACCCGCACATAATGTTCGCCTTCTGGCACCTTGAAGGTGGGTGAGGATTTTTTACCAATAAACTGATAGTCAAATCCATTCCATTCACTCTTAGGACCACCCAGCACCCGTTGCGCTTCCAGGTTTTCATAGGAGCCGCCCGGTAGCTGCTTCAGGCATTGCAAAATCATCTTGGTGGATTCACGCATTTCGCGCACCCGCACCAAATAGCGAGCCAGACAATCGCCTGCGGTTTCCCACTGCACGTCCCAATCCAGCTCATCATAAAGTTCATAGTGATCGACTTTACGCAAATCCCATTTCACGCCCGAAGACCTGAGCATTGGCCCAGACAAGCCCCAGCTAATTGCTTCTTCCCGGCTGAGGGTACCAATGCCCTCTACCCGTTTGCGAAAAATGGGGTTATTGGTGATCAGGCGTTCATACTCGTCGATCTTGGGGATCACATAATTGCAAAAGTCCTCGCATTTATCCACCCAGCCATAGGGCAAATCCGCTGCCACGCCGCCGATCCGGAAATAGTTATGCATCATCCGCATTCCCGTTGCTGCCTCGAACAGATCGTAGATCATCTCCCGTTCACGGAACACATAGAAAAATGGGGTCTGCGCACCAATATCAGCCACAAATGTACCTAACCAGAGTAAGTGGGAAGCGATCCGACTTAGCTCCAGCATAATCATGCGAATGTAGCTTGCCCGCCGGGGCACAGACACATCGGCCAGTTTTTCTGGCGCATTAACTGTAATCGCTTCGGTGAACATGGTGGCTAAATAATCCCACCGGGTCACGTAGGGCAAATATTGAATAATTGTGCGGTTCTCGGCAATCTTCTCCATGGAGCGGTGCAGGTAGCCAAGCACTGGTTCACAGTCAACTACATTTTCCCCGTCCAGGGTCACTAAAAGCCTCAATACACCGTGCATGGAGGGGTGATGAGGCCCCATATTAATGACCATGCGTTCGGCTTTGGTTTCGATCATTGGCATGTTTGCGATCGCCCCTATTGAACTCTACTTTCTAATACTGTTACTACTAATACTGTTAAATTTTGTACTTTTGGATCTTGGTGTTTTGATCTGAAGTATTTTAATCCAATCAATCTAATCAATCTAAATTAAGCAACGGTTGACTCAACTAATGTATTCTAAGCCCGCCAGGAGCATCGTAGCTAAAAACTTTAAACCTAAATCTAAAGTTTTGGCTTTTGGTTTAGCCCCTTAGGAAAACTAAGACCAAATTCACAACCCTTTAATGCAACTTGCCCATGTAGCTTGTCCGTGCAACTTGTCCCATAGATCAAGCCCAAAAATTGGCCTAAAACTAAGCATCATGACTTAGCAATTGATGCGGTTGGCAACCTTGGCAGCAGAAATGATTATTAGTCCTAAAACTAGCTACTGGTTAACATTTCCTAGTATATCTTCACATGAAATGTGGGCGCTACCAATTTTACTTATCATGCCAATACATAAACTTAACTCTATATTAAACTAGCATAACCTCGATCAAAACTTATGACTTCTGTTCCACTTGGAGCTAAGCCCCAATTAACCTAACGATCGCATAATCATTTATTAAGTGATCGCGGTCACGCCTCCATTGATCCGCAATCACCAATAGCTAGAGTTGCTTGTCACTTCTAAATAGGGCTAAACCAGCCATACTAATTCCTGTAGACGACCTTTAAACCATAATAAGCCGAGTTTTAAATCCCTGCCATGATGCTCATATCTCTTACGGATTACGAATTAGTCGATATCATTACGCCCCTTGGTATTGAACAAGCGATCGATTATTTAGGGCAGTTATTTTTGCCTGCTGAGACTTATAAAAACTCAGATGATGCAATTAATGCCTGCCGTGCTGACCTGGAGTCGGGCTTATTTTCGATCGTAGTTCAAGAACCAAATCAGGTCAGGATCTGGTGTCCGATTCCGCGTCAAATGCAAACTGAATTACTAGATCTAAACATAGCCAAACTGATTAAAGAAATAGATAGAGAAATTAGCGTTAGGGAGGCAAATGAGGCGATCGCGGCTGATTCCTATCACCTGGCCGCATAGGATGGCTTGAGCAACATAATTAAAAACCAAATAAATTAGTTAATCCATATAGTTTTAATAGTTCTAGGAAAAAGCATTAATTAACTAAAACAACTAAGCCAACTCAGGTCTGGTTAATTAGAGCAAATTCTTGAGTGAATTTTTTGAGGACACCGATAAGATCAATCTAATCAATCTAACAGCTAGTTTATAAATATAATATTTAGATCTTAATCGGATCGCGCTGGTTTTTGGGTTTGAATTACTTGGGCTAAGGGTGCTGATTATTATGGATCTTCTATGAGCTAGCCAGGAGTTGCCCTACAATCAAATAAGGGAGTTGGGGCAACTTGGGTGCAGGTGATGCGGATTTCGTATTTAAGTTAATCAATTTATGATTACTCTGGCACTAGTATTTAGATTCATATTTTAGATCTATTAGATCTAAGGGAAAAGTGCTGGCCAGGAATAAACATAGTTTGCGGACCAGCTAGCAGTTTTTGCTAAGAGTTAAGCGTTAGATATATCCAGCATCAACAAGGTTTCTATCTAAATATTATTATATTAATATTATTATATTATTTAGGATTTTCTTGGTAATTACAGGTGGTATTTGAAATATCTACATTGTGTGTACTGAGTTAAGGTGCAATCTAAATTAACAAATAATTAGAGCTTAACCAGGGTCTAATTATTGCTAGGAATAATCCATAAGAAGCCAAATTGATTAGGGCAGGCGAGTTAAAGTCTATAACTGCTGTTAGAAAACCACAGAGTAACTGCGATCGCAATTTGGAGGCACTGAAGGCTTGATGGCTGATGGAAAAGATTACACGCGCTGCCTAGACAAATTAATTTGGGCAACCAGGCAACTTGGCGGTACCGCCGATAACGATCGGTTGGCCAAGACTGCCAATCTGATTATTCAGGCCATGACTGGCCCCTGGCGCTACTTTCACACGCCCAATCATATCTTTGAGGTGGGTGAGGGTGGTGATGCGATCGAAATTCTGGCGGCATTATTCCATGATTTAGTCTATGTCCAGGTTGATCAGGGGGTGAGCGTCAATATTGGTCGGTTTATTGCCCCATTTATCCACGAGGAAAATGGTCAACTGGTCATCAACGATCGCCAGGATCTACCCGCCGATCGCATGTTTGAGATGGTATTGCAGATTTTTAACTTTTCGCCATCGCAACCCTTGCAGCCCACCGCTGGCCAAAATGAGTTTTTGAGTGCGGTGATCTGTGCGAAGTGCCTGGAAACCTCGTTGGCGGAAAAGGTAATTGCCGCGATCGCCGCTTGTATTGAAATGACGATTCCGTTTCGGCCCAAATTTGCCGATGGCACCTCGGTTGGTGATGCTTTGCTGGTCAGGATGCGCCAAGTTAACAAGGGTTTCTACCTGGGTTACACCGATGCCGATTTAGAAGCATTGGTGTTGCGATCGGTACGATTGGCCAATCGGGATGTGGAAAACTTTGCCAATCCCAATGCCTCTCATTTCCTGAATAACACCTGGAATTTATTGCCAGAGACAAATCACGATCTCAAGTATGTCAATTCCTATACGGTGCATGGCTATCGGCGATCGCTCCAAAAAATGGAGGGCTTTTTGAGTTTTCTGGAGCCAGAGCGGGTATTTCAGCAATTTGCCGGCTATCCTGACGCGCAAACCTACCAGGGGCTAATCGATCGCACCAGGCGGAATATTGAAGTGGGCAAGCTTTATTTGGGCAGTAAACTCACCTCAATTACAGTCCTGGAAGCACTTTCGCTGAGGATTGGCCATAACACACCAATTTCTACCATGATGGGGGAACTGCCCACGCCAGAAAATCCAGATAACTACAGTCTGGAGCAGTTTTTGCCCTATGTGCATAATTCTCATGAACCAGAAACAGACCTAGAGCTTGAGGTTCTAACATTATTAGAAAAAGGACGTACCCTCGATTCGTCCTATGACATCCGGCATTCCCCTGTGGCCACCTTTATGGTGAAGCGGCTGGGTTTCCGCGAGATTCGTCGCCTGATTTTAAAATGCAAAGACTTTTTTGCAGAGAATGCTTCGGCGGAGGAGTTTCTTGGTGATTGCGATCCCTTTATTGTCGAGAGTGTCAGTGCGGGAGTTTTGCAGTTATTTGAAACTAGAAAGGCTTCTTTACAAGGGCTTTCGCCTTCTCAGGTGATTTCTGCTTAAGATGCTCTTTTGATATTTTGATATGAGTGGAGTCTGGGCGGCCTGCTGATAGTGAATTAACGTTGATTCGATGCAAAACAATCGCTAAGGTTGTGGCAGGGATTTCAGGCGATCGCCAGTAACGACAATTTAGGGGCTTTGCACATTAGTGGGATGATTGAACGACCATGCGATCGGTCAGGCTCAAATCAAACAAGCGTTCGAGATTTTTGACGGCAACACTTCCCTTCCTTGATTATGCAATGCTAATTTAGGCGTTATTAGGCTTTATTAAAAAGTTATCAAACTCATTTTGAATTAGCAGTATTTATTTAGTAGATCGCAGACATGTAGATATCTAACTAAAATGCTAACTATGCGGTGATTTCGATCGCCCAGCTTATAGTTAGAACAGATCAACAATTGGGCAGAAAAATTGAAGAAAATTGTCCTCACTGGCGGTGGTACAGCCGGACATGTCACCCCAAATATTGCCTTAATTAGTCAGCTAGAGGCCGAAAACTGGCAAATTGAATATATTGGCTCCGATCGCGGCATCGAGCGGCAATTGATCCAGGCGCTAGATCTACCTTTTCATGGGATCGCCTCCGGCAAGCTAAGGCGCTATTTCGATTGGCAAAACTTTATCGATCCATTTAAGGTGTTGTGGGGGACGTTGCAAGCATTTTTCCTGCTACGCCAAATTAAGCCCAGGCTGGTTTTTTCCAAGGGTGGCTTTGTGACTGTGCCTGTGATTCTGGCCTGTTGGCTCAATCGCATTCCAGTAATTATCCATGAGTCCGATATTACGCCAGGATTAGCGAATAAGATCGCCCTGCCCTTTGCCAGTCAAATTTGTGTTACTTTTCCCGAAACCCAGCAACATTTGCCCGCCGCGATCGTAACTGGCTTGCCAATCCGTCCGGAAATTTTGCAGGGGGATAGACAGCAGGGACGCAAGATTTGTGAATTCACGCAGGATTTGCCGGTGTTACTGGCGATCGGTGGTAGTTCAGGATCGGCGCGAATTAATCAAGCAGTGCGCGATCGCCTACCAGAGCTAACTAACCAGTTTCAGATCGTGCATAGTTGCGGCAAAGGCAACCTCGACCCAGGCTTAGCAAATATGCCCAACTACCGCCAGTTTGAATATTTAGGCACGGAACTAGCGGATATTCTGGCAATGGCCGATCTAGTTATTTCCAGGGCTGGCGCTAATTCAATCTTTGAACTTTTGGCATTGCGTAAACCCCATTTATTAATTCCCTTGCCCAGAGCTTCCAGCCGAGGCGATCAGATCTTAAATGCCAAATCTTTTCAAAAGCAAGGTTATAGTGCGGTTTTATTTGAGCAAGATTTAAACCAGACTAGTTTGCAAATGGCGATCGAGCAGCTTTGGCAACAGCGCCAGGAATATATCGATCGGATGAGCAATAGCACCGTAACGAATAGTATTGATGCGATCGTGAAGATAATCGATCAACTAGCCAGTGAGTAAATTACTGGTTCACCACGAAAATTATAATCATTGCTGCTTTGATCGAGTAGTTACTCCGTCTGGATTGCAAGCCCCCACATTTAAATTGGTCGGGCATTGCTCTGATCAAGCAACAAAAAAGGAGGCATCACCCTCCTTCAACTTTTTGCGTAGTTGCTGTTGTTGTTTTTTAATTTGCCGCAGCCGAGCAGTGCCGCCTCTGCCTTTAATGTTGCGGCCAGTCTTGCGGGGTGATTCCCAGCGTTTCAGTCGTTGTGCCATTGGTCTTTATCTCCGTTGCTTGAGCATTTGGGCAAGAAGTTTACTATTTACTATATAAGGCTTGCTACAATTGTTGCCAGCAGATGCCACCGGAGCATCATGATCGTGGTTGATCTGTTGATATTTAGAAAAAAGGATTTGAGCTAAGACCTAATCTCGTTATCTCTACTAGATAGAGACGATCGCAAATCTTAAATGTTCTCTACCCCAATACAATCAAATTGTTCTTTCTATCTCTAAGCTAGCATTCTTGACTCTATCTTGCTACTGCCCAGCGATCGGGGAAACCGACCTTCCTCCCCAAAATTAGACTCTTATTAGCTTCAGCAATTATTATTTGGTGGTTCTAGAGCAAACCTGTAGCCCGCTTCAACAAACTACACTGATAGAAACTAGAAACTGCTTCATCTCTCAATAAATGCTGGGTGCCTATTGCATTACATCTACTTACATTGCATCCCCGAAATCCTAATTTCAGCCGTTAGTAGTGGCGAAATCCTGACATTTTCATGCATTGCCTTGGCAAGATTTCTATTGATCTGGTCTGGACAATAAATTGCTTAAAACAATACTAGAAAAGGTTTATGGGGAAACTGTAACAAATGATTCAAATCAAAAGAAATATAAGGTAAGCTTATATACAAATGGTGCTAACCTAAATTTGTTGTCTGTATAAATAAATCAACAGGGTTTGTTTATATAGGTTTGGTAATTGCGATCGAGACATGCTTGATATGTAGCATTTTTGTACCAATGACCAGATTCAACAAAAGTCATTTTGTGGTTAGGGTTTTGCAGCGATTTGTTTGTGAAGCCTTAGCTTTAACAAATGGTGTAACCTGAACTAAGGCTGGAACCAATTAAGGAATTTTTATAGCTGGGTTTTCCTTGGCTAGAGCCAAATCAGCGAAATGACAGCGACCAAGATATGTGTGATGCATATTTCGTATTTACGGCAGCTTGTTCTTGCATAGCTCCATATTCTAGTTATGCAGGTAGGGCGATCGATCGGACATAATGTATGACTAGCAATAAAGTCACGCAGGATTGTCTACTAATTGGCCAAAGCTACACCCACGCAACTATGGCTTGAATTGGCTTGAATCGTCTATCTAGATCGGTTTTGATTCGTTAGTTCCTAAGGTCATAGGGTGGGTATCTGGGTATCTGTGGCAAGCGATCGAACGAACTGAGTCATAGCATTTGATTGTGTATGTACTCCATTGCCTCTGGGCTTGGCGATCGCCGCTAATCCTTGACTAAATTTAGATTGTGTGCGATCTATTAGCTGCTTACCCTTTCTTGCTGGATTGGCCTACGCAAATTGCATGAGCAACCATGCTCACTAACGCCACCGATCAAATTTCCGCTTCGGCCAGCACTAACTTAGTTAGGGCTTCGACTGATCAAAAACTGATCAAAATAGGTTGCATCAAACCAATTCGCAGATGCCTGCTGCCCTTCAATTCCTTTGCACATATTGCACAGGGCTGGGATTGGATCAATAAATCGCATCTCAATAAATTGCATAAGTAATAAAAATAATAGAAAGTCACCTCATGGAATTCTCGATTGCTGAACTATTAGATAGCTTTTCCGATGGCAAACTGGTTGCACCTAAAGCAGTAGAAAAGAAATTAGGCATTAGCGACGAAGGCGTGCGGATGCTCCAGGTGACCCTGGATGCCCTGGAGAAAGTGGGCATTTTGGAAAAGGATAAGGGACGCTATCGACGAGTGAGTGAAGATGGGGTGGTTGAAGGTCGTCTGCGCTGCTCTAGCAAGGGGTTTTGCTTTGCAATCCAAGACGAAGAGGGAACTGAAGATATTTATATTAAAGAGAGTAATCTCAGCAATGCCTGGAACGGCGATCGCGTTTTGGTGCGGGTCACCCGTGATGGAATGCGTAAAAAGAGCCCCGAAGGTGAGGTGCGGTTAATTGTCGATCGTGCTAACCCAACTATGTTGGCGAAGGTGAAAAAAGTTGATGCTGGCTATCGGGCGATGCCCCTCGACGATCGGTTATTGTTTGAAATTGATCTGACCGAAACAGACGATATTGAAGATCTAGGCGCGGCGATCGATAAGCTGGTGCATGTGGAAATGGTGCGCTATCCCCTGGGTAAGCACCTGCCATTGGGTAAAGTGGTGCAGATCCTGGGCAGTGATCCAGAATCCACCGCTGATGTGGCGCTGGTGTGCTGTAAACATAACCTGCCGCTCCGCTTCAGTGAAGAATTACGTCAGGCGGCGGCGGATCTACCCAAGTCTGTGCGCAAGAGCGATCATAAAGATCGCCAGGATCTGCGTAAGCAGTTTGCGGTTGAAATCGGTAATGCGGCGGCCATTTCGTTAACCAAGCTACCGGCGGGTTGGGAACTGGGTGTGCACATTCAGGATGTGAGTGCTTATATTGAAGCTGATTCACCGCTCGATCGACTGGCCAAGCGGCGCTTACGCACAATTTATTTGGGCAAGAGCCTGATTCCGATGCTGCCAGAAATCGAAGTTTTTGGGCAATCGGAACGCCTTACTATTTCTTTGTTGCTGAATCTAGATCAAGATGGTGCAATTAAAGGCATGGAGATTCAACCCAGCATAGTTGCAGTTGATCATCAAATTGACTATGCCAAGGCGCAGGCGATTTTAAACAATGATGTGAAGACGGATGGGAATCTCAAAGCCCTCCTGGAAAACATTATGACCGTGGGTGAACTGCTGCGCCAACAGCGACCAGGTGGTTTGACCATTACCCTGCCCGATCGCTGCACCGAGTCATCGATCCAAGAGCCAGATGATGGTGCGCAGGGGATTCCGGTGATTCCTGAATCAATGCCGGTGTATGGTGCGGTGGCAGAAGTTATGATTCGTACCAATCTCGAAATGGCCTCTCACCTGCATCGATTGGCGTTGCCTTCTATGCTGCGGGTGCAAAACATGCCAGAAATGAGCAAGTTTGAAGAAAAACAACGACTGCTCGAAAGTATGGGAGCTAAGATCGAGCTAGAGCAACCAGAGGTGATCCGGGCGAGCGATTACCAGGAATGTCTGGCTAAAATTGCCGAACTGGACGATCACAACAGCCGCGATATTCTCAAGTATCTATTTTTGTCGGTGCTCCGTCCCGGTGAATATGGTACTGAGTCTGGCCCTAACTTTGGATTGGCGCTTGAAGGCACTCCCTATATCCATGTGGTCAATCCCCGTCACCGCTACAGCGATATCCTGGCACAAAGGCTCTTACATGCCCTATTTGCGGAAGGCCGCGATCGCCGTAGTAGCCGCAGCAAGGAAGGAGTCGATCTGCGTAGTTCTAGCTGTCATGGTCAGATTAGCTGGAGTGTGTTGCCCACCGAACTGGAGCGCCAGATCAGAAGCACCATTGAGCTGCTGGCACCACGCATTAGCCAGAAAGAAGACCTGGCGATCAAAGCCCGTAATGATTTAGAGGGGCTCCAAAAGGCTGAATATATGCAAGCGAGAACTGGCCAGAACTTCTTTGGCATCATCACTGGCGTGCAATCCTATGGCTTCTTTGTGGAAATAGAGTCGCTTTTGGTGGAAGGTTTAGTTCATGTCAGCTCGCTCAAAGATGATTGGTATGAATTCCCGCAAACTAATAATAAAAATAAGAATCGCCAGCAAACCGTGTTGGTAGGCAGACGTAGCGGTAGACAATATAGCCTGGGCGATCGGGTTGAGGTACAGGTCAAGAGTGTAGATTATTACCGTCAGCAAATTGACCTGGTGGCAATTCCACCGGAAGGGGTGGTAGCTGAAAATGGGGCTGAACCCGCTAAAGTTGAGGCTGCAACCACTGAGCTAGCCGCTACGACAGACCAATCAGAGGAATAAATAGCGCGATCGCTTTCTTTAATCACCCCAGATTAGACGGTCAAATGTTGAAGCAGACTGATTTTAGTCCACTATTAGTATTAGTTATTAGTATTAGTCCACATTAGGATTAGACCGGATTAGGCTGCTAATCAACACTTTACATAACCGTCAACCGTCAACAAACCTTCAACTCACGCTAATATAAGCTTTAGTGTGTGCTTGGCTTTTGCTTGATTTCAGGGAGAGATAAATTGCGCAAAAATAAAATATTCATCCCCCGTCGCCAGTTAATCCGGGGTCTAATTGCGACTGCAACTTTTGGTGTTTCTGCTCAGCTTTGGACAGGATGCAGCAACAATGCCGATCGCCCTGTCAGCAGTAGTTCTGAGCCAGATCCACCCAATCCAGAATCAGAATCACCAACCGATCGCACCACAATTGGTTTTATTTATGTTGGTTCTAAAGATGACTTTGGCTATAACCAAGCCCATTCGATCGGTGCCCAGAGTCTAACTGCGATCGCCAATCTGCAGATTGTAGAAGAAGCCAATGTGCCAGAAACAAATGCGGTAGCGGAGACAATGCGCAGCATGATTGAACTGGATCGCGCTAATGCAATCTTTCCCACCTCCTTTGGTTATTTTGATCCCTACATTGTGGAACTAGCCAGCGAATTTAATCAGGTGCAGTTTTTCCACTTTGGTAGTCTGTTCCAGGCTGGAGTTCATCCGGATAATATTGGCACCTATTTTAGTTACATTGACGAAGCTCAATATCTGGCTGGGATTGCCGCTGCCCATGTCGCCACCGGTGGCAAACTCGGCTTTGTGGCCGCCAAACCAATTCCGCTGGTTTTACGCAACATCAATAGCTTTACCCTGGGGGCGCGATCGATTAACCCCGATGCCACTGTCCAGGTGGTATTCAC
This sequence comes from Pseudanabaena sp. PCC 7367, assembly GCF_000317065.1. GTDB lineage: Bacteria > Cyanobacteriota > Cyanobacteriia > Pseudanabaenales > Pseudanabaenaceae > Thalassoporum > Thalassoporum mexicanum. The sequence goes on from NC_019701.1 coordinate 2,028,053, forward strand.
GGGTAATTGGTCAGAACCAATTAAGGAAGCAGAAGCCACCAATAGTCTGGTAGATCAAGGAATTGAGTTGGTGACCTGTCATGTTGATAGCCCTAAGGCGGTAGTAGAAACAGCCGAAAAGCGTGGCATCCTCATCTGTGGTTATCATACCGATCAAGCGGCACTCGCTCCCAATGGCTATGTGACCGGCGCGATCTGGGATTGGACTAATATCTATACCAATTATGCTGAGATGATTCTAGCGGGGCAATCGGTGATTGATGGCAGTATTCCCCGCACCATGAGCGGTGGTTTGGCAGAGGGTTTTTGTGATCTGGCTCCCTATGGTGCAATGGTGGACTCGGTGGCTCAGCAGGCTGTAGAGCAGGCCAGGGCAGAATTGATCGCTGGCGATCGCTTGATCTATGCTGGCGAAATCAGAAGTAATCAGGGAGAGGTGTTGATCGCGGCTGACACGCAGATGCAGCGCGATGATCCAGCCCTGGTAAAAATGGACTGGTTGGTGGAAGGGGTGATTGGTAGTCCTTCAAGCTAGTTGTAATTCGATCAACAGAGGGTTTTAATACCAGAGTTAGGCAAATCTTTTCTTGAACTCTTTTTGATCAGGAATAACGCTCAGATCATGCTCAATTCCTATCGCCTGAGATCCACAATTGTTGCGATCCTGCTGCCGATTATGGCTGTGTTGGTGGCAATAGTTATATTCGGCGGATTCGTTGCGATCGCTGGGGCTGAGGCGATCGGCCTTAATTGTGGCAATAATACTAGTCCACTGGTAATTAATCTGCCCTTGACTCAATGCCAGCTTACGGGTGTGTTTGCTGCCATCTATCGGGCTGCGTTTGGTAGTTGGAGCGCCTGGCAGAATACCCTGCTGCGATCGGCGCCGTTGATGTTGACCGCTCTTTGTACGGCGCTACCGGCCAGAATTGGCTTAATTATTATTGGTAATGAAGGCGCTTTAATCATTGGTGGCATTGCCGCTTTGATTGTTGGTTTGGCACTAGAACAAGCAGCCCCGCTAGTGGCGCAAATTGGCATGGCTGCGGCTGGGATTGGGGCTGGTGGAGTTTGGATTGCCCTGGTTGGGCTCTGGCGGCACTATCGCGGTGTGAATGAAACGATTAGCTCACTGCTGCTCAATTATATTGCGATCGCCCTGCTTAATTATTTGGTCGAAGGGCCAATGCGCGATCCGGCCTCCCTCAATCGCCCCGCCAGCCTACCGATCGCTGCTCATATTGCCCTGGCTGACATTGCCAATAGCCGTATTCATCTTGGGCTGGTCTATGGGTTGGTGGCCTGCGCGATCGCCTATGTTTTAATTCAGCATACGACCTTTGGCTTTGCGGTGCGCAGTGTGGGCGGCAACGAGCGAACCGCGCGATTGATCGGCTTACCTGTGGGCAGGCTCACCATAATTATTTGTTTTCTGGCTGGTTCCTGTGCAGGGTTGGCGGGAATGGTGGAGGTTGCGGCGGTGCATGGCCGAATTTCGCAAGCGCTCAATGCTAATTATGGCTACAGCGGCATTCTGGTGGCATTTGTAGCTCGTCATAATCCCCTGGCTGCGATCGTGGTTTCGACCTTGCTGGGCGGCATCATCGCCAGTGGTGGGATCTTGCAGCGAGCCCATGACTTACCCAATGCAACGGTTTTAGTATTCCAGGGCATTATGTTTCTATGTGTGCTGGCCAGCGAGACTTTTTACGATCGCCTCCTGGGCACAATGCAACCTGATTCATTAGATCAATTGGCGGAGCATGAGAGCGGAGCAACGCCCCAGGGTTGATTTTCAAGAATGTTGCCTAACCCTAGCTATTGATGGAACTATTGATGGCTGGTTATTTAACTTTTCTTAACCTAGGTCTATTTTTGCTATGGTTATGATTAGTAGTTAAGTATATGTGTGCGAGCAATAGTCGGCAATAGTTACCTGATATTGTCTGCTTAAATGATTTGCTTAAATTGGCGGGGGCAAATGCTAGTGATTGGCTGGCAATGGGTCATCATTTCTAAGCTGGCCGAAACCATATTTACGCAGTTAAATTGTTGCATGTTGACTAAGTTAAGCCAACCAGTGGGTTAACTAGATGTGGGAATAATTTTTAACAGAGAGTTTTTGAGCACCAAACGGTGGGATTATCTGAGCTAATCGGGCATTTACGATCGTTCAAGTTGCCTTATTTGGATCAGCCTCATCTTTGTTGCTGATTAGCCTTTTGTATTCATTGACCAGATCGATTGACCTGAATTTAACTGAATTAGCATGACCATGACAAATTTAAACGCCGAATCTGAGCACCATCAATCAGACTCCAAAACCAAGCTTAATTGGTTCGATCGCCTTAGTATTAGCAAAAAAATCAGCCTTGGTTATTTTGCGGCTCTGGGTGTAGCCGTACTTGGTAATTTGGGTGGGGTTTTAGTTGGTAATGCTTATCAAAGTGGTGCTCAAAATTATCGAACCCATGCTGCGGAAGAAGCCAAGCTCATCTTTGGCTTTAGAAATGCTTTCTCAGACCTACCTGGCCACGAAACCCATTTGTTTGCAGCATTGGGGAGCCCGAATGAATATGAAGAGGAATATACAGAATATCAAGCAACCATTGTCTTTATTGAGGATACGTGGCAGCAACTCCAGGATTTATATGCCAAAGAGGGTTCAGATGAGTTGCATAGCCAGGATGAAGATATCCAAGCGCTAGGTAATGTGGTTTCCAAATACGATCGCACGGGAGGAGCCTATCTGGCTGACACAAAAGAATTACTAGCGCAAATCCCCCCTGAACGAGTCCTGCAGGAAGACTTAGCAGACATGGAAGCACAGCTAGTTGAGTTTAATCGGAATATTTCAATTAAAGACTTAAGGGATTTCAATCGACTGCTCGACACCCTCATTGCCAAGGTTGAAGTTCATGAGCAGCAAGCTGTATCTGCCCTGGCAGTTGCTGAGAATACCAGAGGCCTGATTATTTTTGGCAGTATGCTCATTTCGATCGTAATTGCCATCGTCATCGCAGTCCTAACCAGTCGCGCGATCGTGCGTCCGCTTCAAGCTACCAACAAGGTTGCCAAACAGGTGATCAAAGAATCTGACTTCGATTTGCGAGCGCCAATTACTACCGGTGGTGAAGTCGCGGAGCTGACCACTACCCTCAATGAATTGATCGCCAGGGTAAAACGGCTGCTGGAAGAACAAAAAGCAGCAACGGCAGAGCAACTATTGCAAAGCGAAAAAATGTCTAGTTTGGGCAGAATGTTGGCGGGCGTTGCCCATGAAATTAATAACCCAGTTAATTTTATTTATGGCAATCTTGCCCATGCCAATAACTATACCCAGGACTTGTTTGATCTAATTGATACATATCAAGCTGAAACTACTAGCCCTTCGCCAGTGGTTGAAGAAAAGCTCGAAGAAGTGGATCTCGATTTCCTGGCTGAAGACTTGCCTAAGTTATTAGAATCAATGAAAATCGGTGCCGATCGCGCCCGCAAAATTGTCTTGAGCCTCAAGAATTTCTCCCGCATTGATGAATCTCAAGCGCATCCAGTTGACATCCATGATGCGATCGATAGCACCCTCTTAATCCTCAACAACCGGATCAAGAACCAAGTAGAGATCAAACGCAACTACGGTGATATTCCCGCGATCGAAGCCTTCTCTGGTTCATTGTTCCAGGTGGTTATGAACATCCTTAGCAATGCCCTGGATGCGGTGCAAGAGAAAGCCGAGAATGAAGGGAAAATCACAATCACAACTGAACGGAAAGATCGTAATTGGGTGCAGATTCGGATCGCCGACAATGGCGTTGGCATTGCACCAGAGCACTTAACTAAAATATTTGAAACTTTCTTCACCACCAAACCAATGGGCGTTGGTACTGGCTTAGGCTTATCAATCTCTCATCAAATGATTACCGAAAAACACCACGGCACTCTAACCTGCACCTCTGAGTTGGGAGTGGGCACAGAATTTACAATCGCCTTACCAATTAAACAAGCTGATTTACCTTTTCCCACTTCTGATAAATCCACTCAATCTGAACAGATTAATGTTTCAGTATAATCACCATAGTCAATTTGCTTGATTTAAAAATTTGAAAGGAGTGAAGGTTGGCAATTGAGTCAACGGCGATCGGTTGGTGGGGAGTGCCTCTGGCCATAGTGGCGGGGATTCTACGCGGCAGTGCGCCATTTTTGTTGGTGAGCCTGGGCGAATGCCTGACCGAAAAGAGTGGCAAAATTAATCTGGGTCTAGAAGGCACTTTGATTATGGGGGCAATGAGTGCCTATGGGGTTTCTTATCTGAGTAGTGAGGCGATCGCAAATTGGCAGATGGCATGGTTGATGCCAGTCGCGCCCTGGTTGGGGGTAATCGTTGCGGCGATCGCTGGGGCAATGTTGGGCTTAATTCATGGCTTGCTGGTAATTCAACCTCGCATAAATGATGTGGCAGTGGGGATCGCCATGATCATTTTTGGTAGTGGTCTAGCCTTTTTCCTGGGTAAGCCGTTCATTCAACCCGCTGCCCCCCAATTACCAACCCTACAATTGGGCAGTTGGAGCGATCTGCCCGTAGTGCAAGCAGCGTTGCAAATTAGTCCCCTGTTTCTGGCTGGCATCCTGCTGGCGGTGGGGATGCAATGGTGGTTTGGTTCCACCCGATCGGGCTTGATTGTCAGAGCAGTGGGCGATCGGCCTGATGCGGCCAGGGCAATGGGTATTTCCGTTAAAACGGTGCGGCTAGTTTGTATTGTGGTTGGCAGCAGCTTGGCGGGAATTGGTGGCGCTTGTTTGTCGCTTTATTATCCTGGGCTTTGGACAGAGCAAATTTCCAATGGCCAGGGCTTGATGGCAGTGGCACTGGTGATTTTTGCGCGTTGGCAACCGCTCAATTGTTTGTATGCGGCGCTGTTATTTGGTGGTGCCCAGGCGATCGGCCCAGCTCTACAGGCAGTGGGAATTAAATCTTTGTATTATTTGTTTAATGCTACACCATACATCCTAACGCTGCTGATTATGATATTTACCAGTTCGGCTAATCGCACTCTGAATGGTGCGCCTGGGGCATTGGGCATAATCGATCCGCCTGCCTCTTAGCCGTAGCATCTAGCATTTAGATAAAGAGGTTATAAACAAAAGTTATAAGCAAACAGTCAAAATCAGGTCTGATTATCTGATCAAATCAAATACTCTAATTGCGGATTAGATTTGCGCTAATAGAGCCAGGAAAGTTAACCACCAAAAACAGCCAGGTCTTGATTTGGGAATGGATTGCAAAAATATGTCACCAAGTAAAATTAATCTTGCACATATTGATCCTGTCAGCAAAGGTGGTTTGCCCCAACTAGAAGCGATCGCAATTTGTAAACAATTTGGTCAGTTTACGGCGCTTGAGCAGGTATCGCTACACCTTGAGCCTGGCTCTTTTCATGCCCTGTTGGGTGAAAATGGCGCTGGTAAAAGCACCCTGGTGAAATGCTTAATTGGTTTTTATCGCCCTGATGCGGGGCAAATTTTGATCGATCGCCGATCGCGCCAGATTACTAGCCCCCAGGTGGCGCAGAAGCTGGGTATTGGTATGGTTTATCAAAGCTTTACTTCGATTCCAGCCATGACGATCGCTGAAAATCTGGTTTTAGCCAGGTTAGATGGCCAGCAAATAATTAATTGGCGGCGGGAACGGCAAAAATTAGCGGCCTTTATGCAGCAATCCCCTTTCCCCATGCGATTAGATTTGGTGGTGGGGCAAATGAGTGCTGGCCAAAAACAAAAGCTGGAGATTCTCAAGCAGCTATATCTGGGTAATCGTATTTTGATTCTGGATGAACCGACTTCAGTGTTGCTGCCCGATGAAGCCGATGAAGTGCTGACCCTGTTGCAACAGATGGTGAAACAACAACAATTATCGGTGTTATTGATTACCCATAAATTCCGGGAAGTGCTGACCTATTGCGATCGCGTTACCGTATTACGACACGGCAAACTAGCTGGCACTGGCCTGGTCAAGGATTTTGGGGTGGCAGATTTGGCGGCGCTGATGGTGGGTGAGCAAGTCGCGTTACAGCGGGCAGTGATCGCTGAGCAGAATCATCCCGAACTAACTCAAAGCGTTCTCCCTGGCACCAATGGAGCTAGACCGATCGCCAAACATAACGGCTCCGCGAACTTACCAATTGTGGACAGCAACCGATTGCCTACCTCCAGCAACAACGGCGCAAATAAGTCCACCAATGGCGATCGTTTTTCGCAGCCATCCCCAGTGAAAAAGAAGCCAAAAGCTAAACCAGTTTTGCAGCTTGACCAGATCACCGTTCGATCTGATCAGGGCAAGATCGCTGTTCATCAGGTTGATCTAGCGGTATATGGTGGTGAGATCGTGGCGATCGCCGGAGTCGCTGGCAACGGCCAGAAAGAACTAATGGAAGTGCTATTTGGCCAGCGGCAGGCAGTGAGTGGGGAAATTTTGGTCAATGGGGAGGCCTATCAGGCAAAGCGATCGCAAATCCAGCAGCATCAGATTTTTGCATTGCCAGAAGAACCACTTAAAAATGCTTGTGTCTCAACCATGAGTGTGGCCGAGAATTTGGCACTAAGGGGTTTCGATCGCCCACCCTTAGCAAAGGGCTGGATGATTATGTATCGATCGATTCGCTACTTCGCCCAAAAATTAGTTGATGCCTTTGCAATCAAAACTGCCTCGATCGATCAGTCGATTACTAATTTATCCGGTGGTAATATTCAGCGCACGGTGTTGGCCAGGGAGTTAGGCTCAGCAAAAATCAAGCTCTTGATTGCGGTAAACCCCTTTACTGGTTTGGATTTCACAGCGGTTGATCATATCTGCCAAAAACTAAAAGCAGCCCGCGATCGGGGCGTAGCCATTTTGTTAGTCAGCGATGACCTCGATGAGTTATTAACCCTGAGCGATCGCCTGTTGGTGATCAGTGAAGGGGCTTTGGTGTATGAATGCAGAACAAAGGAAGCAAATTTGCAAACAATTGCCCAGCATATGGCTGGTGGTAGGGAAATGTGATTGAGTCTAATTCTGATTGCTATTGAGTCTAATTCTGATTGCTTCTGATTGCTTCTGATTGTTTAAGTACAATTGGGGCAATTGCTGTATTAAAGATCGTTTAAGTAGTTGTAAATATGGCCAAAATCCTGGGCGATCGCCGCAGTATTACTAGAGTCCAAAATTGGTACATGTACAAATATGCATTTAGTCGGCAGTTGGCGATCGCGGATATGTTTCAGCACTGAGTAATAAAGCCAGTTACATACAAACTGTCCAGCATCATTGCTAATGTCGGTAAACGATAGCGGGGCAACTAATGCCGCCAAATCAACGTTGGTATTAAGCACCTCAGCTTGATTTTTGCCGTTCGCTTCGATCGTTAGTCTGGCTCTAGATTCCGCCATGCCACAGCAAATTATAGTTCTGGGCACCAGTCGATCGATCTGCTCAACCACCAGTTGGGGCGATCGTTCAAAACAAACGGGCATCTGCCTCAGCAATTTTGCCTTAGATAGATTAGCAATGCAGGTAACTTGTTGGGCCAGGATTAAATCAAGTAGGTCGTCGGAGGAATTAGACGGCTGCTTTGGCTTCCAGGTGGTAAATGAGGTGATCAATGTTTTGGCCATGCCTGATCTCCTGTGCTTGATTGCTATGCTTGCTTACTACACGTGATTATTAGGCGGAGCAACTAAAATTGAACAGAGCAAACGATCGATTAAATTTTATAGCTACAAACTTTGCTTTTATTCTCGACCATAAATAATCTCAAATCCCATCGCTCGCGCGCAATCATAATGCCCTGATTGTAAAACTTGTAGGCGATTGCCATGCTCCCACAGGTTTGCTAGCACTAACGAAAAACCCCTGCTATTTTGCAAGCAAAGGGTAATTAAATGATCTCGTTAAGAGCTGAAAGATGCGAGGCCGTACAGTAAATAATTAAATATCGAGATCAGTAATATTCAACTTTGGCCCATAGGTTTCAATAAACTCCCGGCGGGGAGCCACCTTATCACCCATCAAAATCGTAAAAATCCGCTCCGCTTCAGCCGCATCCTCGATCGTAATTTGCTTCAGGGTGCGCGTCTCTGGGTTCATCGTGGTTTCCCACAACTGCAAAGGCATCATCTCACCCAAACCTTTAAACCGCTGGATCGTATAGTTAGCATTCTCTGGGAACGAACTTAGAATTTGTTGCAACTCTCGATCGCTATAGCAATATTGATGACTACGACCTCGCTCTACCTTGTACAAAGGAGGACAACCAATATAAATATTGCCCTGTTCCACTAGTTCGCGTTGATAGCGATAGAAGAAGGTGAGCAACAGGGTGCGAATGTGCGCCCCGTCAACGTCAGCATCAGCCAGCAGAATAATTTTGTGATAACGCAGTTGGGAAAAGTCAAACTCTTCGCCACGAATACCCATGCCAATACTGGTGATCAGGGCTTGAATTTCGGCGTTTTTATAAATCTTGTTGTCATCAGCCCTTTCAATGTTCAGTACCTTACCGCGCAATGGCAAGATCGCTTGGAAATGCCGATCGCGCCCCTGTTTGGCACTGCCACCCGCACTATCACCCTCAACAATGAACAGTTCTGATTCAGAAGGATCGCGGGAACTACAATCCGCCAGCTTACCTGGCAAGGTAGACGATTCCAGCACCGACTTACGCCGCACTAACTCACGGGCACGGCGCGCAGCTTCCGCTGCATTATAGGATTGCAGTGCCTTTTCAATAATCGTGCTTGCTACCTGGGGATTAAATTCAATAAACTCATTCAGCACTTCACCCACAAATGAGTCCACCGTGCCACGCACTTCCGTATTACCCAGTTTGGTCTTGGTCTGTCCTTCAAATTCTGGCTCCGGCACCTTGACCGAAATTACCGCAGTTAAGCCTTCACGCACGTTTTCACCAGCCAGATTAGAATCGCTATCTTTGAGCTTTTTAAGCTTACGGGCAGTGCTGTTGATCGTGCGGGTTAAAACTGTTTTCAGCCCCTCTAGATGCGTACCACCATCAACGGTGCGAATATTGTTGGCAAATCCAAATACATTATCGCTGTAGGAATCAATGCACCACTGCATTGCCACTTCGATCTGGATATCATTGCGCTCACCCTTGATATAAATAATCTCTGGGTGCAAGGCTTCCTTATCGCGGGTCATATAGGACACATATTCACGAATCCCACCATCATATTGATAGGTTTCGACCTTATCGGTTTCGCCGCGCCGATCGGCAATTTCAATTTTGAGCCCCGCATTGAGATAGGCCAACTCACGCAACCGGCCAACCAGGATATCGAATTCAAACTCGATCCCAGTCGCAAAGATCATGGTATCGGGCATAAAGCATACTTTAGTGCCGCGCTTTTGTTTATCCTTGGCGGTTGAAACTTCTAAATTACCGATCGGAATGCCCCGTTCGTAGCGCTGTTGATGCAACTTGCCCTGCCGCCAAACGCTCACTTCTACCCACTCAGAGAGGGCATTAACCACCGAAACCCCAACCCCATGCAAACCGCCAGATACTTTGTAGCTGTTGCCATCAAACTTACCGCCAGCATGGAGTACAGTCATGACTGTTTCCAATGCCGATTTACCCGTGCGCGGATGCACATCCGTAGGAATACCCCGACCGTTGTCGGTTACTGCCACCGAGCCATCCGCCAATAGCTCGACCAGGATCGTGTCGCAATAGCCACCCAGGGCTTCATCAACACTATTATCAACTACTTCATAAACCAGGTGATGTAGTCCCTTGGGGCCGGTAGAGCCAATGTACATGCCGGGGCGCTTGCGGACTGGCTCTAAACCTTCTAATACCTGAATATTATCGGCGTTATAAGTCTCTGGGGCGATCGTCTTTGCCATAGTTTTGGTCTACTACTTATTTATCAGCAAGTAATGGTTAATTGGGGATATGTGGGAGTGAGAATTGGATCTGAATATTTTAAGTGTAAGGATTATTAAGTATGAATACTCGTAGTTCTGATGGTTTAGCTTTGATGATTGGATATGAGCCTTAGACCTTTAATCCTAAAAACTTCAAATCTTAAATATCTGTTTTAAGCGCACCTGAGGAGCTTTTTGAGCTTGAAAGCAAAATTGCCATCCTATTATAGCTTAAATAGCTCTCAGCGTCATTTTGGCGTGAATGGCGTAATTTTTGCGCTTCGATACAACTATGTCAAGGGCTAAATCTTTTTGCTTGCTTGTTTGTGGTTTGACTGGGCGATCGCCAAATTAGTGAGATAGTAATCGGTCAAATGAGTATACACTATATCTCTGTTATTTGTACGTATATCGATCTTAACAGGCTTAAATTTATAGCGCTTAGTGAGGAATTTTGTTAATCTTAATTCATGGATTTGCGAAAAAATCTCAAATTCGATGATTAAGGAGAAGATCTATGCTGATTGAGTTTACGGTTGGTAACTATAGGTCTTTTAAGGAAAAAGTCACGTTTAGTATGGTGGCTGCACCGATTACTGCCCAATACCCAAAACTGGATGAAAATAATGTTTTTGCAGTTGACGACAAGCTCAAACTGCTCAAAAGTGCTGCGATCTATGGGGCGAATGCAAGTGGTAAGAGTAACTTGGCAAAAGCTCTAAATTTCATGAAATCTCTCATCCTAAATTCCTCCAAAGAAACTCAGAGCACAAGCAACATATCTGTAGAAAACTTTAGGCTTGATGAAGAATTTGTTTCTAAACCTTCTCTTTTTGAAATAGTTTTTCTTATGGATGCTCAGCAATATAGGTATGGATTTGAGGTTAATCCCAAAGAGATCGTTGCTGAATGGCTTTACTATGTGCCTTCTAAAAGAGAGACTAAATTATTTACTAGAGAACTAGATAAATTCAATATTGCAAAAAAGTATGATACTGAGGGGAGGCAAAAACTTACAAGACAAAACGCTCTGTTTTTATCAGCTTCCGATCAATTTAACCTAGACATTGCAAGCAGAATACTTGGGTGGATAAAAATCAACCTTAATATAATCTCAGGTTTATCAGATGAAGATTATTTGAATGTCACTCTTAAATGTATAGAGAATGATACCAATAAAGCAGAAATTATCCAGCTTATTAAAAACTTAGATTTGGCTATTCATGATGTAAGAGTTGAACAAGCTGAATTTCCAGTCGATGCGCTTGCCCCATTTCTCTCAGATGATTTTAGAAAACATATTAAAGATAGTGAAAGCCATAAAACTCCTTTTGCAATTACTTTACATAGGAAATTTGATAAGGAGAAAAAATTTACTGCTCTTGAGCAATTTATGCTCCTTAATCAAGAATCTGAGGGAACAAAAAAGATTTTTGCCTTAGCAGGTCCACTCGTTGATACTTTAAAAAAGGGCAAGGTATTAATTATCGATGAATTTGATGCAAGGCTACATCCATTGATTAGCAGAGCGATCGTGGAGATGTTTAACTCTAACGAAACTAACCCTAATAATGCCCAATTAATCTTTATGACCCATGACACTAACCTGCTAGACAATCGCCTATTTCGTAGAGATCAGATTTGGTTCACTGAAAAGGATCAGTACGGGGCAACTGATTTGTACTCCCTGGCGGAATATAAAGTGCGCAAAGACGCTTCTTTTGAAAAAGACTATATCAAGGGCAAATACGGGGCGATCCCCTATCTCGGTGATCTTAGCAACTTGATTGAATCACATGGCTAGAGGCAAAAAGACAGCACGTGGCTATAAAAATAGGACTTATGACACAAAGGAAACCAGAAAAAGCTTTTTGATTGTGTGTGAAGGGACAAAGACAGAGAAAAACTACTTCGAGAGTTTTAAGCTCAAAATTAAGGCTGAAAATTTTAATCTTAATGTCAAAGGTTTAGGGAAAGATCCACAAACATTAGTTAGAGAAGCTCTAAATATCAAGCAAGCAGAGGAAAAGAAAGGCGAGGAATATGATCAAGTCTGGTGTGTATTCGATCGAGATTCCTGGACTAGCGAAAATTTCAATAATGCCCTACAAAATGCAAGCATACATGATATACAAGTTGCCTATTCCAATGAAGCCTTTGAGCTATGGTACATATTGCATTTTGAATTTTTAAACACTGGTATTCCGCGTTCAGATTATAAAAACAAATTAAAGAATCATTTGGAGTATAGCTATAAGAAAAATAGTGATTCAATGTATGAAGAGCTGCTTAATAAGCAAGAAGTTGCGATCGCAAATGCAAAAAGGCTTCTTAGACAATACAATCCAACTGATCCAGAAAAAGACAATCCCTCAACCACAGTACATTTGCTAGTTGAGGAATTGAACAAAAACTTACCAGGTCAGAACAAATAGTCTTTGCTTAAGCACTGACTTGACCAAACGGCACGGTTAGCTTTTGGATCTGTTTAACCAGCAAACTCAAGAACAAGCCCACATCAGTGACCACGCCCACCGATTCCACCGAGCCACGATCGCTCAGTTTGGTTACCACCGCCGGGTTGATATCCACACAAACCATGCGAACTCCAGCCGGAGTCATATTACCCACGCCGATCGAGTGCAGCATGGTGGACAGCATCAGGATCATATCGGTGCCTTTGATTTGCTCGGCATAATGCTGTTGCGCCGCGATCAAATCCATATGGGTATCGGGCAGGGGGCCATCATCCCGGATCGAACCTGCCAGCACATAGGGCACCTTATTTTGCACACATTCATACATGATGCCCGATGGGATCGCACCCGCCTTAACTGCTGCGTCAATACTGCCATAGCGCCGCACCATATTTATTACTTTCAAATGATGCCGATGGCCGCCATGTACACTCACCCCCCGTTGCAGGTCAACGCCCAACGAAGTACCCATCACCGCCTGCTCAATGTCATGGACAGCGATCGCATTGCCGCCCAGTAGCCCATGCACATAGCCTTCGCGGATTAAATAGGCTAAATGGGGCGCACCACCGGTATGTACTACCACTGGCCCCGCCGTTACCATCACCTTGCCACCCCGATCGCGGATCTGGCGCAATTCCCAGGCGATCTGCTCAACCACCAGTTCTACCCGCCGCTCACTGGATACACCCGCACCCATGAACGAAAATTCTTCTTTTTGCTTTTTATCTTGATCCTTAGGGCGCACCAGGGTACGAATGCCATCAACGCCAACCACAACCCGATCGCCCTCTTGTAAATCTCGTAGTAGCTTACATTGAGCCGACTTAGCCGCAGCATCAACCACGATCGCACCATCCATGCGCTGAGCATCGCAGCGAATCCACTCACCACCAACACGCACATCGGTGGGATAGATATTGGTGACATAGAAGTCATCGGGGGCAACCCCAGCCTTAGTGACCACTTCCAGGATCGCATCGGAGGCATCCTGCTCTGGAATCGCTGCCCCCATGTCGATCAACTGACTCATGATGTCTGACATCTTGTCGTGGGAGGGCGCTGAAACCTTGATTTGAGCGTTAGAGGTACTGTTTTTCTGAATCCCCAGTTTGAAATCAAGCACCTGGAAGCTACCACCATTTTCGACCACCAAGTCCAGAGCGCGGCTGACAATGCCGGAATCGAGCAAATGGCCACTCATCTCGACGACTCGGGATTCCAGGGCGATCGCTTCTTTCTTCAGCGGTGCGATCGGTTCAGTGATTCGCAAGGTCAAACACTTGGCTGCACCACCTGCTTTCAAAAACTCAGTTAATGGTGTTTCAATCACCTTAAATCCTGCTTCAGTCATTCTGGCTTTGAGGCGATCGCTGGCCTTGTTCATGATCACGTTTTGGCCAACGTTGACAGCGTTACAGGCAAAGTTCACCGCATCCGCTTCATCGATCGCAATCCGTTTTGCTGCCGGGACGCGCATTTCAATGATGTGATTGGAATAGGCATCAAACGCGCCGGGATAATAGAGTAAATAGCCGCCCGTGAGTGGACAGAAGCAGGTATCGAGGTGATAAAAACGGCCATCTACCAACCGCAGCGAGAGTACTTCAATATCCAGCCACTTAGTAATATAAGGATGGGAATCCAACTCCGATCGAAACCCGTAACCAGCCCAGAGCCAGCGACCTTCCCGATCGAGCAGGGCATCTCCTGCCCCCTCAAAGGGTAAATCTTGGGGCAATTCAAACACATGACAACCCTGGGACTCGAACCAAGCCTTGAAATGGGGCTCTTCGCCCTGGCGCTCTTTGTGCATGAAGCGGCTGAGCACTACGTTGTTGCCCAGAATCAAGCCGGCATTAGCGGTAAACACCATATCAGGCCAACCCTTGGCCGGTTCCACGAGCTTGACGGTGGCCAGGTCTTTGAGAATGCCATACAGGCTATGCCATTGCTCGCGGGCTTTGTCAAAACTAGACCGATGGACATTACCTTCCATCCAGGGGTTGATCACGTAGTCTACGTCGTAGTGTTCAGGGGAACACATCAAAAAGCTAATGTCGGCGCTCATAAATGCTTAACTGTTGCTGAAGTGTTGAATTGCTATTAGCTCTGGTTCGGCTTGAAAAGCTTACTCCTCAATTTTGCTTAGTTGGCAACTTGCGGCATGAAAGTCTGCGCGTTAGTTAAGCAGTTCGATCGCTGATCAAAAGCCCTTAATCAATGCGATCAGTTGCCCTAAATCTTGCTTTGCCCTAACCAGGTAATAGGCTGTGCTTATCAAAAATACCACAGTAAGCGATCGCCGCTTTCACCTTATATTTTCGCTGTGTCAGGGTTTGTCGATATCTTGGAAAGTAATCGTTGGTAGTCATGCAGAAGTAAGGATAATGGGATAGAAGATACAAAAATTCTCTCTCATGGATACATCTAAGCTAACTTGTCCAAGATGCAATTCACTCAAAATTGTCAAAAATGGCAAAATTCACAACGGTAAACAAAACTTCAAATGTAAACAATGCAATAGACAATTTGTAGCCAATTCTAAGAAGAAATATATCGCTAATGAGACTAAAGCTCAAATCGACAAACTTCTGCTAGAGAGGGTTTCACTCGCAGGTATTGCCAGAGTTGTAGGTGTATCACCAAGATGGCTACAGCAATATGTTAATCACAAATATGCTCAAGTGCCCCAACAAGTGCAGGTACAGGCTAAAAAAAAGGGCACTTAACCATTCAAATGGATGAGCTGTGGTCTTTTGTAGGCAAGAAACGAGTCAAGGTTTGGGTTTGGTTAGCTATAGATGTTAATACTAAGGAGATCGTAGGAGTGCATATCGGGTCTAGAGATGAGGTTGGTGCTCAAGGATTATGGCAGTCTTTACCACCCGTTTATCGACAATGTGCGGTTTGTTACACTGATTTCTGGCGTGCCTATGCTCAGGTAGTTCCGAGTATGCGTCATCAACCAGTGGACAAAGGTTCAGGCTTGACAAACAAAATTGAGCGATTTAATTGCACTCTTAGGCAAAGAGCTTCAAGACTGGTTCGCAAATCTCTTTCTTTCTCGAAAAAGTTAGCTAACCATGTTGGCGCTATCTGGTTATTTGTGCATCATTACAACTCATCCTTACTTGTATAGCACTACCTAATCGTTATAGATCCAGGCCGTATTCTCAGTAGAAAGCTATTGATACTGTCTTTAAAACCAAAAAACACTAAAATTACTATTGCCTTAATATCAAAATTGCTGCTCAGCTTGTTTGATTAAATTGGGTGTAAACCAACCCTTGGTTATGAGGAAGTATGCTTGCCATTGCGGATCTTCTAAATTCTGGTGCAAGATATTGGCTAGGTTGAGCAGATTCTTGTGAAAAATTGAACTGCTCAGGATATTAAGTGTCATCGCTACATAACACATTGGGGCGAGAAAGTTCATATATCACCTTAATGGGTGACGAAAATAACTAAGCTAAACGGCAAACTTAAATGACTTTGTCTTGAGTATATATAACTAGTTGCCGATCGTGTTCGAATAAAGCGAATAAAGTCCAAACAAGATTGCCTCAGCGATCATAACCAGCACAATTACTATACTTAGGCGATTGCTATTATCAGACTCAAAATAACAGCCCTTCATACATCCTCATTATTTAATGTGGCCAGTGCCTTAGATGCTCAGGACAGCAAGAAAACCGCAATGGGGAACTTCGATTATGCTTTCTAAATTTAAAGCCAGACTAATGTTAATCGTCGGCATGGCGGCGATCGTAACAATTAATCCGGCGGTTAGGGCGCAGAATATTGAATTCCTGACCATTCTGGACGAATATACACCAACCTTATTGTCAGAGAGGTCAGACGGCTCAACTATATCTGACTGGATTTGGTTAAATGGCCGTCCTACCTTTAAAATCGCTTCCAATAGTAGAGAGGCGCTAGATCAGAGAGTTGAGGTTGTCCAGGAAAATCTCGATCGTATTTTTCAGGATTACCTGCGCCAGCAAACCGATGAATTAAATATAGAAGTACGCGATTCGAAGGGTTTAAATGTAATTTATGTCAACGATGCATATCTGATGAGTGTGACTGCTCTTGATGCAGAAATCATGGGCATTGACAATGCCATACTTTCAGAAATTCTCGTTACCCAAATCAAGCGGGAATTAATTCAGGCTAAAGCAGAAAGAACCATTGAGGCGCTGCCAGACCAAACTAAAGAGGCGGCAATCACCCTGCTTGTAGCCTTGGTTCTCAGTGCTGGTTTAACGATCGGGCATAAGAAGTTAAAACGATCGATCGATCCGCATAGCAATTCACCAAACTTGCCAACTCCGCCAGGGAAAGCGATTGGCTCGATTCATAAACCAGATCGCAATGGTAATCAAAGCAATGGTCAGACGCATATTGCTGAGCAGGGCCCGATCGATGAGCCCAGTAATTCCGAGTTGGATTATTTGCAACTAGATTATTTCCGGTTCGATCGTCTCAACCAGAACGGCGAGTCAAAGCAAACTACAGAGAGAAGAACGACCGAGGATGAAGAAACTTCCGCGATCGATAATTTGGCTGAGCATTCCAGTGCAGCCGTTCCTGTCAGAACAAATCATGCTTTGAAACATGCATTGCAAGATCGCTCTCGGCAAAATATTGGCAAGTTAGTAACAAGAGTTTTCCAACTTGCTAATGCCAGTATCTGGGGTATAGCCGGCTTGCGGATTCTCAATACATTTCCCCATACCCGCGTAATGATTCCGTTCTTGCTCAAAATTGTAAGCACGCCATTGCGAATTGGTGGCGTAATAATCTTGTCTTATTTTGCGATTAGACTCAGTTATGTCTTAATCGATCAATTTATTAGCATCTTGGTTAATGAAGTATCACTGCAGAATACCAGCAGTTCCCAACGGTTGCGGATGCGTCTTTCTACGGTTTCTCAGATTATTAAAAGTATCTCTACGATCGCTGTGCTGGTAATTGCCTTCTTGATCACGTTGATGGTCTTGGCGATCGATATTGCCCCAATCCTGGCTGGCGCAGGTATTATTGGTTTTGCCCTTTCCTTTGCCTCCCAGAATCTAATTCGTGATGCGATCAATGGCTTTTTTATCATTCTCGAAGATCAGTATGCGGTCGGTGATGTGATTGTGGTGGGTACTGTTGGTGGTTTTGTGGAGTATATGAATCTACGCATTACCCAGTTGCGGGATACTGAAGGCCGCTTGATTACAATTCCCAATAGCGAAATTAAAATTGTGGCGAATCATTCTAGCCATTGGTCGCAATCGGATATTTTTGTGCCGATCGCCTATGGATCTGATGTGGACAAGGCTTTGGCTGTGGTTGAGCAGGTGGCACTAGAGCTTGCCAATGATGATCACTGGGGTACATATATCTATGAGCAGCCAAATATCCTGGGTGTGGATGACTTCAAGGAGAAATGCTTACTAATTCGCCTTTGGATCAAAACCCAACCGCTGAAGCAGTGGGATGTGGCGCGGGAGTATCGCCGTCGGGTTAAAATTGCGCTGGAACAAGCGGGCATCCCGATCCCCATGTCACAGCAGGAAATCTGGTTTAACAATTCTAGTGATGTGATGGCTAATCTCAATCAGGCCAGTGGATATTTAGCAAAGCAGGGCGATCGCTATGGGGTCAAGCATAATTGAATCGATAACTGGCAAGATACTTTCCCCTAGCAATGAATGCTGAAATTTGTAGTAGGCAGTTACTAAAAAATTAGACATGTAAAATGTGGATAATATCCAGATCGTAGTATCAAACTGGCAAAGCGATCGCGCCATCATTGAACAGATCCGCCGTCAGGTTTTCCACCTGGAGCAAGGCGTTGCCACGGAACTAGACTTTGATGGCGAAGATGCAACGGCAACCCAACTTCTGGCTTTCTATGCAGGGCAGCCTGCTGCAACCACCAGAATCAGGTATTTAAGTCTTAACTTTGAGCATGAGTCTGAGCATGAACCGGAATCACAAATCGCCAAGATCGAGCGCCTTGCCGTATTAACCACATATCGTCGTAAAGGAATTGGCAGTAAACTAATGCAAGCAGCGATCGAGGTAATCAGCGATCGGGGCATTAAGCAGGTCAAGATCCACGCTCAAGCATATGTGGCTAAGATGTATCTGCAACTTGGTTTTGAACCCCAGGGCGAGGAATTTTATGAAGCGGGGATCGCCCATCTAGAAATGTATAAGTATCTGTAGAGCTTTGTGAGAGTGATTAAGAAACACTAGATCGAGGAATCATGCGCCTACCTCTGCCCCAATATGAATCGCGCGATCGCCAACCCAACCACATCGCCGAAGTGATCGAAACCTCGACCAACATGTATGTGGCGCAATGCTTGGAACCAGAGGATCTGAGGTTTCCGACTATGCCCGCGTTTGGCAGTTGGCTAAAAACCGGCGACACAGAGAGCCAACGAACAATTTATGGTGTGGTGTGTCATGGCACCACATTGCCGATCGATTCGGTGCATCGAGCCAGGGCGCTGGGCATGTCGATCGATGAGCTGCGGGAACAACAACCCCAAATTTTCGCCATGCTTAAAACCGAGATCAGAGTAGCCCTGGTCGGGTTTAGAAATGACGCTAATGCGATTGATGTAAAACAAAGCCGATCGGCAACTATATTTCAACATTTGCCCGCCCAACCGCCGCAAATTCACCAGGCTGTCTATGCCTGTAGTGCGAACGAGGTGGATGTCTTCACCGATGAGTTGTATTTTCTGCGCACAATAACCCAATTAGGCGGCGTGCCCGTAGATGAATTAGTGGCAGCGGTTTTGCGGCAAGTATATCGTTGTCGGGGCCTAGACCGCGATTGGCTGGTGCAAGCGGGGCGCTATCTGAGTATTTTGCTAAAAGATGACTACGATCGCCTCAGTGCAATTCTGGCGCAGGTGCATGTTTAGCATGAGAGCGCAATAGAGCAGGTGGCGATCGCCAAAGCAGATATTTTAATTTTGGAATTGCAGCTTAACTAACTAAAGCAATCCCGCTTGACTGAGGCCAAGGATCATACCTGCGCCGAGTAAATGCCCAAAACTAGCTGTGGCTAGTAGTTCTGGCAATCCAAACCCTTCAAACATGCCTGGTACTTCAACTGGCAAAGCTGGGCCAACACCACGATTTTTAATCGCATAGCGCCCGATCGAAATGACGAAGAGATTGCAGGTAATCATAATCAGGGCTACATTGATCGACCAGACTGGCGTAACGGGGGCAGTGGCAAGAATTAGGTGGCTTAGCATAGAGTTTATATAACCTTTTAACGTTGATCTATCAATATAAGTCAATTCTTATGACACATATCGTAAGGTGATTTACCGCTAATAGGTATTTAGTCTCAATGTAACTTAACGATAATTTGCCCTGCCTGAAAAATACCGACTTAAAATATAAACCAGGGCTTAGCTTGATGTGCGATCGAATATTATTAACTAAATCGCGCTGATGTAAAGCGATCGGGCGATCGCAATCGATCTTGAATATCTTAAATATGCAAACAAAATTAATCATGGTTGGGGATTCCAGCCTCTGGCTAGTTCCAGACTCAGTCCGTTGGCTACATATCTGGATAACCTCAGCTAGAAGTAGCGATCGCTACATTTTTTTTGCCTAAAAGCGGCAATGTGAATTAAGGCTAATAATATCGATAAAAGGCATCAGGTATAAGCAAAATGCATTTTGACAGCTATGATCCGGGCGATTTTTATGATGAGCTTTATGAAAGTAAGGGCAATCCCAGGCAGGAAGCAGCGCAGCTAATTGAGCGGATCTGCCAAATGTCGGCGGATGAATTAGGCCTGCGATCGCAGGAAGCTCGCAATGCCCTGTTTAAGCTGGGGGTCACCTTTAGTGTTTATAGCGATGGTCAGGGGACAGAGCGGATCTTGCCTTTTGATATTGTGCCCAGGGTGATTTCAGCGCAGGAATGGAGCACACTGGAACGCGGTTTGAAACAGCGCATTTATGCTTTGAATTCTTTTTTATGTGATATCTATGGCGATCGCAAAATTATTAAAGATGGCCTGATTCCACAGGAGTTAATTGAATCCGCCACTGGTTATCTCAAACCCTGTGAGCAGATCAAACCACCTCAAGATATCTGGTGTCATATTACGGGCACTGACCTGGTGCGCGATCGGGATGGTTCCTGGTATGTGCTGGAAGATAATCTGCGCTGCCCATCGGGGGTGTCCTATGTGCTGGAAAATCGCCGGATCATGAAAAGCACCTTTCCCCAAGTGTTCCAAACTTTGAATATTCGGCAGGTAGAAAAATATCCAGGGCGATTGCTGGAAACCCTGCTCAACCTCGCCCCACCAGGATTACCTGATCCAGTGGTGGTAGTGCTAACCCCAGGAATCTATAATTCTGCGTACTTTGAGCATTCTTTTCTGGCTCAGCAAATGGGTACAGAATTGGTGGAAGGAGGCGATCTGGTGGTGCATGATGGCTATTTAAAAATGCGCACCACCAAAGGATTACAACGGGTTGATGTAATCTATCGCCGCATTGATGATATTTTTATCGATCCGCAGGTGTTTCGAGCTGATTCGTTATTAGGCATTCCTGGCCTCTATGAAGTGTATAAGGAAGGAAGAGTGGCGATCGCTAATGCCCTGGGTACTGGTGTAGCCGATGATAAGGTGATCTATGCCTATGTACCGCAAATGATTAAGTATTACTTAGATGAAGAGCCGATTTTAAACAATGTGCCCACCTATTTATGCTGGGAAAAAGAACATCAATCCCATGTGTTGGAAAACTTAGACAAACTGGTGGTTAAGTCCGCAGATGAGTCCGGTGGTTATGGCATGTTGATCGGTACTCAGTCTACGGCGGCAGAACGCTCTGAGTTTGCCGATCGAATCAGAAGCAATCCCCGCAAGTACATTGCTCAGCCAACTTTGTGTTTATCACGGGTGCCCACTTTGATCGAAAATCAAATAGAGGGTTGCCATGTGGACTTACGTCCCTACATCCTCTACGGCGAGGATATCTATGTAAATCCCGGCGGTTTGACGCGGGTGGCGCTGAAGCGTGGCTCGCTGGTGGTCAACTCCTCCCAGGGTGGTGGTAGTAAGGATACCTGGGTATTGACTAATTAAAAATAATTAGTAACAAAATGATCGCCTGAAGCCATCTGTCCAGACCAGAGCTTGAGCATTTTAGCCTATAAATTACATCTATGCTGGCCATAGATTATGGGGATCGTGGTAAAGACGTAAGTATCTTTCGCTAAAGACTTTAGGGTTAGTTCCTATTTTCTAGCTGGATGTTATTAAATGTTTAGAACTGCTGTTATCAGGTTGTTTATAAGTTGAACGATCTGGTTCTTAGCCAATCCAACATATCAACTTTAACTGATTAGTTTAGTTGTAAATAGTTGGTTTATCTATCTTGCCGCATCTATATGGAAGAATCTCATCAATGTTTTGATATGGGTATAATTACTCCTGGGATCACTGGTGATTGTACTTATTAGCTGACATTGATTTGCCTATAACTAATCGGCGATCGCCCTCATTCAGTCTTCAACTAATGGAACAAAAAGTTACGAGTCATAACAAAATAATTAGATTACTTAATCAAGAATGAGATAATATCAGTGTCCATAAAAACTGAATATTATCTTACTTGACATGAAAAGATTAACTAAAAAATGCTCATTATGTAATTACTACGAATCGAATGGTAGGAATATTGGTTACTGTCGATTGCTAGATGCACCAGTACAGGGGAATCTGGAAGTATGCAGTCGTGCAAACATCGGGTTTAAGCCAGAACAATGCCTTATTCTCAAAAAACCAGGACAGCAGGATTCATACTTGAAAATTAGCAGCAATGGCGATCGGGTTACTTATTCACCTGACAACCATTGCCAAGGGGAGATTATGGGTTCGATCGCTGACTTTCAAGTTCAAGTTATGGAAGAAACTTGATCGCCAAATTACTTACTAAACATTGGTTCGAGCAAAACTTCAATCAAAACTTCAATCAAAACTCAGTCAAAAGCGATCGCTCATGAAACAATGGGGGGCAAGCGATCGCCAATCATAACAAGTTAGGAGTTAGTTAGGAGTTATCCAAATTTGCCAAGCTCAGCTAAGAGCCAACTCAGGCAAGTTCAAGCTATAAAGCTTGTGGGGGGGATTAAAACTTGATCACTGGATGACTGGATGACTGGATGACTGGATGACTGGATGACTGGATGATCAGATTCAGATATTGTTCTCCTCCACAAAGAACTAATGTTAGGAGAAAAGACTGGTTAAGTATTTATACTTTGTAGCGGTTGAATCAGCGCTGAGCATGATTTACCGCTATTATTTTTTTTGCATTTGCACTCAATATTCTGTATTCAATATTTAATAACTTTAATCACTATGCTAAGTCGTGTTGCCGACTCAATCTATTGGCTAAATCGCTACATCGAACGGGCTGAGAATGTGGCTCGGTTTGTGGATGTAAATTTAAAATTAATGCTTGATATGCCCACCAATATAGTGCAGCAGTGGGACCCACTCGTGGCGATCACTGGCGATCTGCCGACTTTTCAAGAGCGCTATGGTGATGCTACGGCTCGGAATGTAATTCACTTTCTGACCTTCGATCGTGAATATCATAATTCGATTATTACCTGCCTGCAGGCGGCCAGGCAAAATGCCCGATCGGTACGCGAGATTATTTCTTCGGAAATGTGGGAGCAAATCAATGAGTTCTATTTGTTTGTTAAAGATGCGCCGCCCGATCAATCTCAAGCCCAAATCCAAGATTTTTTTAATCAGGTCAAGCTCTACAGCCATCTGTTTCAGGGCTTGATGAATGCAACGATGGCTCATAATGAAGGCTGGCATTTTGGCCAGATGGGCAGATTAATTGAGCGGGCAGACAAAACCTCGCGCATTCTGGATGTGAAATATTTTATTCTGCTGCCTTCACCTGAAGCTGTGGGCAGCACGATCGATGAGATCCAATGGATGGCGCTGCTTAAGTCTGCCAGTGCCTATGAAATGTATCGCAAAAAAGCACATCGGATTACGCCTCCTGGGGTGGCTAAGTTTTTGTTGCTCGATCCTGAATTTCCCCGCTCGATCTATTTTTCGTTATTGCAGATGGAGCGATCGCTGCATAAAATCACCGGCACGCCGATGGGTAACTGGAGCAACTCAGTGGAGCGCCAGGTGGGGCAGTTGCGATCGGAGCTGGAGTTTGTGTTGATCGATGAAATTTTCCAATCTGGGTTGCATGAGTTCCTCGATAAGCTACAACAAAGACTAAATGGGATTGGTAATTCGATCTATCAGGATTTCTGTGTGCTAGAAGCGATCGCCTGAATCTAGTTCTTTAGGTAGTTAGCAGGTTTAGCGTTGATTTGAAAACTGCTAAATAGCCTTTTGACAATGATTTCAATCTTTTCATGTTGGAGACAAAGTTTAAACTTCAAAACATTGACCGATCGGTTTAGGTTGTGTTACTCTTCTTTTATGGTTAAACACGAAAAGACATGACACGCGGACCGGCTAAGCAATTTGACACCGAAAAAGCCTTAACCAAGGCAATGGAAGTGTTCTGGGCACGTGGCTACGAAGCCGCTAGCTTGTCGGAATTGCTCAAACAAATGGGGATTGGCAAGAAAAGCTTGTATGACACCTTTGGCAACAAGCGATCGCTTTTCCTTAAGGCGCTGGAACATTATGTCCAAATAATTGTTAAACCACTTTGCGAAATTTTGTCTGCCTCTGGCTCACCGCTCGCTAATCTTAAGCAAGCTCTAAAGGCTCAGCAGGAGATGAATAGCCAGCCAGGTAGCCGAGGGTGCATGATCGGCACGAATATTGCTGATTTTTGTATCGAAGATGAAGCAATCGCCAAGGTTTTACGAGGCTATTTAAAACGTCTGGAAGATAATTTCTGTGACACAATTAGCCGCGCCCAAAAGGCTGGTGAAATAAGCACAAAAGTGGATGCCCGTGACCTGGCTCGATTATTTATATCTACTACTCAAGGCATGGTATTAATCGGACGTATTCTTGATGATAAAACCATGCTGGAAAGCACAGTCAATGCAGCGATCACACTGATCGAAAAGTAGAATATTTTTTTTGCCAAAATATTGACCGATCGGTTTAAGTAATCCACAATAACCATAACTTCCATAATTCAAGCATTCAAACAGTCACATACGAAAAAACAGGAGACAGGAACTATGAACAAGCTAGCTAACAAAACTGCGGTAATTACTGGTGGCACTAGCGGTATTGGCTTTGAAACTGCAAAATACTTCATCGCCGAGGGAGCCAGAGTAATTATTACCGGGCGTAAGGAAGACACCCTCAAAGAAGCCGCACAGCAATTGGGTGAAAAGGCGATCCCCGTAAAGGCAGATGTGCGATCGCTTGCGGATCTCGATCAGCTAGCAAATCAGGTTAAAGAGCACTTTGGTTCCCTAGATATTATCTTTGCCAATGCTGGGGTTGGCTATTTTACCCCCCTCGAAGCAGCAAACGAAGCATCCTATGACAACGAATTTGATATCAATGTTAAGGGCGTATTCTTTACGGTGCAAAAGCTGGTGGGTCTTTTGAACAGTGGCGCTAGCATCATTCTCAATGCTTCAGCTGTCAATGCCAAGGGAATGGCAATGGGTAGCCTCTATTTTGCTGCAAAAGCCGCAGTGCGATCGTTTGCCCGGAGCTTTGCCGCCGAACTTGGTTCTAAAAATATTCGGGTTAATTCTCTCAGCCCTGGGATTGTGAGAACTAACTTTGAGAAAAAGCTGGACTTGCCCGATGGTGCCTTTGAAGGCTTTATTAATACCGTGGTTAACTCGGCTCCATTGGGGCGTGCTGGCAAGGTGGAAGAGATCGCTAAGGCGGCTACTTTCCTGGCTAGTGATGATTCTTCCTATATGACCGCAACCGATATGGTGGTTGATGGTGGCTGGATGAATGTCTAGTATTTTCGGCCATGTTTGTAGCGGGATCACGATCGCTCAATCGCATCAGACATAGTTAGTTTTAGCCTGTTGGAGCAATATTCATCCCATCAATTTAAGTTAATCAATTAATCAATAATCATTACGATCGCTCTTTGCTCAACTGGTATGGGCTGGGCGATCGTTCTTTTTGGCTGGTGGCTAGGGACTAGTGGCATTTGAAACAATCTAATTAGGGGTATTAATGCTACGAATTGAGTAATTTAAAACATTGCTAGATCGGCATGTTTAAAGGACAGATCGCAATTTCTGTAATGTGTCTGCAATAATCGCCGAACATGCCACCTTAATAAATTACAATTGCCTAATGTAGTTAATTAGTTAATGTAATAGAGCCTATTTTGCCTCGATCGCAACCTTAACCAAATGCCGATCGCCAAGAGGTTAATCGGACAGTCCCTAGGATTGATAAATTTTATGACCAGTGGATATCTAGCCCTTGTTCTTCATGCCCACCTCCCCTTTGTACGCCACCCCGAAAGTGATTATGTTTTAGAAGAAGAATGGCTCTATGAGGCGATCACTGAAACTTATATTCCCCTGCTCAAAGTATTTGAAGGATTGCATGCAGATGGGGTTGATTTTAAATTAACCATGAGCATCACGCCGCCGCTACTGTCGATGCTGCGTGATCCCCTGCTTCAAGAGCGCTACGATCAACATTTGGCACAGTTGCAAAAGCTGGCGGAGCGGGAAGTTGAGCGCAATCACTTTAATGACCATGTGCGCTACCTGGCGGAATATTACGTTAAAGAATTTGCCGAGGTGCGATCGATCTGGGAATCCTACCATGGCGATCTGATTGGGGCACTGAAAAAATTTCTGGATAGCAATAATCTTGATATCATCACCTGCGGTGCTACCCACGGCTACTTTCCACTGTTAAAAATCAATCCAGAGACAGTGTGGGCACAAATTAAGGTGGCTGCCGAACATTATGAGCAGGAATTTGGCCGATCGCCGAATGGGATGTGGATTCCTGAATGTGCTTACTACAATGGCTTAGAAGAACTAGTTGCCGATGCTGGGATTCGTTACTTTCTGATCGATGGTCATGGTGTGTTGTATGCCCAACCTCGCCCCCGTTATGGTACCTATGCGCCGATTTTTACAGAGCCCGGGGTGGCTGTATTTGGCCGCGATCATGAATCCTCCCAACAGGTCTGGTCGTCTGAGTTGGGTTACCCTGGCGATCCCACCTACCGCGAGTTCTATAAGGATTTGGGGTGGGAAGCAGAATATGAATATATCAAACCCTATGTGATGCCCAATGGTCAGCGTAAAAACACTGGCATTAAGTATCACAGAATTACTACCAGGGGCGCAGACCTGGGCGCTAAAGAATATTACGATCCCTATTGGGCGAGGGAAAAAACCGCCGAACATGCGGGTAATTTCATGTTCAATCGCCAGCATCAAATCGATCATCTATGTGAGACTATGGGGCGCGAGCCGATCGTGGTTTCTCCCTATGATGCGGAGTTATTTGGTCATTGGTGGTATGAAGGCCCCTGGTTTATTGACTATTTGATGCGCAAGGCCTACTACGATCAGAATGCCTTTGAAATGACTCACCTGTCTGACTATTTGCAGGCTCATCCTCAGCAGCAGGTAGCCCGTCCAGCCCAATCGAGCTGGGGCTACAAGGGGTTCCATGAATATTGGCTCAACCACACCAACACCTGGATTTATCCCCATTTGCATAAGGCCGGTGAGCGGATGATTGAGCTAGCGCGGCGCGAAAGTGCCGATGAATTGCAAGAACGAGCCTTGAACCAAGCGGCCAGGGAATTACTCTTGGCGCAATCTTCGGACTGGGCGTTTATTATGAGTTCAGGGTCAATGGTTCCCTATGCGGAGCGTCGCACCAAGTCCCATTTATTGCGGTTTAATAAGCTCTATGAATCAATTACGGCCAGCCAGATCGATTCCGGGTGGCTAGAGAAGGTGGAATATATGGATAATATTTTTCCGCAGGTTGATTATCGGGTCTATCGAGCTAAAAGCAGTTGATTTGTTGATCTATGCTGTGGGGCGATCGCTGCTCTCTCTGCCTGATTAATCTTCAATCATCGGCACCGTATGGGAAAATCATTTTCCTAATCAATGGGAGTTGAAATTATTAATAATAATTTGATGGTTCGATCAAAAATAGCAATCGCTAAGGTCGCACCCGATTTTTTAGACGATTTCCGAAACTTTATATCCGCTAATCATATCTTCTTACAGATTTATCGAACGCATTCCTATTGAGAATTTAAGGCATCACTTTACCTCAAGCTGCTCCTTTGAGTCCGATTGATCTGAATCAAGATTACGATCGCCATTGGGCTGAGCCTTGAAATTATTAACATCAGGATTATTGGGATCAGGTTCGATCGCCCCGCGCTTCTGCCAGGATTGCTGCTCCTGCTCAAAATCTGCCGCCAAACAAGCTTCTTGCAAAATCGAATCGGGCATTTCCTCAATCAAGCCGGTTTGGGCAAACTCCGCATAGGCATCGGCTTCGATCGCCAGCATTTCCTCTTGCAGCTTGAGTTTTTCAATATTTAAAACCTCTGCATTGATTAATTGGGGATATTTTTCTTGCAGATCATTAATTTGCCCCTTCACCTGGTTTAGCTGACTACGCACGATCGCCAATTGTTGATCATAGAGATCGCCATCTATTTCTAGCTCGCGGCGCTCAGTGTGTAAAAATCTGAGAATACGATTGAGGGCAATCCGTTGCACCAGGGCGATCGTATATTTTTTGCGAAAAATCTGGCCACTGATCAAGCCCAATTTTTCCACCAGCGCTTTAGTGGTCAAGCCCTGAAATAGCAGGGTAAACAAAACGATCCCAAACACAATATTAATTACCTCATCGCGGCCCACAATCAAAATCGGCACACTCAACGCCAGGGCGATCGAAACCGAACCACGCAGCCCACCCCACCACAGCACCGTCATATCGCGCCAGCGGATTTCCGATTGCACCAGCAAATTGCTCAGATAGCCCAGCCCATAGATGGCGATTGCTCTGGTTACCAACACCGCACCGATCGCCACCAAGATCGAAGGAGTATAGGACATCAGCCGATCGACATGAATTTGATCGCCAATCAACAAAAACACGATCGAATTGACAAAAAAGGCCAGGAAATGCCAGAACTCGGTCACAATCTGGCGCGTGCGCGGTTTCATCCCCACCCTGGAGCCATAATTACCCAATACTACGCCGGCGGTAACCACACCGATTACACCAGAACCGCCCAGATTCTCAGTAATTAAATAAGCACCATAGGCTGTGAGCAGGGTCAGCGATTGTTCCACCAGGGGTAGGTCAAACCGCTGGGTCAGATAAGAGATACTAAAGCCAATCAGCAACCCTACGGCAATGCCAATGCCCGCAAATACTAAAAACTGCGCGATCGCTGTCGGCACGGTTAGTTCTGTGACCCCCAGTGACAATCCCAGCAGCGAACCAAAGGCAACCACGGCCACGCCATCATTAAACAAGCTCTCGCCTTCCATCAGTGTCGAGAGGCGTTTTTCGGCGCCGATGTCCTTAAATAAAGCAATCACCGAAACTGGATCAGTGGCCGAGAGGCTGGCTCCCACCAACAGGGCGATCGCCCAACTCATGCCGATCAAATAATGCAACGCAAAGCTGATCCCCACGATCGAGATCACCACCCCAGCGATCGCATAGAAACAAATCGGCACAATATCGCGGCGGATTTCACGCCATTGCAAGTTCCAGGCCGCCTCAAATAACAATGGTGGCAAAAATACCACCAGGGTGAGGCCAGGAAACATGGTCACCAACCTGACATCAAGCAGTGCCAGCACCAATCCCACAATCACCAATAACAAGGTATAGGGAATTTGGCGAAGCCACTCAAACATCCGCGAAGCCGTGGCCACGCTCATGGAAACTGTGAGTACCAGTAAGAATTTCTCGATCCCTTCTTCTAAATAGGCAGATCCATTGCTGGCAAAGCTTTCCATAGGTCAATTTTAAAATTTAAGCTTGATTGATTTTAGTTCAGGTTTTACAAGGATTGAGCAAGAATTACTTCAGTGCAATGCGAATGTGATGCAAATGCAATACAAGCATAATGAGAGTAAATAGCTCTGAGCATAGTCGGTGCAGCTAGCCAAGTATATGCCAAACTTATGTCAGCGGATCTTGATCGGGTGATCAAGCCCAATGTCTATGACCACATACTCAATCTCGATCTCAATCTCAACCTG
The DNA here is from genome assembly GCF_000317065.1 of Pseudanabaena sp. PCC 7367. Taxonomy (GTDB): domain Bacteria; phylum Cyanobacteriota; class Cyanobacteriia; order Pseudanabaenales; family Pseudanabaenaceae; genus Thalassoporum; species Thalassoporum mexicanum. The sequence goes on from NC_019701.1 coordinate 2,057,721, forward strand.
ACCAACTAAGGCTAATTACATCATATTGATTTGTCATCTCACCATACCGAATCTAATTATTGAATTACTGCTAAGTTAGCGACTGTATTATTAGTTCTAAATTATTAGTTCTAAATTATTAGTTCTAATCAGCGAGCTTGCACAACGATCTTAAAAACGATCTTAAAAAAGTAGACAATATCGATCGCTACTGGAAATCTTGGCTTATTCTATAGGCTTGGTTGGTAATTTGCAGATTAGGTGGGTTTTAATTCGATCGCTAGCGATTTATGGCCGCCATAACCATACTGTTTGTAACTCAACTAACAACTACCTTTTGCTCAATATTTGATTAGTTCTGCCAGAATTAGAAATGCTTAGCTATGATATTTGGAATAGCTAAAACCCAATCGACCAGGAATCTAATCCCCACTTCCATATCACTACCTAAATACCACTACCTAAATATTGATAGAGTCTTTACCCCAAAACAGCTATAACCCTTAGATTCAATCGCATCAGCCATATATTTAAATGGCGTACAAGTTAAATGGCGTATAAGTTAAGTTGTAGAAGATCACGATTCACGATCAACATGCTCAAGTAAGGTCAAGCAAAATATGTTAGGAAACGCAACCGAAGAAAACACCTTCCCGATCGAAGCCCCTGACGGCAAGCAGATCCAGATCCCGATTCGGGTTGATGATGCCACCGATCCCTACTTGGAATTACAGCAATTGCAGCAAGCGCAAGATCCGGCGGCAATTCGTGATTATTATGATCAGCATGGCTATGTGGTGTTACGGGGGATCATGCCAGACGAGGTATGCGATCGGGCGATCGCCGCCTATAAGCAACAAGCCAAGCCCTATCAGGGACATTTATATCGGCAAACCTCATCCGGTGATGCTGAGAAAAATCGCTTTAGCGACAATGGCTATCTGCTCAATTCGATCTTGAATGTGCAAGACTTGGGCGATCCGGCCCTGGCTGAGTTTAAGCAAGCCAGCCTGGATGTGATTACCCACCAGCATATGTACGATGCGGCGCAAATGATTCTGGGGGAACTGGGCATCATTGTGCAGAGTATGTATTTTGAAGGGAATCCGGCCACCTGGGCGCATCAGGACTCCTATTACCTCGATGCCAGTGAGATTGGCCGACTAACCGCCGCCTGGATCGCCCTGGAAGATATTCAACCGGGGGCAGGGCGTTTTTATGTCTATCCTGGTAGCCACAAAATCGATATGGCTAAAAATGGTGGTGATTTTGACATTGCCTTCAGCCATGAGCGCTATAAGCAATTGGTGATTAATGTGATCGATAAATATAAACTGGAATGCCACGCCCCTGCGTTGCGTAAGGGCGATGTGTTGTTCTGGAACTCAAAAACCATTCACGGCAGCTTACAAACGGCTCAACCGCAGTTTTCGCGTAGCTCGATGACAGCGCATTTAATCCCCAGCTCGACTGGCTTTTTGCAATTCCAAACCCGCGATCGCCAGCTTAAGCTCAAGCAAATTGGTGCTTTTCAAGTTAACTGCCCCAAAGACCAAGAAAAGTGGCTGAATAGGCAGGTGTTTAATCTAGAAACCCGTTTCCCCCAGGCATTTAAGGCAGTTAAAAAAGTGGTGATCAAACTAGTTACCCGCTAACTAATCTCGATCGCTTAATCCTATCCATTGGCGACATTTTGCCAGTTAAGATCGGGATAAACTAGGTTGACAGGGGATGAGTAATACCTGGTTTGAGAATTAAGTTTAGGGATTTAAGGTTAATAAAAGGTTAACAATTAGATTCAATAGTTAGATTAATAGTTGGTAAATATGGGCAAGGCGCATTTGGCAGATAAATTAGATGATCAAGTTTTGGGCACGGTCGGTGAAGCGATCGGCCTAGATACCGATCAAGCAAAAAAGAAAAAACATAAATCATTTCAACTGCCAGGGGCAAAGCCACATTACAACCCCGATCGCCCTGGCCAGGTGGAGCATATTGCCCTGGACTTGGAGCTAGACATCCCCAATCGATCGATCTCTGGCACTTGCCAAATTCGGCTCAATCCCATTCGCAATGGTGTAAGCACTCTTACTCTGGATGCGGTGGGTTTGCAGATCAAAAAAGTAGCGATCGGCAAGCAAGCCCAAACCTATGACTATGATGGTGAGTTTTTGACGGTTAAATTAACCGAACCAACCAGCGCCGGAAAGCCAATTACCCTGGCGATCGACTATGCCGTGATCCAGCCGCAACGGGGTATTTATTTTATTCTGCCCACCGAGCATGAACCCAACAAACCCACCCAGGTATGGACTCAGGGCGAAGATGAAGACTCGCGGTTCTGGTTTCCCTGCTTTGACTATCCTGGCCAGCTTTCCACCTCGGAAATCAAAGTCAAGGTGCCAGAAAACCTGTTTGCGATCTCCAATGGTGAGTTAGTCAATACAGAAGCTAACAAAGCTAATAAAGCCAAAGGCAAAACTAAAACCTATCACTGGCATCAAAAGCAAGTACATCCCACCTATTTAATGACCCTGGCGGTGGGTGATTTTCTGGAAATCAAGGACGAATGGCGCGGTAAGCAAGTCACTTACTATGTTGATAAGTCGGTGAGTAAAGAAGATGCCCTGCGCACGATGGGCAAAACGCCGCAAATGCTGGAGTTCCTCAGCGAAAAATATGGCTATGAATATGCCTTTCCCAAATATGCCCAGGTCTGTGTGGCGGATTTTATTTTTGGTGGCATGGAAAATACTTCCACCACGCTGCTAACCGATCGCTGCATAATTGATGAGCGCGCCGCGATCGATGATAGTCGTGCCGAAAGCCTGGTAGTTCATGAACTAGCCCATCAATGGTTTGGCGATCTGGTAGTAATTAAGCACTGGTCCCATGCCTGGATCAAAGAGGGAGCCGCCACCTATTCCGAGGTGATGTGGACAGAGAAAGAATATGGCGCGGATGAGGCCGCCTATTATCGCCTGGGTGAAGCCCGCAGCTACTTTGCCGAGGATGCGGAGCGCTATCGCCGCCCGATCGTCACCCATATTTACCGTGAAGCGATTGAATTATACGATCGCCATCTCTATGAAAAAGCCGGTGCGGTCTATCATATGCTGCGCACTGAATTGGGTGAAGAATTGTTCTGGCGCGCAATCCATACCTTTGTGCAAACCAATGCCCACAAGACCGTCGAGACAATAGATTTACTCCGGGCGATCGAAATGGCCACAGGCAAGAACTGTCTGGCTCTGTTTGATCAATATGTATTCCGGGGCGGTCATCCCGAATATAAGCTTAGCTATAGCTGGGATGATCAGAATAAACTGGCAAAAGTGACTGTGAACCAGACCCAGGATGAGTTGTTTGATCTAAAATTGCCGATCGCCTTTGGCATGATCCCCGAAACGCATAAGGATAAAGCAACTAAGACCACCAGATCAAAGGGCAAGAAAACTAAGGCTGCTAGCAAGGCCGTAAGCACAGAAGCAAATCCAAATCTAGCAGTCGAGCTAAAAACCTTTACAGTGCGGATATTTGAGAAGGAGCAATCGTTCTATTTCCCGCTCGATCGCAAGCCTGGTTTCATTAGCTTTGACCACCAGAATAACTATCTTAAAACCGTTAGCTTGGAATATAACCTGGCGGAACTCAAGGCCGGATTAAACTATAACCCCGATCCACTAGCCAGGATTCAGGCAGCGGAGGCGATCGCCAAAAAAGGCAGTTTGGAAGCGGTCAATGCCCTAGAGCAAGCCCTGATTAGCGATCCTTTCTGGGGGGTACGTGTGGAAGTGGCGGCAGCGCTGGCAAAAATCAATCTGGAACAGGCCACAGCAGCATTGGCAAAAGGTCTAGCCGATGAGAATGCCAAGGTACGGCGCGCCGTGATCAATGCCCTGGCTAAGACAAAAACCCCTGAAGTGCTGGATTTAATCAAGCCCTTCTTGAAAAAAGGTGATCCCAGCTATCGGGTTGAGGCAACGGCGGCCAGTTGCCTGGGGACGATCGCGGCAGCCCTATCCCCTGATACTAATAATACTAAGCCCGATAAAATTATTAAGCTGTTGCAAATCACCCTCAAGGAAAAAGCTGGCTGGAATGAAGTGGTACGATCGGGGGCGATCGCTGGCCTGGCCAAGCTTAAAGACTCCGATCAAGCGCTGGCCTTGGTGAGTCAATATACCGCCCCAGATGTACCGCAACCATTGCGATTGAGTGCAATTCGGGCCCTAGGGGCAATGGGCAAGTCCCAAACCAAGCCCAAAACCACCCAAATATTAAATCGGTTGCAAATAATCGCCAAGGAGTCATTTTTCTTGACCCAGGTGGCCGTAGTGGGGGCACTGGCGCAAATTGATAGCCCAGCCGCGATTCGGGTTCTGCGTGAGATTGCCGATCAATCGCCCGATGCTCGGGTTAAGCGTCGTGCCGAGGAAGCAATCCAGAAGGTACAAAAAGCGATCGGTAAGGATGCTGGCCTGAAGGAGTTACGCGATGAGTTGGAGCAGTTGAAAAAAGATAACCAGAAGCTACGCAGCAGACTGGAGGCGATCGAAGCTAAAACCAACAGCAAAAATAGTGATACATCGGTCACCTAATTAGTCTAAGTAGTGGTTTGATTTAATAGAGCCGCTAAACTGAAGTGGCCTTGCGGTTCGAGGGCACCAGGCGGCGAGGACGGAAGATCACATTCGAGCCCTCGTTGGTTTGCTCAAGCACCAGCAAAGGGGTGGGTTTGGCCTTTTGATCCCAGCTAATGTTGGCGATTCGACCCTGGATCGTGGGTTGCCAGTTGCGATTCTCATCGGTGGCGATCACAAAGTTTGCTAGCGCTTCTTCCAGGTCTTTGATTGTCTTATTCGTAGACTGATGCGGAATTTTCGCTAGCTTAACCTGAATTCTGAACAACACCCTGGGGATGGTGGTATCTTCCTGACCCAGCGTATAATTTACCGCAAAGGTTACATCCACCTGGCGCACGCCATTTTTTTCCTTTGATTCGATCGGCGGCGGCAATAGGGCGGCGGTCACACTCCGGCGCAGATGTTGCTTGATTTGCGCCATAACCACATTGCGGAAAACTTCCTCATCCATCCGCATGCCCAGGTAATCCAGGTTAAATTCGCGGGAATGAATCAGGTCAGGATTCCGCTCAAAATCAGAAATGGTGTTGATCGCAATTTTTAGTTTTTTGCCCAGGTCATGGGTCTTAAGTTTTTCAATTTTCAGTTTGCGTTGGAGCTTGCGCAGCTTCAGGTGGTTATAGACGCTGCTTCCTGCCGCGGTGCCAATTAATAGCAGTAAAAAAATGACCCCTGGTGAATTCTGTAATGGCTTGGTGAGATTACCCACATTTGTAGATGGGTTAACCTGGGCGATCGATTCGATCGCAATTATATTCTGATGTTTACTAAGCATATGCCAACCTCAAGTAATGCTTAAAAATAAATACGCAATTTTTGTTATCCCTACCCAATTAGATTTTATATGGCGTTACTGGCTTTCTAGCCCAGCGATCGCATTTAGATTTTCAGCTTAGGCATGGCTATAACAGTTTTTGTCCCAACCGTATCTTTTCGCTTCCGCCAGTAGTTCAGTTTAGCTAATAATTCCCCTATCCCAACTTCTTGTTAGCTAGGGCGATCGCATTGCTTAGTACCAAGCTTTAAATTATTGAGTGATCCTAGAAAGCCCACTTAGCCTAATTTTACCCAATCTCAGCCTGGTTATTTCTAGTCCCCATTGGTTAAACTATTGGCATCGCTAGGGTTGAGGTAGTAGGGGTATTGTGTCAGATATTCTGATCAGACTGATTTCACAGGGCGATCGCCAACTTGCTGATCCCCTGCTTGCTCTTGTTGATTGAGCTGAATTTCTAGGATTTTGGCATCAATCAAAAACTTGAACCAAAAAGCTTGCAGCACATGGTAAACCAGGCCAGCCTTGCCATCGAGGAAACCCAGGCGCAGAAAATAGCTATAGAAAAAGAAAATAAAACTGCGCCAGAATAACGGCACCCGCTTCCAGACATTGTTCTTCACCCAGCGCTTTTGCATCCGCCAATCGGTGCTGAGCAGCTTACCCGACAAGACCCGATCGCCATCTTGCTCAACCTGGCCTTGCCATTGCTTAATTTGCTCGATCGCCTCCGCACTCGACCAGCGATTGTGGGCTGCCGTCCACCGCTCGATTGTGGTTAGCTGCAAATCCAGCAGTAAACCCTCCAGTTTTTGAGTTTTACCGGGCACCACAAAATGTTGATCATAGAGTCGCTCCTCACAAAAACCCCGATCGGCTCGATACAGGCGCAAATGCCAGCTAGGGTTAATGTGGCCATATTTGATCGGCTGTCCCAAAAAATAGGAAAGCCGCTGCATCAAATATCCTTCCACATCCTGATTGGTGGCATGGTAAGTGGCTTTAACCTGAACGATCGCCTTGGCCAATTCCGGCGAGAGCATCTCATCACTATCAAGGTGCAACACCCAATCATCCGGCTCCAGGTTCGCATTGGCCTGAGCCCAGTTGCGTTGCTGGGAATAGTTTGCAAATTTATGTTGAACCAGTTCACAGCCAAGGGATTCAACAATCTCGATCGTGTTGTCGGTGCTAAATGAATCAACCACAAAAACACGGGAAACTAATCCCTGGCATGATTCAATTACCTGGGCGATCGCCTCCTGGGAGTTGAATGTAAGGATAATGGCAACAATGTTAAGCGGTTTGCTCTCAATGGGGGAGTTAGTTGTCATTGGCTTAGCCTTTAATCTGCGCTTGATTCAGATCTTGATTCAGACATAGATCGCTGTAATTCTGGCATCACATCCATAAAGCGGAGTTAGCCTGGTTACCCTAATCGATCGCTATTACTTTACCGTTGCTGATTAGTTGAGTCTAACGATCAGGGGTTAAATAACCAAGCACCGCCAGTTTAGCAAATCAGCGATTAAACCTCTTGCCTGAATCCTAAAATCCTCGATCGAGCCGGTCTGCTCAATCCTATCCTGAGCCGATCCGCTGCAATGACATTTCCCAGTCAAGGTTGAATCAGCAAATTTCAGCCAAACAATTTAGGAACTGGCGTTAACCGCCTTGATCAAAGCTGCTCGTTTAACCGCCTTCGCCGAACTAGACTTACGCACCAGAGCACTACGCGGTAGCACCCGTAATACTTCTTCGGTGGTGGTTACGCCATTGATCAGCTTGGTGATCGCCGCTTTCCGGAACGAGGGGAAATCAATGCTACTCAGATAACGCTTCATCTGGGTGAGTGTCCCTTCATAGATCAGCTCCCGCATCGTGTCATCCACATCAATGATTTCTACCACCGCCTCGCGCCCCAGGAAACCACTGCGAAAACAACGATCGCAACCGCGACCCTTTTGCCAGTTGTCCAGAGGAACCCGACTTGATTCTAGCCCCAGTAATTTTAATTCTCTGATCGTAGGCTCATAAGGCTCGGCGCAGTGGGGACACACCTTACGCACTAGCCTTTGTGCCACAATCCCCAGCAGGGCATCACTGATCAGGCCAGGATCGGGGCCAAGATCTTTCAAGCGCGGGATCGCACTAGCGGCATCATTTGTGTGCATGGTTGAAAGTACCAGGTGACCAGTTAGGGCTGCCCGTACTACTGTTTCCGCTGTCTCTGGATCGCGCACCTCCCCCACCATCACGATGTCAGGGTCTTGACGCAGAATCGATCGTAAACCCGCTGCAAATGTCATTCCGGCTGGTTCATTCACCTGAGTTTGGGTGATATTCGGTAATACATATTCCACCGGATCTTCCACCGTCACCACATTTACATGCTCAGTGGCCAGCAATTGCAAACTGGTGTAGAGCGTACTGGTTTTGCCAGACCCAGTCGGCCCAGTCATAATAATCAAACCCTGGGGTTGTCCTAGCCAATTGCGATAGCTGTCGAGGGATTTGGCAGAAAAGCCGAGACAATCGAGTTGATCGGTGAAGGGGTTTTCGCGTGGCAATAATCTAATCACCGCCTTTTCACCCCCCACGCAGGGCAACGTACTTACCCGCATATCGAGGGAGCTGTTAATTTCATCGGAGGTATATTCCCGGCCGATCCGACCATCCTGGGGGCGGCGGCTTTCGGCAATATCCATGTCGCACATTACTTTGAGCGCCACGATGATTTTGCGGCTGATATCCAGCGCCATCACCTTGATATCGCGCAGGATGCCATCAATCCGATAACGCACCCGCAATCCCTTTGGGGTTGGTTCCAAGTGAATATCACTGGCGCGGTTTTGCAGCGCTACCGAAATCAAAGCATTGATGCGTCGGGTTTGGTTGACTGCCTGCGATAGATATAGCTCGGTGATTTCACAAATGTCGGCCTGTTCGGTCTCGCCCGTGAGGGGATTGACCATTGGCGTGGAGTCAATTTTGGTTGGGTCAGGGATATTCTGGCGGCGAAACCAGCTTTTATAGCTGTCTTGGGATATTTCGATCGCCTTAACTTCAGTGAGGGTGCGATCGCCAATTTTTTTGACCCATGCTTCGGGCAACTCGTGGGGACAGGCCAGATAGAAACAACTGCGCCATAGCAGGAGCGGGATCACCGGGGGCAGTGCGCTGCGATCGCCAAACTCACGGAAAAAACGATAGTTTAGCTCTGCATCTAGCAACTCAATCCGCAACATGCCGTGCTTATCAACCAGAAGATCCAGGGCAGCCTCACATGAGTCCAGTTCATTGTCCCTCAACATTCTCCAGACTGATTTGAGTGCTACCAATGATTGCATGAGATCCCCTACTTTAAATGTAATTACGATCGATGTGATCTAAATCTAGTGACGATGAACTTTGACTGGGGCTTAAACAGTCAAATTGCCGTTCCCATCGCTATGTTTATTATTTAATTATTTATTAGTGCAAATTATTAGTGCAAACCCAGGCTCCCTTACAACAGTTACAACAGTTGGGCGCATCATAAGCGAAAGTGCTAATTTAGCCAATGCTTCCCGAACCAATTTAACTAGTTTAGGCTTGTATCGGTTCAATTTGCTGAGAATAGGCTTAAATATTGCTAGAACCTGGCATCAAGTTCTAGCTACCCCAGTCTAGATTCTGATTTAAATTCTTGCTATGAGCTTAGTCACAGATTGTGTTTTTGATCAGAACTTTTGCCAAAGCCCAAGCTTGCACCAATTTTTAGCAATCGAGAATCAGGATTTTGGCTGCGATCGGCTGCCATTTTCTGATCCTATTTGCGGATTGCGGCAATAAGTCCATTAAATTAAGCCTATTAAATTTAAGTCTATTAATAAGTCCCTAATATAACTATGCCCTGAAATTCAAGTTGGGTGATCTAGTTGTAGTAGATTTGGCCGATAAATGCTGAATGCCTCTAAGCCCCCAAGCCCCCTAAGCGTTAATACAAGCAGTTAAGGTGTACAAGCTAATCTGATCTAATCTAACTTGCAAAATTTGGTAAAGTCAGCGATAAAGTAATCACATACTCACTTCACATCCTGACTTGAGCATTAGCCCCGCTCTAACGATTCAGTCTAGTTATCAATCCAGCCTTTCACCAAGCGATCACTATGGTTCAACCAACCCCTGCTCAATCTGATTTAGCTTCTGGCTCGGCAAAAGATACCTCAGCGATCCCACCGGATGCCACGATCGATGTGGAATTGCGCAAGGTATTTAAAATTTTTGGCTCGTTTACGGCCGTGCAAGGGGTGGACTTGCAAGTGCGCAAAGGCGAGTTTTTTAGTATTTTGGGGCCTTCTGGCTGTGGTAAAACCACCCTGTTGCGGTTGATCGCTGGGTTTGAAGAGCCCTCCGCTGGCGAAATTTTAATTGAAGGTCAACCGATGACCTATGTGCCTGCCCATCGCCGATCGGTGAATACGGTGTTTCAAAACTATGCCCTGTTTGGCCATATGTCGATCTGGGAGAATGTGGCATTTGGGTTGCGGGTGCGCGGTGTCGATCGCGCCACGATCCAGGCCAAAGTTAACCAGGCGCTGGCGTTGGTGCAACTAGACCAAATGGGCGATCGCCGCCCCCATCAGTTATCCGGCGGTCAACAGCAACGGATTGCCCTGGCCAGAGCCTTGATTAATCAACCTACGGTAATTTTGCTCGATGAACCCCTGAGCGCGTTGGATGTGAAGCTGCGTAAGCAAATGCAGGTGGAACTGTCCAATTTGCAAGCCAATTTGGGCACTACTTTTATTATGGTCACCCACGATCAAGAAGAGGCGCTGAGCATTTCCAGTCGGATCGCCGTAGTCAACAAAGGTCAAATTGAGCAGGTGGGTACTCCCAGCCAGATTTATAATCAACCGCGCACTGAATTTGTGGCTGAATTTATTGGTGATACTAATTTATTTCAATGTGAGGTGGAGAGCGAAGACGATCAGAATTTAATCCTGGCCAGTGCCGAGGGCTTGAAAATAATTGCTGCCAAACCAGTAGATTGGTGGGGCGATCGCTCTGCTGCTGAACAAGTGGTAGTTAGTGTCAGGCCGGAAAAAGTTCGACTCAGCACGGAGCCACTCGAAACTTCAACGCAATATCCCAATTGCTATACCGGGACGCTGAATAATATGCTCTATTTTGGCGATCGCTCCCAATATTTCATTGATCTTGATCTGGGTAAAGACAAGTCGCCCAAACAAATCACCGTGACGCGATCGCCCCAGCAAGGGATCGGTGCCCCTGAATTCAATATCCAGACGGGCAATTGGAAGATCAGTAACTTGGGTAATAACTTGGGTAATGATCATAATGGTGCCGATTTTGCCAGTGCTGATTTTGATAGCCAAGTTTATGCCTATTGGTCATCCGCCGATTGTCTGGTGATGCGGCGATCGAATTAGGTCGAATTAGGTCGAATTAGGTCGAATTAGATTGAATTAGTCTGGCCGACTAGCCCTAGAAACGTCGGATGATATAGACTTGTGACATTGATCGCCAGCCAATCCTTGATTATATTAATTGTGGTAGGCTGCGAACCGATGCATACCTGACATAACTGGCATCCCTGAGCAGGTAAATATTAGGTGTTTTAAATTAAAGAATTAAATTGAAAAATTAAAATAGTAGCTTACCCCCATCAACTGGATTAACTGCCCGCGTTAATGGTGCGATGAAAATCTTTGTATCTTTAGTATCTTTGAGTATTTTTAGTATTTTTAGTATTTTTTTCCCGGCCTAATCATTGTTTGAGTGCTTGAATTTCTAGCTACCCCTACCACTCGCCTATGAGATCCTCTAGACGTAGATTCCTGAAAAACTCGATCTATGCAGCTTCTGCCTTTGCAACAGGGACTACTGTTTCTTCCTGCGGTTTGTTTAGTGCAGGGCCACCTAACGATCCTGGGACGAATAATCCGAATCCTAATAATCCGAACGTTTCACCAACTAGTGAACCTGTTAATAATTCGAGCGATCGCACCCTCTATCTCTATGGCTGGGCTAATTATGTCACCGATCCAGATTTGTTTCGGGAATTTACCAAAGAAACTGGGATCGCTGTCAAGGGTGAATCGTTTGATTCCAATGAGGTAATGCTGGCGCGATTGCAAGCTTCTGGGGACAGTGCTCAATATGGGATTATTTATCCCAGTGACTATATGGTGACCCAGATGATCGATCTTGATCTGCTCACCGAGCTGGATAAAGACAAGTTAAGCAACCTTGAAAACCTGGATCAGGCATTCTTAGACCCTTCCTATGATCCAGGTAGCGCCTATAGCTTACCCGTGAGCTTAGGGACAACGGGCTTAGCCTACAACAGCGCTGCGATTATCGAAGAAATTGGCTCAGAGCCAGAAGACTGGCAGTTTATGTGGGAGCACATTGACAGACTGCGATTGACATTGCTGAATGATCCCCGTGAAGTGATGGGAATGGCGCTACACACGCTGAATTATTCCTATAACTCAGATAATGGAGATGAGCTGCAGGCTGCCTTTGAGCGATTGCAAGACCTCAAGCCAGCGGTTTCTAAGTTTGATACCTATGCCTGGGCAGAGCCATTGATGGCTGGTGATTATTTAATCAGCATGGCCTATTCCGGTGATGGCTTGAATGCGGTGCGCCAAAACCCTGATATTAAATATATCTTGCCTGCTAGCGGCACTTCGATCTGGACTGATGCGGTGGTAATCCCGAAAACTGCACCCGACCCAGAGGCTGCCTATGCCTGGATTGATTTTATTATGCAACCGGAGATCGCGGCGCGGATGAGCGAAGAGAGTAGCTATGGCACTGCTAATAAAGCGGCTCTGCCCAAGATCAAGGAAGAATTAAAGGATATCCCAGCCTGGTTGCCCAGTGCCGAAATTTTGGCCAAGAGCGATCGCCTGGTTAAATTGCCCGATGAAGTTCTGCAAGTTTATGAAGGATATTGGACTCGTCTTACTACTGGCCTGGGCTAGCTAGTTTGGTAAAGCTGAGTTATTGAAGATTGAACTTGGCAAACTTGGCAAACTTAGCATCAGCGATCGCCAGCTATAGTGCTATCAGTGGGTAAGCTCTAAGCATTTATACTGGATTTATCACTATTAGCTTACTGTCGGCTCTAATTTTTCCCTGGAATTTGACTGGTTTTTGCTATAACATCTAGATTAGGTTGTTCAGTAAATTTGATTGGCATTACTGAGCAGGAGCTATCTCGATCGCAAAAATCAATAACTGCGGACTTGTGCCAACTGTCACCAGACTATGCTCTTTTTGTGGCAATCATGTCACTAATTAAATCTGTTAGCCATTTAAATCCAGGTCATCACCTTAATTTACAACTGGTTGAGTTGAGTTTGAGGTTGTTGATGTAGGCAAGGACTCCTGAGTAGATCATCGGATATCGGATCGACAACCTGGATCGATTTTGCCATAGCAATCGAACCTGTTGGATCTACTATTGGATCTACTAAAAGTTAGTGAAACTAGTGATCAAAATCAACTTAAGCTGGTAATTTGCAAAATTGAATAACTATTGAATAGCTAAAATATGCTCAGGTACAAAGAGTCAAGCAGAATCAATCTTGTCGCAATCGCAGCAACATGGCGATCGTATTAACATCTAAGTTAAAGATTGAGTCTAAGTTAAAGACTGAGCCCGATCACTGACGAACCCGACTAATTGCATCATTACTAAAATTAGCGTTGTTGGCCTAGCATTAACTTTGATTGCACCGAATATTGACGAATATTGATCTAAAAAATCCAACTCAAGCTTCAACCAGTTACTTTACTTGCGGCCGGTGATGCTACCAAAATTTACGGCCACAGGTGACTGCCAAAAGACAAAACCGTTATCTGATCAAGAACACAACAAGTAATCTAAATATGAGCGCACAGAAAAAGGCATTGCTTACGGGTGTTACCGGACAAGATGGGTCATATCTTTCGGAGCTGCTGCTAGAAAAGGGCTACGAAGTACATGGCATCATCAGACGTACATCAACCTTTAATACCGATCGGATCAATCATATCTATCAAGATCCTCATCTAAGCGACACTAAGCTATTTTTGCACTATGGCGATCTCACCGACGGTACGACCCTGCGCAAGATCATTGAACAGGTGGAACCAGATGAGATCTACAACCTGGGCGCACAATCCCATGTGCGGGTGAGTTTTGATGCACCTGAGTTCACGGTGGATACGGTGGGTATGGGCACGTTGCGATTGCTCGAAGCCCTGCGCGATTTCCAGCAGCGCACTGGCCAGGAAGTGAGGTATTACCAGGCTGGCTCATCGGAAATGTTTGGCCTGGTGCAAGCAGTTCCGCAAACGGAAACCACACCTTTCTATCCCCGCAGCCCCTATGCCTGTGCTAAGGTCTATGCCCATTGGCAAACGGTTAACTACCGCGAGTCCTATGATCTGTTTGCCTGTAATGGGATTTTGTTCAACCATGAAAGTCCGCGCCGGGGTGAAACTTTTGTGACCCGCAAAATCACCAGGGCGATCGCCCGGATTGTGGCCGGCAAGCAAAAGAAACTTTATTTGGGTAATCTGGATGCCAAGCGCGATTGGGGCTATGCCAAGGACTATGTTGAGGCAATGTGGCTGATGTTGCAGCAGGAAAAGCCAGATGATTATGTGGTGGCCACCGGCGAAACCCATTCAGTGCGAGAGTTTTTGGAAGTCGGGTTTGAGTATGTTGGCCTCAACTGGCAGGATTATGTGGAAATCGATCCGCGCTATTTCCGCCCCGCTGAAGTAGAGCTGCTGTTGGGCGATCCCACCAAAGCCAAGCAACAACTGGGTTGGGAACCTAAGGTCACCTTCCGTGATCTGGCTTGCATTATGGTTGATGCAGATATGCAAGCGTTGGGTTTACCCACGGCCAATGGCAACACCAGTAAGGATGTGGCGACTCTGCGCGAGGCCACGATCGGTAGTAGTTGGGGTTAATTAGGGTTAATTAATAATTATGACTACATCTTTGGCTAATAAACGCATTCTGGTTACTGGTGGCGCTGGCTTTTTAGGTAAGCGAGTGATCGCTAATCTGATTGAATCTGGAGCCAGCAAGGACTTAATTTCAGTACCGCGATCGCGTGATCTAGATCTGCGCACGATGGCAAATTGCCAACAAGCTGCCAAAGATCAAGACATTGTGATTCATTTGGCTGCCCATGTGGGTGGAATTGGCTTGAACCGCGAAAAACCAGCGGAGCTTTTCTATGACAACCTGATGATGGGCGCGCAGTTAATTCATGCTGCCTATGAAGCAGGGGTGGAAAAGTTTGTCTGTGTCGGTACAATTTGCGCCTATCCAAATTTAACCCCGGTGCCATTTAAGGAAGAAAATATCTGGGATGGCTACCCAGAGGTTACCAATGCGCCCTATGGCATCGCTAAAAAGGCTTTGTTGGTGCAATTGCAATCCTATCGCCAGCAATATGGGTTTAAGGGTGTTTACCTGCTGCCGGTGAATTTATATGGCCCTGAGGACAATTTCGATCCGCGTAGCTCCCATGTGATCCCAGCCCTGATTCGCAAAGTTTATGAGGCTCAACAACGGGGCGATCGCCAATTGCCAGTTTGGGGTGATGGCACGCCAACCCGTGAGTTTTTGTATTCCGATGATGCGGCACGGGGGATTGTGATGGGTGCGGCCAAATATGAAGAACCGGAGCCAATTAACCTGGGCACTGGCTCTGAGATTTCAATCAAAGACCTGGTCACGCTGATTTGTGAGCTGATGGAATTTGAAGGCGAGATTGTCTGGCAAACCGACAAGCCCAATGGTCAACCCCGTCGCTGCCTCGATACCCAGAAGGCTAAGCAGGCATTTGGGTTTACCGCGCAAGTTGATTTTAAAACAGGCTTGCGCAATACGATCGATTGGTATCGCCAACATGCTGATGAGTTGTAGTGATTGGCGATCCAGCGATTGCCTCCGCTCTAATGTAGATCAAATAATTAACCGAGCAACAGATCAACAAGTAAATCAATATGGGCTGAGATCTGGATTAAGCTTCCTGTTCCAGCCCTTTTGCATTTTTATGCTCGCCTGAGTTGAAATCACCATAGGTAGCCACCAGTGGGATCATAAACATCAGCAAAAACACCACATTAAAGACAGCATTTTGCCAAAAGCCAGACATAACCGATATGGCTGAATCGATCGCAAACCAGATTCCAATTGAACTGGCGATCGCCAACCATGACCATCTCTGTTTATGCCGAAATGCACCCACCAGAATAAATATTATTGGTATCATCCAGCCGCCGATCATAACTGCGCCCAAAATCCCATAGACGAGGAAAATATAGTCATTTGCAGCGGTGTCAAAATCAGTTGGCAACTGTGAGGAAGCAAACAACACTTGATTAAAAAATTGATGCAATAGTTCTGGTGCAAGTACCATGCCCAGGCTAAAGGCGATCGTAATGCCGCAGCTAACAACCAGCCACCACCACCAAAAAATAAACATACTCTCTGTTCTCTCCTGTCGATCGCATAGCCGCATTATTATTTATTGGTTCAATAGCCATGCCATTCCAGGCTGACAAGGCAAGGCATTAGAGTTGGATTAAACTCATTTCTTCTTTTTCTTGTCCTTCTTAGTTTGCTTAACTTTTTTCTGGCTCGCTTGATTTTTGCTGCCAAAACCCTTGGGTTGCGATCGATTCATTGTGCGCTCAACAAACCTGCGTATTGCGATCGCTTCTTTGGATAGCTCAAACGCCTCTGTGGCACTAAAGCCACGCATTGGTACTTCTGATCTTTTCTTTAAACCCAGTTCAACTTGCACCTCCAGCCAATCGCCCGCAATACTTAAATCAACCGCCTTCGCCGCAAACGCTTGTTCTATGGTTTCAGCCGCCTCAACTGCCTTTAGGTCACATAAACCAGAAATTAAAAATCCATTGAAATCCGGTGTGTTTTGCGCAAAGTTTGCCAAGCATGGTTGCAATATGCCAATTAAATCACTGCGGGTTTGGGGATGTTTTTGATAAATATGTTTTACACAGTCTATTGCTGAGATCCATTTCCACTCAGATGTTGGATTTGCTAGCACATTGCCGATTTTAGGAATTGCTGATGGCCCGATCAAAGCAACTACTTGAGGGATTTCTTCGCTATACCAATCCCAATATTCAAAGTCAAAGTGATCTGCGTCTAGGTTCAACAATGGCTCAACCGCCTCAACAGCACCAAGTTGCCCCAACGATCGCCAGGCATGAATCGGAGCCCAGCCATCCTGAAGCTCCCGATCGGTTGCCATTCTGATTAGCTCGGAACCATGATCAAGGGTTAATTGAAATAAATCAACGTAGTCAGGCCAATCTAGACTACTGGTTTCGTTTTCATTGTCGAGTTCATAGTCCAGTAATTTGGCAACGGGCATTTCATAGTCAGACATATTGGTCATCTATCTAACTAATCGCTATCGAATATATTCTTTTAAGACACTATTACGATTAGGATGGCGCAGCTTACGCAAAGCCTTAGCCTCAATCTGGCGAATCCGCTCGCGGGTGACGTTAAAAATCTGGCCGATCTCTTCAAGGGTCTTCATCCGGCCATCATCTAGGCCATAGCGCAGCTTCAGCACATCTCGTTCACGGGGACTGAGCGTACCCAATACATTCTCAAGATCTTCACGCAGCAAATTTTTGGCCACCTGATCATCGGGGGTTTCACCATCGGATTCAATGAAATCACCCAGACGAGAATCTTCTTCCTTGCCGATCGGCGTTTCCAACGAAATTGGCAATTGCGCCGACTTGGCAATGAACCGCAACTTCTCGATCGTCATTTCCATGCGGGTAGCAATTTCTTCTTCGGTAGGTTTGCGACCCATTTCCTGCGATAGCAGCTTGGTGGTTTTTTTGATCCGCGAGATTGTCTCATAGAGGTGAACTGGCAATCGGATCGTGCGGGATTGGTCAGCGATCGCGCGGGTGATCGCCTGCCTGATCCACCAGGTAGCATAGGTAGAGAACTTGTAGCCCTTTTCATGATCAAACTTTTCAGCGGCACGAATCAAGCCCAGGCTGCCCTCTTGAATTAAGTCCTGGAATGACAGACCCCGATTCATATATTTCTTGGCGATCGAAACTACCAGTCGCAGGTTCGATTGCACCATTTTATCCTTGGCGCGGCGACCCTCATACAAACGGCGACGGAAGCGGGGCAGCGGCATATCTACCTTCACCGCCCAATCGGAATCGCTGACCTCTTCGGGATCATCTAAACCCATCTCATTGGCTAATTCTTCGCGCTGTTGCTCTAATTCCAACAAATCAGCGATCTTACGGGCTAGTTCAATTTCTTCGTCGGCTCTGAGGAGGCGAATCCGACCAATTTCCTGCAAATAGAGGCGAATTGAGTCTTCGGTATAATGCTTCTTCTTGGTTTGGGTAGCCCGTTTGCGGGTAGTTTTTTTAGCTGCTTTGGCTTGAGTTGCTGCTTGCTCATCGCTGATCGCATCTGCTTCTGCCTGGGCAGCCTTATCGCCATTATCAGTACTCACGGAATTATCATCCTCCTTAGCAACGTGAAGAATATTATCTCCATCATCATGAACTAGATCATTGATCTTTGCGGCTGCGGCTTGTTCAACTTTGTCATCGCCAGGAGTTATAACATCTGAGTCTGAGTAAGTGGTAATGGCTTTGCTCATGCCGGATTCCTCTAGCTTAGTAACTTCGGTTTGGACTGTTTTGATTGAATTTGAGCCGTACCTTAAAAAAGAGATTCAATTAACAGTGAATTCAACTTAAGGGCTTGGCGCATAGTTTATTTAAGCTCAGGGCTATAGCTTAAATTGTGAAAGTGACAAGGTTTAGTTTAACTAATTTAAGCTTAACTAATTAAACTTCATTGTTATTGTAGCGACCACTCAAATATAGCAGCGATCGACTTGGTTTTGTTTTGGCTAAGGTGCTATAGATCTGTCGATCAATATACCTGCAATATACCTACATATCTAAATTCAAAGAATTAAACAACTAATTCATCAATTTAGGATTGGGTGTAATCAAGCTACATGATCCCATGATCTCAAGTCTAACCAATGCGTCTGGCTCCTATGTCTAGATCATGTCTAGTTCAATTCTATCTACCATATATTTGCCATCTAGTTTGATTGATAGCTTACGTCATGCATGAACCGGTAAATATTAATCGATCGTTAATTGCCGACTAATTATGCGATTTATGCGATCGACATAATGGCTGTGCACCTTACCAGTTCAATTAGGGCAATCAATATCTTGATCGACTTGATAGAACTGATTAACCTAAAGCATCAACAATAATCAACCAGTAAAACAACTAATGCCAACTTTGGCTAACGAACCGGTGGCAATGGTGTTATAAAGCATAAACTAGCCCGGTTTGTCTATTATAGTTAGCATTTATTTTGCCCTGTTTTGCGTTGAACGTTAGCATGCCTGATTTGGTTGCGCTCTGGTTGGAGTTTTTACTGCAGATTCAGGGCAGTTTCTGCACCAATCTTAGCCAAACTTAATTAAGTTGGAATGCCAATATGCTGATATGTTAAGTGCGGTCTTAAATATGTGCTAATTAGATTTGTGATCCTACTCTCGTATTATTCCTTGCTAGATTGTAGCTAAAAAAATACGATCGCGGTTTAGCATAACGGCGTAACAGTCGAAATTTGGCACTTATTTTAGTCTAGACTGGGTTTACTTAACTTAATTTATTATGCTTGGCAAATTTTCACTGGCTTCGCTAGCCTTGGTCTTGGGCACGATCATCACAGTAATTGGCTTTGCTGCCTATGTCAGTGGTAATTCTACTTTAAATCTAATTGGGTTTTTCTATGGCATTCCCATTCTCTTAGGTGGCTTAGCGCTGAAATCCGCTGAAATTAAACCAGCTCAGTTTATTAAGGAAACGAAGGCAGCGATCGCACAACTGCGCCAGGATACGGCAACCGATACCCAAAAGCAAATTCTTAAGGATGTGACCCGCTATCGCTATGGGATTGAAGCCCATCTGGATGTGGTGCTAGAAAAACTGGGTTTGAGCCCCACCGATCAAGAACGCCCGGTTTTGTTGGGGGTTTATGAAGAAGCGGCAGCAACCCAGGAGCAAGCAGATCGCAATGGTGCCTATACCCTGGTGTTGCGGTTTGAATCACCATTGATCGGCTGGGAAACTTGGCAGCAAAAGCAAGAAAAATTCACTAAGTTTTTTGGCCCTGGCATTGTCGCCGATCTTACTCAACCAGAAGACAAGGTCGTCGATCTTAAGCTGGTCAGAGACATGGGTAGTGAAGCGGCTTAGGTGATATTAATTAATATTAATTGCTGATTATTAGATAGAAGCTTAAATCCTATGGCATTAGTGTCAATGGCAGCTTTGGTGACAGGGGCAAGATCGGGGCAGGTGGTGAGTTTCCCCACTGATACTGTGCCAGCACTGGCAGCGATCGGCGATCGGGCTAGTTCTATCTATAAACTTAAGGATCGCCCCAGCCATAAGCCGTTGATTTTAATGGCGGCGCAATTAACTGATTTTTTGAGCTTTATTGATCCTGCCCTAGAGCCCCAGACGATCGATAAATTTGCCCAGCTAGCAGAAAAGCATTGGCCAGGAGCCCTGACAATTATTTTGCCCGCCAGTGAATTGGGGCGGAGCTTGAATGTGAATATGACCACGATCGGGATGCGGATTCCGGCTGATCCAGTGGCGATCGCCATTTTGCAGCAGACAGGCCCCTTGCTAACTACCAGTGCCAACCTTAGTGGTGCTGCGCCGATCGATACAACCGCTGCGATCGCCGCCCAATTTCCCACGGTTTTAGCGCTGGGCGAGATTCCTGACACCTATGATCCAAATATAGTTACAGGCAGCGGCCAACCCTCGACTGTTATAGAATGGTCAAACTCTGGCTGGTTGGTGCGGCGGCAAGGCCAGATTGCAATTTAATTAAGCGGAATCTATGCGCTGTCCCAAACAAAAAAACACCGAATTAGTTGCCAGTAAATTAGATGGCGATCTCAAATGTAGCCATTGTGAAAGTTGTCAGGGGCATTGGTTGTCGGCGGATGACTATGAAACCTGGCGATCGCAGCAGGAGAAGCCAAAGAAGCCCCTATCGGGTTTAGATTTTGATTTGGAATTCCAGCCCTCTGAGTATGATGCCAAGGCAGGACTATGCCCCGAATGTGGTAGCTATTTGGCTCGCACTCGCATCGATCTCAAGCAGCCCTTTTATCTAGAGCGTTGCGCTGGTTGCGGTGGCATGTGGCTCGATCGCGGTGAGTGGGAAACCATTAAAAAACTAAATTTGCACGTGGTACTACCCCATGTCTTTTCTAGTCAGTGGCAAATTGTGATGCGCGAGATGTTGCAGACAGAACATGAACGCCAGGCAGTGATTGAGAAATTGGGCAAAGACCTGGCCGAGCAGCTATTTAAACTAACTGATGCGATCGAAAGCCATGAGCATGGCGACTTCGCGGCTGCATATATTATGCGTCGGTTCGATCGGGATAAGTATTTAGATCTCAACCTAAATAGCTAAGCAGATAGTAGCTAGTGCATCTTTAAGAAACTTCTTTTGCCTCAATAGCCAATGGATTCAATGGATTCAATGGATCCAATCGGTCAGATTACTATTACTACTTGCCCAACACCTCGATTGAACTAGCACTGAGGCGATCGCATAAATACTAATAAACTAATAAATAAACTCATAAAGATTAAAAATCATCATCATAACCACCGCCGCTATTCTCATTATCCCGGCGGGAGCCCAGTAATTCCAAGCGATTGACCAGAATAATTGGCTTTTGGCGATCTTCGCCGGTGGAGCGATCCTGCCAGCGATCGAGCTTGAGTGAGCCAGTAATGCCAATTAGCTTGCCCTTTTTGACATAATTAGCCGCGACTTCAGCGGTTCTACCCCACATTTCTAATTCAAACCAATCCGGTGGTTCGTCTCGATTGCGCGATCGCCGATCGACTGCCAATGAAACACTACATTTCACTGAACCAGACTCAAAATATTTAACATCTGGGTCTCTACCGGTGCGTCCCACCAGATTGATCAAATTCAGGCTCATAACTGTGTTACCTAGCTAAAATAAGTACGTTTATATTTAGAATTATAGCCGCCAAATAATATTAGTTCAAAAATCAATTTTAATGACTTTACCATTTTTGGCGATATTGTAAGCCAATAAAATCACAAATGCCTGGGTTGAGACTGCCATGCTGTAACCTTTGACATGAAGTTTGACATCAAGATCGATCGCCTAGATCCAAAATAGCTGCAACCAAGCACAATCACGTATAAATATTGCTGATTATAAATATTGCTGATTAATATCAATCTGTCACAATACCTCACTTGAAAAATACTAGCTTTAACGCTAACTATGGCAATTAGCTTAGCGATCGCTTAATTTTAATGCGACTATAGCTTAGTGCTAACTCAGCTTGTGATCAAGTTTCCTTCAGCTAAGGTTGGTTTAATTGGGACAAGGGACAATGATTGCTTAGTCTTAGTTCTAGCTTATAAGCCTAGCTCGTGGACTAATGGACTAGTGTTTATAGTTACCCAATTATGCTTAAGCCTGATTGCTATTTAATTTAGTGTTGGGTGCAATTCAACTAGCTAAGCAGTTTGGTGATTTGCGCTGATTTGTAAGATCCATAGTCAGTTCTAGGGATTGAGCGATTACTACCATGACAGCCTTGGTGTAGCGTTCTATGCTTGGGGATAAAGTGCGCTAATCGCATTAGATTAACTATTATTTTTTGCAATTGGCTAGATGGTTTCTAAGGAAAGGACAGGATAGGAAAAAGTAAGAGATATGCCTAGAATTATGAATTACAAATCTATCTCGCCAATTCGTAAGGTTTGCGATCGCCGTCGTCGTATTTTGGCAGCAGGTCTAGCGATCGCCTCTAGTTTTGGGATCGGTTTGAATGTAGCAAAAATTGCCAATGCCGAAGTAATAGCGCAAGCGCAATCAAATCAGAAAATCAAACAAGTTGAAAAGACTAACTTTAGTGGTTTATTGGTGATCCTGGCCGCCAGATTCAAAATTAAGCCAGAAAAGCGCGAAGATTTTTTAGCCCTGGCCGAGGAAGCGATCGCCCGCACCCAAGAAGAACCAGGCGTAATCAGCTATAACCTGTTTGAAGACCCCAACGAGCCTAATTCATTTATTTTCTTTGAGCAGTGGAAAAGCCGTAAATCTTTGGATGTGCATCTAGAAGCAGATTATACGGCTAGATTATTGGCCAGGTTTGGCGATTTTGTTGATTCGGAACCAAGCACTAAGGTTTATCGAGTGCAGAGCATTGATTTTGTACTGGATTAAATTGGCATGAGCATGATTGCCTGATTTTAGAGTCGATTACGTGGAAATCAAATTAAGTTAATTTCTTGAGGTTGACCATTAACTATGTCTGTAAATTTCGATCGCCTGGCTGAATTATCTACACGTCAATCCCCTATTCAATTATTCACCAGAACTATGTTGCTTAAAACTGGCCTGAAAGGATTGATTAGCATTTTTAGTGTAGGGATACTGACGTTAATTCCTGGCATAGTCAACGCCCAAGCCCCACTGGAATATGAGCTGAACCATCAGGATATTAACAATCGAGCGGCTGTTACCAAAACTAAACAGGCATTCAGTGGCTTGCCGATCGTGGTGGCGGTGATGGCCAAGGTGCCGCCAGAGAATGAAGCTGCGTTTATGGCGATCGCCACCAAGACCAAAGAACTCGCCGCCGATGATATTGGCATTCTTAGCTATGATTTTTATAAACAGCACAACACCGAAGATCTATATTTGATTTTCATTGAAGTGTCGAGCCGTAAGGCGCTCAATAAGCACCTGGACACCGATCATGCCCAGGAATTTATGGCCCAGCTCGATCGGCTTGTATCTGAGCCAGTGAGCAGTCGAGTTTTCACGATCCGTGGCACTGATTTTGTGTTGGGTTTCTAGGTTATGAGCATGACCCAGTGGCTAATTGCGATCGGCTTAAATAGTGTGATTGGTGGCATCGCGCTAGCACTACCCAAAAAAGTGCTTACCACCGCTGGCATTATTCATGCCTGGGGGTTGGGAATTATTTTATGGGGTTGCTTGGGGTGGCGTGGCTATGTGTTGATGGTGCTCTATTTAATCATTGGCTCGGCAGTTACCTTTGTGGGTAAAGACATTAAAACCGCCAAGGGGATTGCGGAAAAACGCGATGGTGCCAGAGGGCCGGAAAATCTCTGGGGTTCGGCGGCAACGGGGGCAGTTTGTGCGATCGCCTATGTTTTGCTACCCAATCCGCTTTGGTTGCTGGCCTATGTGGCGAGTATTGCCACCAAGTTAGCAGATACTACTGCCAGTGAAATTGGTAAAGCCTATGGCAAAACCACCATCTTGATTACTAACTTTTCGTTGGTGCCGGCTGGAACCGAGGGGGCAGTTAGCCTCGAGGGTACTTTAGCTGGTGTTTTGGCATCGCTGATCATTGCGGCGATCGCCTATGGCATAGCTCTAATTGGCCAGCCGCTTGAATTGCTCTGGTGTGTGCTGGCGGCGCTGATTGCCACCACTGCGGAAAGTTGGATTGGCGCAACTTTACAATCAAAGTGGGATTGGCTTACCAATGAGGTAGTTAATGGCATTAATACTACAATCGGGGCGATCGCGGCGGTATTGCTATCACTGTTAGCAAGTTTGATTAGGCAAGTTTGATTAGGCAAGTTTGATTGGGCAAATTCACTTGGTTTAGGGATCTAGACTCCATCCAGGTTATGATGTGTCAGATTGTATTTGCGGTCTTTTTAACTATTTAACTAATAGCTAAAACCATCACTAACTAATCACTAATTAATATTGAGACCGATTTAGCAATTAGCAGCTTGATTGTGGCGATCCTTGAATTTAGGTGTATTTCTCCATATCCAGGGTATAGCGATAATCCAGATTTGAACTGCTTGGGGGATGGCAAAGTAGGTTTAGTGGCGATCGCCATGAAAATATGGTTGATCAGTTTGCCTCTTTCTGAATCGCCAGCGATAATCAATGTCATACTATGAATGCTATTAATATGAGTGTGATTAAGTGGCAATATGGGGTAAATAGTAATATTGAATGTCTAGCGCTTGATCAATTCAGCCAGATGCTTAGTGATTAATATAAGTGATTAATTAAAATAAGAAATATTAACTACTAGGTTTGGTGATGATTAAATCATCCAATTGACGATCAAGTTAATGACAAAAATTAATGACCAAAAAAATATTAGACATTGCCATGTGCTCTTTTCTGTAGTTTAGTGTTTTAGCAAGATTTTAGGTTAGCCTGACTTTTCCATGCAAACTGATACCTTCAGTGATATATTCCCTCTGTTTGATGCGGCGGACTCCGAGACCCTGGAATGGTTGCTCTCGGTGGCGGTCGAGCGCGATTACCCACCCGGTAGGGCAGTTTTGATGGAAGATGCCTGGGGGAATGCGGTTTATTTTATTGTGTCTGGTTGGGTGAAGGTGCGCCATATTCGCGGCCAGGATGCGATCACCTTGGCGGTACTGAGTCAGGGGGATTTCTTTGGCGAGATGGCGATCTTAGATGAATCACCACGATCGACCGATGTGGTGGCCTATACGCCGGTCAGACTATTGAGCATCCCCGCCCAGCGCTTTATTCAATTTTTGTTCAAAGACTCCCAGTTGCATCATCGTATGTTGCAGTTAATGGTGCGACGACTACGCAAGGCCAACCAGCGATCGCAAATGCGTCAGGAAGCCCCGGCGGTCAGGATCGCCAGAGTCCTAGTCAGTCTTGCCGATACCTACGGCAGCGCTACTGATACAGGCGTAGAAATATGTAACCTGCCCGATCAAGATGTGGCTGATCTTTCCAGCGTCAGCGAGGATGAATCGGTGAAGGTGATGGACAAGCTGCGTGAAAAGGGCTGGATTGAAGTGAATGAAAAAGAACACACCATGACGATCGTCAATACTAAACAAATGCAGCAATTGGCTGGTGGTAGGTAGTTGTAGGTATTTAAAGTTTGAATTTGTCTCAAACAGTAATTCAATAATTTAAAACAAACTAAGCTGGGTTGGTGTAGTTGCAACTAATTCATGCCAGGGTAGGGGCGGGATCTGAACCTGAGCAGTTTCTAGCATCTTTTGAAAATGGGCAGCATTGTGGGGCGATCGCTCCTCGATCGGGCAATGCACAAAGAAATAAACTTCTTTATTGGCGCTCAGCCATTGATCCACATAATTAACCCACTCCGCCAGAAAGGGTTGGTTATGTTCTAGTTGTGGGTGGCTGATGAAGCGGATCAGGGTAAATTCACTGGTGATGATTGGTTGCAGCGGTAAATTGGGTTTGCGGCGCTCCTGCTGTACCTGTTGCATTAATTTCTGGCCATCGGCATTTTGATAAATTGGCCGCGAATCCAGCAATACTCGACCGATGCCTAAATGCTGCAATAGCTCGGTCAGGCGATCGCTGTGGGGCGAGATATACCAATCGCGGTGTCTGACTTCAACGGCAAGTTGTAATTTAGGCGATCGGTTCGATTTAGATATCTGCGACTTGTCAATTGGCTTGATTATGTTTTGATCGCAGTTGGCTTTAGAAGTTGGGGGAGAATTGGCAATAGTTCGATCGCCATGCTCAATTTCTTCTAATTCGCTCGAATCTTTTACACTGCTGCGATTAACTTCTCCCTGCAGATCTTGACCATTGAACCTGACCAGGGCGGTTAAGAATGTTTGCAGATCCTTCAGCTCCGCAGGGCTATAGCTTGGTGGTAATTGAATAAAAATAACCCCCAACCGATCGCCCAGTTGTTGCATTAGCTCAATGAATACGATCGCCGATTCGATTGTATTAGCCAGCAAACCATTGTGGGTGATCTGGCGTGGTAATTTGGGGCAAAACTTGAACCCATCTGGCGTTTGTGCTTTCCACTTGCCGATCGTGGCCGGATCGGGAATATGGTAAAAGGTGGTGTTACCCTCCACGGCCATAAATCTTTGGCCATAGAGGTTTAAAAATTCGCTGGCAGGACTTTTGGCGGGATAAAAATCCCCGACCCAGCCCTTGTAAGCCCAGACTGCCGCACCGATCCTGAAGTTCATATTGGCGATGGTTGGTTAATTTGTTTAGGTTAGATTAGTTAATTGAGATTTTAATTCTGAATCATAATTCTGAATATTGATCCTAATATCGATCTAAGCACTGTTCCAAAGCATTATGATTGATGATTGAGTCAGTGGCGATCGCCAACGGATTAAAATATCCAAAGGACAGAAAGGGGTTCTAAAATTAGATAATTTAAAAGCTTGGTTATATCAATTAATCATTAAGCAATTCAAACTAAGTAGCTTAGATTAATTCATCACTGGCCTGGAATTAAAATCACTGACGCGATTGATTGCCCATATGCCAGAATTTGCATTAATGACATCGAAATCATCTAGAGCATCAACGGCACAAGTTGCACTTCCCAGCGGAGGTCAAAGCGTGGAGGAAACCCGATGGTAACCAGAATATTCCTGTGTGATGAGCGCACTGAGCCCGACATTCGGCTCTATATCAAGGAGGCGATCGAAGATATTGCCCAGGGTGAGCGTTATATCATTACCTGGAGTTGCTCTAATGTGCAATCGATTAAGGTGGGGGATAAGGCCTATTTCCAGCGAGTGGGGTTTGCACCAGAGGGTTATTTTGCCCACGGGGAGGTGGTAGCTGCCGATCGGGAATATCAACTGCGACTCAAATATCCGCGCTACCGCGATCTTTCTGAAGCCTACGACATTGACTTTTATCCAAACAATTTTCGGGTCTGGGTGGCCTGGGATTCTTGCACCGACTACGATCGCCCCCTGCCGATTGATGACCTGCGCCAAAAATCTCAGTTTCGGGGTGCTTTTTTTGATGCGCCCGACAGCGGCGTAGTGTTCAAGGAGCAATATGTACCCCGTCTCGATCGCGCCTGGGATCGCCATTCCCTCAATACTGCCCGCCAGGGTAAAGCGATTCGCCTGGTAGATATTTATTATGCCTGGGCTCAAGAAGATGCGCAGCAGGGCTTTAACGAAGAAGCGCTGGATAATTATGCCTTGGCGATCGCCACCCAGCCTGACTACATTCGCGCTTACATTGGCAGGGGGAATTTATATTACGGGCTCAATGAATATGACAATGCGATCGCTGATTACAGTGCGGCAACGGCAATTCGCTCCAAGCTGGCTAAAATCGCTTTCTATCAACGGGGGCTCACCTACGCCAAATTAGGGCAGCAAGAAAAGGCGGCGGCTGACTATAACGAAGCGTTGCAGATTGATTTTGAATATCCAGAAGCGCATTTTGGGTTGGCAAATAGCTTGTTTAAGCTGAAGGAATTTGAAAAATCAGTGGCCAGCTATACCCAGGCGCTGAATTTTAATCCCGATCAGATCCAGGCCTATTATCGGCGCGGCCGCTGTTATTTTGTGCTCAAGCAGTTAAACAAAGCGATCGCAGACTATACCGAGGCGATCGTCCTCAAGCCCGACTATGCCGATGCTTTCTATTATCGAGCCGTGGCCTATTCGCAACCGGAACTTGGTCAAGACCGGCAGGCAATCAATGATCTAGAAAAAGCCGCCCAACTCTATCGGGAGCAAAGCCGCCTCGATCGCTACGATCGCGCCGCTGATTTGCTGGAAACGATCGCCATCACGGCCAAAGAAAAAGCCCAACAAAAGGCTCAAGCTGCCCAGTCGGATTTATCAGCGCCATCAACGAGTTCCAGTAAGCAGGCCACTGATTCAGAAATGAGACGATCAACCCGGCCAACTCAACCACCTCAATCTACAACTACGGCCAATCCTGCTCAAAGGGTGACTAATGCGCCCAATACACCCAGTGCACCCAGTACACCGAGTCGATCGAACCGCGATCGCAGTGAAAATGACGAAAATCGACGTACCTCTAGAACCACTGGTATTAATAGAGTTGACGATCGCCCTGCCCAACCAGAGCCTCGCGTTGTGCCCCAGGCAAATGCCGAAGCTGACTTAGCTGCCAGTGTAGACAAGATCGAGCCAGAGATTACGGCAACCGCATATACCCCCGCTTCACCAGAGGAGGTTTGGGGAGATGAAAGTGAAACAGGTGAACAGGGTGAGGTTACAGCAACCGCAGGTTCAGATTCGCAGACCAATGTCACCGATCGAGATGCATTTAGCGCACAAGGAACAGACTTGTTCAGCGATCGGCTTGCCCAAATGGATGCTAAGCCAGATCGGGTTGAGCCAGATACTGCCGAAGTGCAATCAGAAGTGCAATCAGAAGTGCAATTAACTGATGCGGGGTTAGCTAAGGCTATTAATCAGAATGTGCCAGATTCAAAAGATTCAGGTGATTCATCAGATCCAGCAGCTCAGCTAGAGAATCAGCCAAATCCAACTGAGGCGATCGCCATGCCTGCCAGCGGTGGCCTTGAAACTGATAATGAGAGCGATCCAGAACCCTGGTCATTAGCGCAATCAGATGCAGATGAGTTAGAAGATCAAGAGCAATCCAATGAATTTGCCTGGCTAGAGCAAGAGCTAACCGTTGGTGCGGATAATATCGCTACGCCATCCCAAGCGGTGGATGAACAGATTGAAGATCGATCGGATTATTTAGCTGATTATTTGACCGATGGCAATGATGCTCAAAGCACCTCTACGGCAGAGCAAACTGTCAAAGGTAAGAGCGATCGGCCAATTACTAACAGCTATGCTTCCCAAACTGATTCAGCGCCAGAGCTAGCCCAGCAAAATAAACCAAGTGAAAATATTGCAAATCCTGAGCCAATAGCCGCGATCGCACCGGAAGTTACGCAGCCCGATGAAGCGATCGAAGTAACACCAATTGAAGTAACTAAAACAAAGCCAGCAACAACTCCTGCTCCTGCCCCTGCTAGGCGGATTGAATTTGCCGACTTTGCCGATGAATTGCCAATCAAAACCGGCAACTATGATGCGATCGAACGGGCGGCTTTGGTAATCATCACCAGCCAATATATTCGGGATGGTTGGTCGGTGCGATCGGTGGAAAAAAGTAAGCGCGGCTATGATCTAGCTTGCCGTAAAGATGGCATCCGCGAGGATGTTTCGGTGCGGGGTGTGGCTGGACGGAATCCCACCTTTGAGCTGAATTCCGATGAGATTAGGGAAGCGGAATATAATGATAATTTTGTGTTGTGGGTGGTAAGTTCAGCCCTGGGGAACTATGCCTGTCAACGCTGGTCGGGTAGTGAGATTCTGGTGGACTTTGATCTTAAACCAATGAGTTTTGTGGCCAAACCAAAGACGGAATAGCTAGTTGGAATTGAGCTACAGGCGATCGCCAAACATCAGTGTAAACACCAGTAAACATTAGTAAGCTCAGCAATCGCCATGATTTAGGTATTGAGTGGTTCCTATGGTGCGATCGTAAAATCTGCATCACAAACCTTGCGCGCTCTGGTTAACTCTGGTTCCTGCCAGGCGAAGGCAAAATGTGAGATCGAATTGACCTGCGGCGTGGCCTGACGGATCGCCACCATTTGTTTTTCCAAAGAAGGGCGATTGGGTAAATCTTGCCCCCACAGGCCAGCTAATACGGGACTGACCTTAGTGCTACTTGGCGCAAGTTGTAGCACTCGCTTGACCTGATCGACAATGCAATCAGCACGCCCACATACCGCATAGGACATGGGATGCCATTCGATCGAGGCGGGGAAACTATGCCAGGGTTGCAAGCGAGAATCAAAGCCACTGCGCAAGGGGCGATTGCCCTCTGGGAAGAACACTGCTCCGGCGGGAATACCCTGCGCTTGAACTGGTTCGGTGGCTGCCAGCAAATGGAACACCACACCACTGAACGCATGGGAAACACTCAATCGCCATAGTTCGCGTTGCAGGCCAGGTTGGAGCGATGCGGCGCTGGGATTTTCTGCTTTGCTGGGGCTGCTGCCCTGCCAGAGTGGTTCTTTCTCATTGGGATATTGACCCTGCACGGTCACCACATCATTCACGCTGATATAGCCTTTGTCCAGAAAGCGACGCATTAATTCGCGGCCTTGATTATTGCTTGCTCGCTGCAAAAAAGCCTGTTGCGAAGCAGTGCCATAGATCCACATATCGCGCACATTACTGACGATCGATTTATCGCCAATTCCCTGCTTGTAGCGCACATAGTCAAACAGCACCCCATCGGGATTCCGTTTCAGCACCTCGGCCAACAATACTTGCATGTCATACCTGGCGATCGGGTTGTAGGGGTCAATGAAGGCCTGATCGGTGGTGGCAGTAGTACCGGTAATATTTTTAAGATTGGCTTCACCAATTTCCTGGGTGGTTTGCCCCTGATGATTGCGAGCTAAGACCTGCTGGCGATCGCTGCGTTGCGAATAGGAATAGCCATAGTTGAGGGTAAACAGCCAGGCATAAACCTTCAAGCCACGTTTTTGACCCTTTTCGATCGCTAAGGCAAATAAATCGGCGTTTTCCTGACCTTCTCCCCACACCACCGACGGCCAAACGGTGGGATTATCAGCAACCGGCAACAACACCTGACCATCGGAAAACACTTCCACATACACCTGGTTATAGCCTTGATCTACCAGTCGATCCATCAATGCATCCATCGCACCTGGGCGTAAATCACAGGGATAGAGCCGGAGCCAGATCGCCTGGGTTTGTGGCCAATTTTGATTGCGACATTGCTTTAAATATTGGGCATGTTGCTTAACTAGGGCTTGATATTGCTGCTCTGCGGCGGGGTCACCGTTGGCGATCGCCCGTTGTAATAGCTCGCGCTTTTGGGCTGCTTGGTCGGGATTGAGTTGGCAAAATGCGCCCAGTTGATTGGGGCTAAGGGCTTGGGCAGTGGGGGAAAAGAATTGCCCAGCACTATTGATCAAAAGTACGCTAACGAAGGCGATCGCGGCAAGAGTAGGCTTAAAGCGAAGATGAACCATGAAGTCTAGCGGCAATTAGAGTGGCAATGGTGAGGATTGAGAAATAAAAGTGAACTATTTGATTATTTGAGAATATTTGGGGCAAACAGGCGCAACGATCGAATTGCATTGATCCTGCTAGTGCTTACTAGTGCTTATGATGTGGATCAGTGAAATTATGTGCAATTATGTGCCATTTCGGTATTCAGTATTCAGTATTCAATATCAATATATGGTAGCTGTTGATCGCGGATTTGAGTCAAGTTGGGGCGATCGCTAGCAGTGATAGATATTTAGATTTCATTGCTGAATCACTATATGATCAAGATACGATCGCATAAATGGCAAATTATGAGCCATAAAGGAAATAATGCCTATGTCTAGAATGGCTAGAAATAACAAGCTTGGCTCAGAAAAGCGGCCAATCCTGATTAATAAATCCAGAAAAAATCAGACTAAATATTTGGCTTTGTTTTTGTGGGGGCTGGCGGTGGTGATGATGCCCCTGGCGGCGATCAGTCCGGTGTTTTATCTGTTGAAGTTGTTCTAACTTCAAAGGCACTTACAAGATTGAAATCATGCTTTCGTTACCTAAATTATTTAAGTAAAGTTGAAAATTCTCTGGAAACGCCTGTGTAAATATCTGTAAATATCTGTGAATATGATGTAGCCTTAAGTTAATGCACTTTATAAAAGCTATAGACTTTATTGACGAAATTCACACACTGACCTTCCCCCCAAAGTGGCCCCCCAAAAGTGGACAGTTAGTTTAAGCGGTTTGTTCTAGAGCAAACCATATGCTGAGGGTATGCGCTGCCCCAGAGCAGCCGCTAAAGCCGTCAATCCTAATCCTAATTGAGTACGCAGATGTTCAGATGTTCAGATGTTCAGCCATCGACCAACCTACTGCCCGTCTAGAGAGCAGGTCAATTGCGGAGTGTCCATTTTTTCGAGACAGGGTCAATTTAACCGATCTCACATTCCGCCAGCTTCGCCATAAACGCCTCCACCTGGCCACGCAACTCATCCGCATTAGAATCCTTGGCCTTATCCCAGGCCGCTAACCACACTGGGGCTGGCAAATGGCCTTCTGGAGCTACATTACGATCGAACGCCACATCCGCAGTCCTGATCCAAGAACCACGGGTACGCCAACCGAGGCGATCGCCAAAATCCTTCCAGCTCTGGGTCGCCTTATCTTCTTCGACCACCGCGCCAAAAATACTACTGATATCATCATCCGCCGAGGTAGATGCCGCCACCGTCTCTGGTGGTAGCAATTGCCGCAGTTGCTCCGATGCCTTAATTTGATCCGCCTTCTGAGCCAACACAAGCTCCTGGGCTTGCTTCACCTCTTTAATTACGATCGGTGCCAGGGCGCGATAGGAATTATTTTGATTACTCACCGCTCCTTTGACAGCCTGGACTGTCTCTCGCCATTGCTTCAGCTCAAATTGCTCACCAGCCTTATAGAGTTGATCGCAGATTGCTTGCAGATTTTGCCGACTGGTGGGGCGATCGGGTTGTTTGAAGAGTTGCAACATATCCCGCAACTTCATTGGCACATCGGTTTGGAAGAACATCGCCATTGCCCTGGCCTCATCCGAGCTTTTGCCCATTGGCGCTGTGGCCATCGTTTGTTTAGGCATAGTGGCAGTAGCGGCAGCAACCGGTTGTTCAACTTCCCTTGCTTCCAACCGAGCGCGTAGCTTCTTAAAAATCGGCTCCGCATCCGCCAGAATCGAATCACCCACCTCCTGACTCAGGCCATAGGGGCCCTGGAGTTGATCTAATAAATCCTGCAACTTATCAAAGGCGCTAAGAAATAGGGTTTGCAGATCTTGATCCACATTCATATTTTTGGTGTCGCGCAGCACCTTAAAATAATCTTCCAGGTTATGGGCAGTACGTTGCACACTGCCGATCCCCAGCATCGCTGCCCCCCCTTTGATTGAATGGGCAGCCCGAAACACCTCGTTGATCGCTTCCGGATCAGACATCATATCCTGAATATTCAGCAACCCCTGTTCGATCGTATTCAGGTGATCACGGGCTTCTTCAATGAAGTAACCCATTATCTGCTTTTGCTTTTCTGGATCCATGGTGCAGCCCTCGACTAGCTTGGTAATTTGGCGATATTCTGGCGATCGAACTTAAGATACTTAAGATTTAGAAGATTTATGAGTATTAGCCTTTATTAGCCTGGAAACTCTTATAGGCACTGCTTTGGACACTGAACCCAAACCGTCCCTGGCTGTAGCCGCGCCACAGCTGATCGATCGTTTGGAGATCCTGGCATGGCAATTGACTAATATCATCCGGTGAGAGATAGCTGCCTTTATTTTTATGCAAAGCCAGACACATCACATTCCAGGTTTCTTGGTTTGCTTCTTGCCAATTACCATCCATGAGTAAATCCTTGAGGCGAGAATAGTCTACCCCTGCCGCAGAAGGCAGTTTGGTCGGCGTGGCCGTTGGCGTTGAAACTGGTTCAGCAGGGACAGATACGGGAGCGATCGCCCCTGTTGGCGCAGGTGCAGGGCGTTTAAACTTCAGCGTCATAGCGCCACTAGCTGCACCATCACCTAGCAAAACAAGCTGCCCCTCAGCCGTAATTCTAACCGCGACCGCGATCTCATCTAGTTGCAGATCGCCATTACTGCCAGCACTTTGGCCAATTTGCTCAACCAGACTAACCAGATGAGCAAGATTTTGTTTTAATACCTGGGCATCAATACTGCTTACCTCTGGCTGATCATTAGCGTTGTTGAGGCTGGTTTGGATCAAAAATTCTTCGCTTTGCATGACTTACTCTGCTAGTAGGTTTGGGTTAGTCCTGGGGGGCGTAATACCACAATACATTTAGAGTGAATTAATCTAGTATTGAGGATCTCTTAGAACTAGCTTTTGAATTATTCAAGTCAAATTAAGCCTTAAGTCTAAATCTGCATTTCGATCGCCAGGATGCAAGTCCTCAACTTCGATCGATTTAGCCTAGCAATTCAACTTAGATAAACTTAGATAATTAGATAACTTAGGATATTCAAGATAGATTTAGGTTGGCAACTATTGCAGATGCCAGAAGTAACAGAAATACCTGCTAATCACCACTTTGTGCATAATTGGCCACCCGATTAAGGCAATGACTAGGGCAATTAATAATTCAATTGATAAATAGCGACTAGATTATAGTTGTAATCGCTTTAATTTAGATTAGTCAATAATCAAATTCAATCAATTATTGATGAGATTTTAGCAGCGATCGCAAATTTTAGCGTCGCGCTAATGTACTGTTTGTTGGTTTGCATGATTTAGCTGACTGCCCCCCTTTTCTTATCTCTAACTTCTCTAACTCACGTTAATTAAGTAAACTAGTTAATTAGCCAGGTTAACAACCAACCTGATTAAACTGGTAACAATGAATTAAGTAAATTAGACTTATTACTTAACTTATACTTTTTATACTTTAGGTATCTAATAGGTGTCTAAATTACTGTCTTATTAGCTATCTAAGTTGCGATTGCGATCGTGATCAGCCCTTGACAGCAATGCATTTGGGCAAATCGATCGCCCTGATTATTCATTTTATTCAGGTGTATGTTCAGTAATTACGAATCTCACCTGTTGGGCAACTATTGCTAAACTATTAATCCGATGATCCTCGTGGCCTGAATTTACTCAAAATCAACCCAGAATCATCATACCCATTCACACAAGCCCAGATAACTAACTCCTGTAAGTAGAAGCGTTGAGTTTTAGTTGCATAATGCACTGCTCAATGTCTTTTAATTTATCGCACATAAAGCACTATGCTCAATCCCGACCTTACCACTGTTCAACTCAACCAGGAAGAGTATGAACGCTATTCGCGGCATTTGATTCTGCCTGAAGTTGGCGTTGAAGGACAAAAGAAACTAAAGGCGGCCAGCGTCCTTTGTATTGGTACTGGTGGCCTGGGTTCGCCCTTGCTGCTCTATCTAGCTGCCGCTGGTGTTGGCCGCATTGGGATCGTTGATTTTGATGTGGTTGATGCTTCTAATATGCAGCGTCAAGTGATCCATTCCACATCCACGATCGGCAAGCTCAAGATCGAATCCGCCAAACACCGCATCCATGAGATCAACCCCCATTGTCAGGTTGACCTCTATAATGCCCGGCTTAGCTCCGAAAATGCGCTGGAGATTATGGAGCCCTATGACGTGATCGTCGATGGCACTGATAATTTCCCCACCCGCTATCTGGTCAATGATGCCTGTGTATTGTTGAACAAGCCAAATGTCTATGGCTCGATCTTCCGGTTTGAAGGCCAAGCCACAGTATTTAACTATGAAGGTGGCCCCAACTACCGCGATCTCTATCCCGAACCACCGCCACCAGGTTTGGTTCCTTCCTGCGCCGAGGGTGGGGTATTGGGAATCTTGCCCGGTCTGATCGGTGTGATCCAGGCCACTGAAACGGTCAAGATTATTTTGGGTGTGGGTACTACGCTCAGCGGTCGGTTACTGCTCTATGATTCTTTGAATATGAGCTTTAGGGAACTGAAACTGCGCCCCAATCCGGTGCGCCCAGTGATCGAGAAGCTAATTGATTATCAAGAGTTCTGCGGTATTCCCCAAGCCGCTGCGGCAAAAGCAGCCGAGCCTCAGCTACCGGAAATGACTGTGCAAGAGTTGAAACAAATTCTTGACAATGGTGCAGAGGATTACTTGATTGTGGATGTGCGCAATCCCCACGAGTGGGAAATTGGCAAAATCCCTGGCACAGTCCTGGTGCCATTACCAGAAATTGAAAATGGCGATGGGGTTGGCAAAATTAAATCGATGCTAAATGGTCATAAACTGATTGCCCATTGCAAGATGGGTGGCCGATCGGCAAAGGCATTGGGAATCCTCAAGGAGGAAGGGATCGAAGGAATTAATGTCAAAGGTGGCATTGCTGCCTGGAGCGAGCAAATCGATCCATCGGTGCCTAAATATTAAGCCCTAGGCCAATTATTCACCGCTGATTCACTACAAGAACACGATCGTAATGGTTCAAGCCATAGACTACTTAGTCCTAAGCGATCGCAATCCTGCATTTTTAGTGTGGGTGAATACTAAATTAAGGCTGAAGATGTATTAGGCTTTAAAGATTAGGTAAGGCGTTGTTGCATAAAAGAAACGGAGCGGTAGGTTATGGTACGTTTTAACTACCATGAAAAAACCCCCACAATACCGCGTCCGCAACTGGCAAGAGTATAACAAAAGCCTCAAACAGAGAGGAAGTCTAATTTTCTGGATTAGCAAGGAGGCAATAGAGATGTGGCTAGAGCCAGAGCGATCCGGCAACAGAGGCGCATCAAACAGATACAGTGACCAAGCGATTGCGACGATTGCGATGCTCAAGAGCATATATGGATTGGCAGGCAGACAAGTCACCGGTTTGGTCGAATCATTATTTACCCTGATGAACATAGACTTACCGGTGCCAGACCACAGCACAGTTTCAAGACGGATGGGCAAATTAGCGATCGAGTTACCCCATCAAAAGACTCAGGCAGCGAGACATGTGGTGGTTGATAGCACCGGCGTGAAAGTTTACGGAGAGGGAGAGTGGAAAACGCGTCAGCATGGCATAGGTAAGCGTCGCACCTGGCGTAAAATTCATCTGGGCGTAGATGAGTCAAGCGGTGAAATTCTTGCGGCAGCGGTTACCAGCAACCAATATCATGATGGCCAAATTCTACCTGAACTGCTTAATCAGATTGAGGATGAAATTAAGCAAGTATCTGGGGATGGTGCGTATGACCATCGTGACTGTTATGATGCAATCTCTGCTAGACAAGCCCAGTCAGTAATTCCACCACGCAAAAATGCCAAAATTTGGCAACATGGCAATTGTAAAGCACCACCGCATCCGCGTGACCAAAATTTACGGCGCATCCGTAAGGTTGGTCGTGCCAAGTGGAAACGAGAGACTGGCTATCATCGGCGCTCACTGGCAGAGACTACTATGTTTAGATTGAAGACTATTTTTGGCGGTAAGTTACGCTCACGAAATTTTGATAATCAAGCGGTGGAGCTGTTTTTACAGTGCGTGGCTCTTAATCGTATGATGATGCTATGCAAGCCTGATTCTTACCTGGTTGAAGACTAAATTGGAGAATCTTGGCAGGAGTATTGTCCCTTTCTTCGATTCATGCAACAAAGCCATTAGGTAATATCAATAATCTTGCGCTGGCAAAGTCTTAAATGGTTCTGCCAGCGTTTGTTTTGCTGATGCGTTTTTGATCTGTTTTATTTGGT
This sequence comes from Pseudanabaena sp. PCC 7367, assembly GCF_000317065.1. Lineage (GTDB taxonomy): Bacteria > Cyanobacteriota > Cyanobacteriia > Pseudanabaenales > Pseudanabaenaceae > Thalassoporum > Thalassoporum mexicanum. Next base: position 2,095,419 of record NC_019701.1, read on the forward strand.
TAACACCAGTACCCCCATCAAGGTATTAGCGATCGCATAGTGCTTAGCCTGCGTGAATCCAGCCGCCAATCCTAATTGCACCTGCTCTTTGTCCAGCGGGAAACGCTCCAGACTGGGCATAATATAGGCATATTCTGCTTCCATGCCCTGATTTTTGGCGATCGGCACCACAATATGATCTAAATAAAATTGCTGGAATTTGGCTGCAATCGGATTTTCGGTGCGGTTGAAATCCAAAATTGCGGCGATCGCCCCCGGTTTTAAAACTCGCTGTAACTCCGCCAGGCATTTACTTATATTGGTCACATTGCGCAGCCCATAGGCGATCGTTGCGCCATCAAAATAGCGATCGGCAAAGGGCAAATCCAGGGCATCCCCTTCTTGCCAGATTAAACAATTACCAATTGGTGGTGGCAGTTCGCAGGTACGTTCCGCAGCGATCGCCAACTGCTCGCAGGCAAAATCCACTCCGATCACTTTGCCAGCCGGTGCAACCCGCTTAGCCAGGAGCATTGCCACATCACCACTACCACAACAAAGATCCAAGAATTTATCACCTGGCTGGGGCTGAGCCCAATTTACTGCCATTTTTTTCCAAACCCGATGCTGTCCCAAACTCAACCAATCATTGAGCTGGTCATATACTGGCGCGATTCGATCGAAGATCTGGCGTACTTCACTGGCCTGGGGCTTATCTTTAGCATCAGTAGCATCAGTTGTCTTATTGATGAGGTTGGTCATAAAACTACCTGACTATTTTAATTCCAATGGCTATTTAGATCCTTGATATGCGGCTATGATATGCAGCTATCCTTAGAACCTTGATTGAGGCCGCTTGCACGTCTTTGGATCTCAGCTCACCACATCCAGGCTGATTAGCAAAAGCAGATGAGAGCCTTTTGGTTGCACATCAGATCTAAGCATATAGCTACAACTGCACCATATTGGTGTATTCAGTTAATAGCTCATCATAGGTCAAACTATCCTCACTGGTTTGCGGACTCCAAAGCAACTCCAACACCGCAATATGATCTGATTCGATCGCGGCAATTTTCTCCAATGCCTTTTGCAACATTTCCGGCGATCGCACTTCTTCGTACAGGGCGCGATCGTGCTCGGTGCCCAATAATATAGTCACCACAATATATGCCGCTGGAGCATCATCAGCATATTGGTTGATCTCTTTGGTACTCAGTGAGCCATTGACCTTACTCAGGGTTTCGGCGCTGAAGTTTTTGCGCTCGGCGATCGACAACTGATTAAACACTGACTCGGCATTATCCCTGGGTAATACATCCGAGGTAGCTAGCACATGGGACCAATGCTCGGAGTTGCGGAGCAAGGCTAAGACTGCTTCTTGCAATAGCTCGGCGCGGCCTGATTCCGTGCCAGTATCAATCCGGGTCACCAACTCAGTCAATTGGGTTTGTAGATCATCGGCAGTTGCCAGCAGCGCCACTTGCAGCTTGCTAATCGTGACTGTCTCAGGATCGATCGCGGCTGGCGCAATAACACTATGCCCATTATTAGATTTATTCGACTTGCCGAACAAAATTAAAGCGGCGATCGCCCCTGGCGGCAGCAACAACCAGAACATACTAATACCGCCACCGCCGCCATTGGGATTACTGGGACTGCGGTTAGTATTGCGATCTGGACTATTACTACTGCTACTATTGCGATCGTTATTAGTATTATTGCTAGACGGCGATCGGGATGGACTGGGACTGCTGGTCGGCTCACTAGTAGGATTGCTACTGGGTTTACTATTACTACGGTTAGGTGAAGGTGAACTGGTGGGGGTTGATTTCTTAAACGAACCACTACGATCGCGCCCAGCGGAGCTACGGGCATAGGCAGATTGGTCTAGATTAATTAAATTAGCTAGTTGCTCTAGTCTGGCTAACTTTGATTTTTGGGATTTTGAGGCCAATATCTGGGGCGATCGCTCAGTGTGCTCAGTGTACTCAGTGTGCTCAGTTTCACTAGTCTCATTAATTTGACCAGTTGCCCAAAAGTTATCCCGATACATGCCCATATGCTCGCTTGCTCTGGTTATGCCGATCGGCACAATATCAAGGCAGAAATAAGCCAGAAGAGTAGCTAGGAAAAGTTTAAGTTTAGGTTGACGCATGATGGTTAAGATTTACCCGATTGGGTTAAACTTTATTACATAAGTGTTTACAGTGTTTTAGGATAAATTTACTCGTGGTTGAACCAATTCTTGTCGGCATTGCCCTCGGCCTAGTTTTTATTACTCTAGCTGGTTTATTTTTTGCTGCCTATCAGCAGTATCGCCGCGATCCGATGGCCTAAAAATTTTTCTACTGTTTAGATCTAATCGATATATTCGGCATCTATAAATTAAATAGTTTTAAGTCTTGCTTAAATAACCCTAAGTCTGCCGCTTTGATTGCAACTAACTCCCTCAAGCTAAAAGCATCGTGCTTTGCTCAGGATTTAGCCTTCAAGTTGGCAGCTTGTTTTTGAATAATTTTATTCGTTAAACAGATAGTTTTTAATTGTAGTGGTCTAGAAGTTAGGGCTTTTAGCAAAAGACTCTTAATTCGGGCGTGATTCTATGACCGCATATCATTAACATATGTATGATTAACTGAATTATTTCTATCGCTGGCGATCTACAGGATCTAATCTGATATTCAAATCTTTGAGCTGGGTTAGGTAGATACTCAAAGGCTTAGATACTCAAAGGCTTAGAGTCTGAATAGAATAAGCAAACTCCATAAAGGCTTGAGATGATCGCCCTCATCATCATTTGTTAGTGCTTAGAATCAGTTTAAGTTGCCAACACCAAACCCACAATCCCACCGATCGCCAACCCCAACATGGCATCAACACCCAGAATCAAAAAAGCTTGATTATTATTAATGTCACTAAATTGGCTGCGGGTCATCTCTAGCTTAGCCCAAGCCCAGGCCGTCACGGCAGGCAACGCCACCGAAAGCGGCAACACCAGAAAACCAGGCATCGAGCCATACATGGAAATTACGATCGCAATTGCATGGGTAAGCGTGGCATAGATAGTATTACTGACTGGGAATATAAAAATCATGGCGATCGCAATCAACAGCGCCACCGCGATCGGCCAAAACCCCGAAGCCAGAAATAATGCTGCCAGGGCTGCCGAGAAAAGCAGCAACATAAATCCTGCTGCGGTAATTTGTTTTTGCTCGGTTAAAAGCCAGGCCAAAGCACCAGCCACAGGAGCCGAGAGCGCAAATAGCCAGGCCAACCACAAAGTAGCAAAGGCGGTCAACAAACAGCCAATGATGGCATAGGCAATAAATAGAATGCTCAGGGGCAGGTAAGGCAGTTTGGAAACGTTGGGCATGGCAAGCTAGCAGTCACAGCAAAAGAGCAGGTCATGCTTACCACACTAACCACAGTGAAGCAAGGTGTATTTATGATTGGTGGCTACCAAAGCAAGCTGAAGGCCAACAGCACACAAGATCACAACAAGTATTCTGGCTCTGTTTTGGGATTACTCAGTGACTTAATTGCCTGAGTAGGCAGCACGATCGAAAACTTGGTACCCACCCCAACTTCGCTTTCCACCTCAATTTTGCCACCATGTAGCTCCACACATTTCTTGACGATCGCCAACCCCAACCCAGTGCCCTTAATATTGCCAACATTCTTACTGCGATAAAAGGCTTCAAATAGCCTGGGTAAATCAGCTTCTGAGATGCCAATGCCTTGATCTTCCACCACAAAATTAGCTTTATCTTCGTAGCAATGCAAGGTTAAATTGACGCTATGGTTTTTGGGTGAATATTTAGCAGCATTGGAAATCAGGTTGCTCAGAATGTGTCGAATCAGATTTTCATCCATTTCTACGATCGAATTGTTAAATTCACCCATCAACTGGATCGGGTTGCGATCGCCCAGTGACATCTGAAAGCTATCTACCAACTCCTGACAGAAATCTCCTAGTTTGAGCGGTTTGGGTTGATAATGCAGCGCCTTGGCCTCCGCCTTATTAAGCAACAACAGATCATCTAACATATTGACCATTTCTGAAACAGAAGCAAAAATACGCTGATAATATTTACCTCTTTTCTCATCCGTGAGGAGGCGCTGTCCATTTAGCAGCTCCGCAGAAAGATTAATTGTGGTTAGTGGCGTGCGGAATTCATGGGAAACGGCGGAGATAAAACCGGTCTTGAGCTGGTTGAGTTCCTTCTCCGCTTGCAGAGCCCTAATAATATCTGCTTCTGCCTGTTTGCGATCGCTAATATCCCTTGCCTCTGCGATCAACATTTGCACGCGGTGTTGCTCATCCTGAAGTGGCTTCAGCGAAAAATCAACCCAGACCTGCTGCCCATCACCATCGAGCAACTGGACTTCATCGCGCACAAATCCCCCTTTTGCCACACTGCGCACCGCATCTTCGAGCCAGTCTTGATAAACGCGATTATCCTGCCAGAATCTTAAATCCCACAACTTAAGACCCAACACCGCTGCTAATGAGGCGCAACAGAAGTTAAGGGCTTTTTGATTAGCGGCACGGATAATTCCCGTGGGCGAGAGCAAAAACATCGATTGGAAGGTTTGATCAAATGCACCTCGGAATTTTTCTTCACTGGCACGAAGCTGATTCAAAAATTGGCTGCGTTCGATCGCATAGCGGATTGTTCGTTCCAGCAACTTGGGGATAATTTGCCCTTTGACCAAATAGTCTTGCACCCCAACATTGAGCGCCCGCAGCGCCGTCTCATCGCTATCATCAGAAGTCAAAACCACCACTGGGGTGGCTGGTGCATGGGCATTAATGGCATTAATTGTGTCTAAGCCGTCTGAGTCGGGCAAAGACAGATCCAGCAACACAACATCAAAATTGATATCCTCACGCGCCAAGAAATCGATCGCTGCCGCCATGGTGGGCGCATGTTCTACCTGGCCATCTGGGATCAGGTTCTGCAAGGCCCTACGCCATAGCAGTGCATCACTGGGACTATCTTCCACTAACAGGATCGTGATCGGGGTGCTCGACATGAGCCTGACCTTAGAATAAATAAACAGGACTATACTGAGTCTGGCTAATCGTTACAGCCATTGGCGGGTAAAATCTTTTACCTCTTTGCCCAACACACCACAATAGATTGAAACTGAGGAACAGCTAATTAGCCGGGGAAAATCTAAAGCCAATGATGAGCAGAAATTGCAAAAGTGTATCGATCGAGTATATAAAATAATGCAGCAAGCTAGCAGCTTAATTAAATGGTTTTTATTAAATGGTTTTTTGCTTTTTCGATTTTCCAGGCAGTCTTGCGGTTAAACGCAGATCTGCTAGTGACTTGCTTGTAGCCTGTGTTGCAATAGAAAAGTTCTAGGACTCTTATTCTATCGTTGTTTAATTAGTTGCTTTACTAATATTGCCCTTTATTGCCCTTAAACTAAGCTATTTCAACCAAAGCCAGTAGCTAAATGATTAATGAGCACAGTTGCCAGCTTCCCCTTTGTTCATGTTTGTGCATTTCGCGTAACTTGCCGACCAAACCAGTACGATCGCAACTATAACTCAGTTAGCCAAGCACCAGTAATGGCAAGTAGGTAATGGCAAGTAAGTAATGGCAGATTAGATTTAGTTAGGCTAGACTAATTAGACTGCACAACTTGAAACTTTGTGCCTTGGCACATTTGGCACATGTAATCATATCTGGCCATAGGATCAAGACTGAATCAAGATTTTTTGATTAAGAATCCTTAGCTTCTATATCACTACCCTAATTTTTATATCCCTGACTGTACTGAACTGAGTCTAATCATGTTAGAAACCCTCAAACCAACCATTGCGATCGCCCATCTAGGCTGCGAAAAAAACCGTGTTGATACTGAACATATGTTGGGGTTATTAGTCCAGGCAGGTTATGGCGTTGATAGCAATGAAGACCTCGCCGACTATGTGATCGTTAATACTTGCAGCTTTATTGAAGAAGCCCGCCAGGAATCGGTACGCACCCTGGTAGAACTAGCCGAAGCAGGTAAACGGGTGGTGATCGCTGGCTGTCTGGCTCAGCACTTTCAATCGGAATTGTTGGCGGAAATCCCCGAAGCAGTGGCGCTGGTTGGTACTGGTGACTACCATAAAATTGTGGAGGTGATCGAGCGCGCTGAAACTGGCGAACGGGTTGAGGAAATTTCCACCGAGCCAACCTATATCGCCGATGAAACCGTACCCCGCTATCGCACCACCAACCAATCGGTGGCCTATGTGCGGGTTGCGGAAGGTTGTGATTATCGCTGTGCCTTTTGCATCATTCCCCATTTGCGCGGTAACCAACGCTCCAGGTCGATCGAATCGATCGTGGCCGAAGCTCAACAATTGGCCGCCGAAGGGGTCAAAGAAATAGTCTTAATTTCCCAGATCACCACCAACTATGGCGTAGATATCTATGGCCAACCCAAACTGGCCGAGTTGCTAATCGCCCTGGGTGAGGTAGATATCCCCTGGGTGCGAATGCATTATGCCTATCCGACGGGGCTCACACCTAAAGTGCTCAAAGCGATTCAGAATACGCCAAATATATTGCCCTACTTGGATCTACCATTGCAACATGCCGATCCCGATGTGTTGCGCAGTATGAATCGCCCCTGGCAGGGACGGGTCAATCACAAAATTATTGACAACATTAAGGCGGCCATGCCCGATGCCGTATTGCGCACTACTTTCATTGTGGGCTTTCCTGGCGAAACCGAGGCTCAATTCCAACGTTTACTAGAGTTTGTTAAACGCCATCAGTTCGATCATGTGGGGGCATTTACTTTTTCGGCCGAAGCGGGTACAGCCGCCTATGATCTGCCCAATCAAATCCCAGAAGAAGTCAAACAAGCCCGGCGAGATGCCCTGATGGCGGTGCAACAGGAAATATCCCTGCGCCGGAACCAAGCAGAGATCGGCAAAGTAGTTTCGGTATTGATCGAGCAAGAAAACCCCAATACCGGTGCATTGGTGGGTCGATCGCCCCGATTTGCGCCCGAAGTGGATGGTTTGGTTTATTTAAAAGATCCCGATCGTAAAGCAGCCCTGGGCGATCTACTCTCCGTAAAAATCACCGCCGCCGATCACTATGATCTTTTTGGTGAACTAGTTTAATGTCATCTCAGAACCGAAGAGATTAGTTGATCAATGGTTGATCAATGTAAGCAAAATTTCTCTGGTAGCAAGATTCAAAATAACCCTATCCCTGGTTAGGCAAGTCTTGATAGTTGCTCTAGCTGGGATATGTCAATCGTTCTATTCGCAAGGCTTTGCAAGTATCACAACAGAAAACTGCTGATTATTTGATTAAGCGGAAACTTGATGGATCGCAATTCTGAGCCATATGCTTGGATCGCAAAGTTTATGATTGCTATATCCCAAAATCCAGCGATAGGATACGATGATGAAAATAGGATTGCATTTATGACTACTTTGTTAAGTCTTTGTGTAGTCAAAACCTCAAGCTAAAAATCCAAAGCCTGAAGTAGAGCCAAACAAACTATGTCGATCGTTCCGCTCAAAAAAGTGACCCTGGCTGGCATCGCCCACGAAAAAAACACTGTGATGCAATCGCTCCAGGAACTAGGTGTATTACATCTGATTGATATTTCTCCCCAGCCGATGGCACAAGCTCCATCTGATCCATTCAAGCGCAATCGTGAAGCGATCGCCTATCTTGAATCATGCAGTATCAGGCAAAGAGCCCTGCGCCGTCATCCACAGCACTTTGATGCCGATAAAATCATTGATCAGGTAATAGCAACCAAACGAAAATCTCAAGAGCTGACCGACGCGATTGAAAATACCGAGAAACAACTAGATTTACTCAAGCCCTGGGGAAATTTCAAACTACCATCCCCTGAAGATTTGAAGGGTTTGCAGCTATTTTTCTATGTGGTGGCTGGAAGCGAGTCTGGGAAATCCTACACCACAATCAAAAAAGCGGCGCTACCCCATCAGATCGTCAATCGAGATAATAGCTGCTTGTACGTGGTGGTAATTAGCGATCGACAACCAGACCTGCCAGGAATCTCGCCAGTGGCAGTCCCCCATCTTTCGGCAAGTGAATTAGAAGAGCATTTAGACGAATTACTTGATCAAAAAGATAGCAATCGCACCCATCGAATTGGCCTAACCCGCTATATAAATTTACTGCGCGAGCACCTGGGTGAAGCACTCGACGATCGTGATTTGAATATGGCTTCCTGCCAGACCTATGATGATTCCGGTTTGTTTGCGCTCCAGGGTTGGTGCCCGATCGGTGTGATTGAACGGGTTGAGGTACTAGCAGAACAGTTGGCATTGGCGATCGAAATTATTGAGCCCGCCCCCGACGAAGAACCACCGACCCAGCTTCAGAATAATGAAACCTGGATTGGGCCCGGTGAAGATCTGGTGTCCTTTTATAATGTGCCCAATTATCACACCTGGGATCCTTCCTGGTTGGTCTATTTCAGCTTCATTATTTTCTTTGGCATGATTGTCAATGATGCTGGCTATGGCTTTGTGATGCTGGGGATCACCTTTTTCTTCCGTGGTGCAATGATTAAAGGTGGCATGCGGCGGCTGTTTCGGATGATGTTGGCGTTGTCTCTTTGTACGATCGCCTATGGCGTGTTGGGTGGCGCTTACTTTGGCCTTACGCCACCGGATAGTAATTTCCTCAGCAAATTGCGCTGGTTTGATGGCCTAGACCTGGCGAATTTAAATACCATGATGTGGGTATCGATCCTGATTGGCTGTGTGCATATTTGCTTTGCCAATGTAATTAGTGCCTATAATAATCGCCGCAGCCAGAAAGCGATCGCCCATGTGGGTTGGATCATTGCGATCAGCTCGGCTTTTGCCGCCTGGCATGTGACCGCTTCAGCATTTAGCATCGAAGGTACTGGCCTGACCCAGGTGTTTTATACGGGCATTGCGATCGGCATGGGTCTGGTGTTTTTGTTTAACCAACCCGCACCCATGACCGGCAAAGGCTTGTTTCAGCGTTTTACTGGCGGCTTGCAGGGGGTATTTGATATCACCAAAGCTTTCAGTGATGTGTTGAGCTATTTGCGCTTGTTTGCGCTGGGGCTGGCTGGTGGCTATCTGGCGATCACCTTTAATAATCTGGCTCAAGATGCCAATGATCTGGGCAGTTTTGGCTTTATCCTGTCAATTTTAATTATTATTTTGGGGCATACGGTCAATTTTGCCCTAGCGATCATGAGTGGCGTGATTCATGGCCTGCGCCTTAATTTCATTGAGATGTATAGCTGGAGCATTGAAGGAGAAGGTAAAGTTTTCAGCCCATTCAAAAAAAATGTCAAAGCTAGTCAGGAGCAGCCGAGCGCAACAAATCGCTAGAAAATATGTAGATGAGATGGTACATAAAGTGCCTAAAATGATAGATGGTTTGGATTTAGCTTTAATCAGATTTAGTTAGATTTAATTAGATTTGCAAAAAAAATAGACTTGTCAGATTGAGCCGATCGCCATAGCGCAGGTTTATATGCTGCTGTGCTAACAAGCGACAGGTTGGCTGATGAGATATACGGTTGAGGAAATTTAAAACTTAGATAGGGACATTACTCGTGGATTCAGACTCAATTTTTTTAGGCCTTGGCTATATCGGTCTTATTGCCACTATGGGCTGTGGCATTATTGGTAGCTGTATTGGTTGTGCGATCGCAGGCTTGGCGGCTGATGGCGCAATGTTGGAAACTGAATCGGGACACGGTCGTTTCCTGGGCGTGGTGGCGATGCCTTCCAGCCAATCGATCTATGGCATTGTGTTGATGTTTATCTTGCGCGGTAGCGTCTCGGCAGATACTGGCGTGGGTGTACTTGGAATCGGTATTCTTTCTGGGCTTGCCTTCATGTTCAGCGCTATCTATCAAGGTCAATGCTGCGCGATGGCGATCAATGTTTCTAAGAGCAAGCCGGAGATTTTTGCTAAGTCCCTGGTCTCGGCTGGGATCGTGGAAGGGTTTGCAATCTTTATGCTGGCCTTTGCATTGGTGCTCAATCAGGGTCTAGCTGCTGCTACTAATGCTGGTTAGTTAATTACACAATAGTTATTAGATTAAGAATAGGCACGAGATACCATGCGGTTAGTTCATCTAGCGGATTTACACCTGGGATTTCGTGCCTATAGTCGTACTACCAGTGTGGGCATCAATCGCCGTGAGGCTGATGTGTCCCAGGCCTTTCAAAAAGCTCTCCAAGCCACGATCGAACTGGCTCCAGATTTACTGTTGATCGCTGGGGATGTATTCCATGTACCACGACCCGGTAATTTGGCGGTCATCGAAGCTCAAAAACAACTGGCAAAATTTTGCTATGCCAGTGCAACAGAAGTGGTAATTATTGCCGGGAATCACGAATCAGTGCGCACATCTGATAGTCGCTGTATTCTGGAATTACTGGCCTTGATCCCACAGGTAAGGGTTGTTGCCAATAAGCCAGAAGCGATCGAGATAACTGGTCGAGATGGCGATCGCGCCAAAGTATTTTGTCTGCCCCACAATTCCCTGGAGCAGGCTCAAGATTTAATCATCAAACCCGATCCAGAGTTTAAATATAACCTGGTGATGCTACATGGCACCGTCGATAACAATCGGATCAATGATTACGGTGGCTATGATGTTCCAGCCAAACTCCTAAACTTGCAGTGGGATTATGTCGCATGTGGCCATTACCATAGCTACACCAACCTGGGTAATAACGCCTTTTATGCTGGGGCGATCGAACGCACTAGCAATGACATCTGGAAAGAAGCGGGCGAAGACAAGGGCTTGATTGAGTTTGATTTAGCCACGCATAAACATAAATTTCATGCCCTGAAGGGACTCAGAGAAACGATCGACCTGCCCACGATTGATGCCAAAGGCTTAGAGGCAAACGAGATCAACCAAAAGATCGCCGCGCAAGCAGCGCAAGCTGAAATTAAAAATAAAATTGTGCGCCAACGGGTAGATAACCTACCGCGATCGGTACAACGGCAACTGGACTATCGCCAAATTCGCACCTTTCAAGCCGAAGCCGTGCATTATTTATTCGCACCACGATCGCCTGAATCATCAGTGAACCAGGCAGATGGCGATTATGCTGACCAGAATGAGCCGCGATCGAACCAGGTTAGCTTAGCCGAAGAGGCCACCAACTTTCTACAAAAACGCGACCTACCAGCCGATGTAGACCGCGATCAGTTTGTAGCCAGGGGCGTTGCTTACTTAAAAACAGAGTCCCCGTAGTTTTTGTAAGTGCGCTGATTGTTTAGTAGGTGGTTGAGAGTTCTAAATCTCGATCAATTCAGTTCAATCCGACATTCCGCGGTTTACTTTGGAAAATCAATAATTAAATTGATGATGCAATCCCAAAGCCCTTATTACCACGTAGCTTGGTCAATTTCACAAGAAAACAAGAGAACTGACTTAAGACTGATAAGCATATATACTGGCTCATAATAATTTGTCCAAATGCCATATATAGAGTTTTAGATTGTTTGGGGTACTACATATAGCGTCAATATTTAATTGATCAATTTCGTTTTATAAGCGCGGAATGTGGGTTCAATCGGCTCAATTGTTTCATTAACTACAAGAATAAGCGGTAGTAGTAGTCCACCACAATAAATTTGATGCTTAATTTGCGATTGTGATAACTCTTTTGCAAGAGTGCGACCAATCATAATTAACGTAGTCGAGTAGTAGACCTTTAATGTAACTAATATAGTCTGGGGCTGGGCGCAACACGTGGTGCGATCGGCACTGGGAATTGAGTGGGCGGGCAGATTAGTTTTTCCACTAGCATCGTGTCAGCCTGAGCCTGTTGCCATAGCAAAACCAAAGCACGTTTTTGCTCCGAAGTGGGCACATATTCAACCACCTCACGGCGAGTAATTCTTACTCTGGTTTTCAGCCAGGGTCTGGGATAGCGGCGCAACACTTCAGTCACATCCGGCAAGATGCCTTCAACATTGCGAGGTTTGGGATATTTTTGCAGCACCGCCTTCACCGATGCCATATTTTCATTACAGAAAAACTCATTGGTCAACAGCTCTGAGCAATCGTCCCAAAACTGCAAAGCTAGCTGGTGATGGGCGATCGCCGATGACATTGGTAATAGCAAGGGCGAATTAGGAGCCAGGATTCTGGCCTTTTCCATCAACAATCGGGCGCGTTCGACCGCGATCGCATATTCGCGCATCGAAACTTCAGCATCAAGGGGCGACTGAATCGCCAACAGAGCCATTGCCGCATCAATCTCAGCAGCTAAAGGCTGATCAAAGCGATCGGTCTGATCGGCATAGTGATAAATGAACTTACCCCATTGATCAAAATAGGGCGAATCACCGGCGATCGCACTGCCAGCGGCGGCAAACATAGCAATACTGCCACTCAGCGCACCAATGAATTTTGCGATCAAGCTAAATTTGGATTTGGATTTAGCGATGGGTTTAGCTATAGTTTTAAACTGGAAAATTTTTTGCATAGGATGTTACTTGCTCCGAAACGCTGCCATAAGCAAACCTGCCGATCGAAATCTAATCTTAGATCTCGCTCAAGCTCAATTAGTCAATATGTTTAGGGAATATAGTTTAGAGACTATATAAATATATTCAGATATTCAGTTAGATATTTAGATTAGTAGAAGAATTTAGTGAATAGGTGACTTGCAAAAATCTAATTTGCTCCGAAAGAGCCCTAGATTGACCTTAAATTGGTACTTTTCTGCAAGTGGTTAAATTGTGAAGCGCCACCCCTAATATAAAAATCATACAACTTACTGCCCGCAAAAAACAGTTAAGCCCATGATCAACTTGATAATCAACTTGCGGATTAAGACCAGATTCAGGCTCAGATCACCAATTATTCTGGCCTGATTGGAACTGTCAATTGCTAATTATTGATCAGGGCAAATTAGCCATAAAATTTAGAGCCCTGACAACTTTAAACCTGGTTTGCCCAACTGCCCCAGCAAGGCCATTTAATTCTCCCTGCATGATATGTTTACTGAATCAAGATCTAGTTTGATTCTATGGTCTTTAGTGGCAATTAAAAGTCGGATTTAGCCGCTAATTTTGACGGATCAAATCACCAAATTGCCTACATAGCCGATTTTAGTGTTTAAATTTATTAAATTCTGGCTCATTTAAGCCTGAGCGATCGTCGCAAGCCCTAACTAACCGTCGGCAGAACTTTACCTGAAATGCCGATAGTTTGCTCTTTAATCGTAGCGATCGCTATTCAAATCATGTGAAAACAAGAAATCATTAATATTCAAATCATGAACCGTCCTTCCAATCGACCTAAACAGCCCGATCGCTCCGATCGACCAGAGCGCCCCCGCCGCCCGCCGCTCAATCATCCCCAAAGAATCCATCAGCCTGGCGAACAACTGCCAGAAATTACAGGTGAATCGCCAACTAAGGCCAAGCCTCGTCAAAACGCAGCCCCACTAAACCAATTTGCCGAAGAAAACGATGCGACTGGGTTTGGTGAATGGATTGAGCATAATTCCTATAGCCTGGTTACCTGGATTGGCTATGGTTTGCTGGGGCTTGCCTTGATTGACTTTACCTTCACCCTGGTGCCACCACGATTATTTGATCCAGGCTGGCAATTGGATGCAGTCGGCCAATTGGTGGGCAAAGTGTGGGCACCACTGCTGGGAATGATGCTGATCTTTTTTCGGGGTCGAGGCCGGATTGGCGAACTGGAAATCAAAATTTTGGGCTGGGTTTCCTGGATTCCGATGATCTTTGCAGTTGTCTATTTACTTTTAATTCCCAGCACTGTAGCAAATTCATATCGGCTGGATAAGAACAACCGCGACCAGGCAAATACCCAATTGGTGCAACGCACCCAGCAGATTAGTCAGCTTGAGACAACTCTGGCAGAGGCTAATACCGCCCAAGAAGTAGGTATAGTGGTGGCGCAAGTCAATCGTTTACCTGGCATTCCCCGGATCGAGCCTGATCAAGTTGAACCACTCAAACAAGAATTACTAGAGCAATTAGCTGCGCAGAAAGTGGCGGTTGAAACTACCACCAATACCAATATTGCGATCAGCCAAAAGAAGCTATTAAAAAATGCAGTGCGGCAGGTAATCTCCACTCTGCTTGCTGGACTATTGTTTCTCAAAATTTGGCAGCTTAGCAATTGGGCCAGACAATATAGCAACGTTGTCCGTAATCAGTAGTTAATCAGTAGTCAATCAGTAGTTTGGAATTGCGATCGGATTTTAGCTGCAGATCCACCTCTCATATTACCGCTCTAGCCCATGATGGACAGGGGTTATGGAGTTTACGTGCTTGCATCAAGATCTACTTACTGCTAGCCACAATATGGTCTAGGTAGTATATTAATTAAACCTAAGCACATTGTCTTAAGTGTTATGGCGTAGCTGTTTGTTCATGTGATTCGCTTTGCCTATTACCCTGAACCTTAAATCAGGGCATGTGAACAAGATTTACTAACTAATGCTAACCAAATCGTAGATAGGCATTTGGGGCGCATAAGTGTAAATAATTCTAGATGCTGGGTGACTAGAGTAATGCTTTTACAAGGCATGTCCAGTTATTAATCCAAGTGTTAATTGGACAGCTTATGCAGCTCTAAATACATTAGGCAAGCGTAAACATCCTTGATTAATAATCATGAGTCAATCCAATCACACCGGCCAGCCAATGACTCAGAACGGCATGGCGATCGGCAAGCCCACCTCCCTGACTCCAAACAGAATCACAACTAAATCTAGACCTAAAAGTAAAACATTTCTGGATCAGGATAATCTAAACCAAGATAGCAATGAATCTTCAAGGTTTAAAGAATGGGTCGAAAATAGCTCAAGTAATCTGGTGGCACTGGTTGGCTATAGTTTGCTGGGTTTAGCCCTGGTGGATTTTGGCGATACTTTATTACCCCCTCGCCTATTTGATCAAAACTGGCAATACCAAACGATCGCGCTGGTGGCAGGAAAAGTGTGGGCTCCATTGTTGGGGATGCTACTGGTTTTTTTCCGGCGGGGTCATAAACTCCGTCGCGCCGAAGTAAGGTTATTGAGCTTTTTATCCTGGCTCTGTCTGGTCATCTCGATCGCCTATTTTTTACTCATCCCCCTGGCAATTAATAATGCTTTTCGGATTGACCATCGCAACAATACCCAAGCAAATGCCCAGGTGCTACAGCAGTCTGCAGATATTACTACTATGCAAGAGCAAGTGCTGGCAGCTAAAACCCCCCAGGAAATTGGTGCATTGTATGCCACAGTCAATCGATTGCCTGGGATTCCGCAACTAGAAAATCCGCAGGCAACCAGACAGCAAATGCTTGATGCCTTGGCTCAAACTGACGCAAGTATTCAGGTAAACTCCGAAGCAAATATTAAAATTGCCCAAAGGGGATTGATCAAAAATACGCTGCGGGTAGTGCTAACTACTGCGATCGCTGGCTTTGCGTTTCTGGGCATCTGGCAGCAGAGTAAATGGGTGCGTCAGTATCGTAGTACACGGAAATCTAGTGAGGTAGGTAGGTTATTATGAGCAACGTAACCGCATACTATGCATTTATCTACTAAGCCAGAGCTTTATATGTTTGTTTGCTTTGACTTAACATTATGTTCACCAGACTCATAATGTTATTGAGTTTTAAAAATTGACATTTGGCGCATTGCAATAAATAGAAAGAATGCTATGTTATTGTGGTGAGTGATTGCACGGATTCGATACTTAGATCCAACTGAACTAGCTATTGCGTTTGACACAGGAATTTAACGGAAACATGGAATTAATGAAGAACGCCTTGAAGTTAGCCTGCACTGCAGCGATCGCTGGGGGAATTACTAGTGTTGCAATGCCTGCATCTGCCCTGGACTACATCATGAGTGGTGAGTTTGATCAGGGTGGCAGCTCCGGCACTGTATCTGGACTTCTTAGTGCTGTTGATCAAGGTGGCGGTAATATTCAGGTTGATTGGACTTTCACTGTGGGTGCTGGTGTTTCCTCAACGATCTCTGGCAATCAGGCAATGGGGCCAAGTACCTATACATTCTCTGGGATCCTGCCTCAATTTGGTCAGGCCATTGACGATACTACGGTTGTAGGTGGTGCTCCGCCTGCGGCTGGTAATTATGAAATTTCAACTAGTGTTTTTGCCAACTGGGGTCAGTTGTCTTCTAACCATATTACCTATTTCTGGTCAGGGGATGAAACAAATGACACAACTGGCGCAACTCGGTTTACGGGCACAACACCTCCTGACACCCTAGTTCTAACTCCTGTACCATTTGAATTTAGCCCCGCAGTTGGCTTGGCCTTGTTTGGTGGTTTGTTTGCCGCTGACCAAATCCGCAGAAAAAAGAAAAAAGGTAACTCCGTGGTACTTAGCGAAGAGAAAGTAACCGCCTAGAGAGTTGGAATGCCTTTGCTTGGTCAAATGGTTAATAATTAGCTAATTACCTTTTCAGACAATAAATCTAAGTATCTTTCAATGAGCCATGACTAGTTTAGGTTGTGGCTCTTAGTTGTATTTAATATATTAATTGTGTTTGTATTAATAGCGGTGAATTTTGCTGGGCTACTAGCGATCGATCGCCCCTACTCTTGATTAGCCGCGATCAACGCCTGAACCACCTTGTCCATCCCCACCGAGTGAGAAGCTTTGAACAACAAGCGATCGCCACTTTGGATTAGCCCTTGCAGGCGATCGATAAGCTCTTGGTGACTCTGGCAACTAATGATTAATTGTGGCGGATTCTCGCTAGCTTGAGCCGCCGCCAGGATCGCATCCGCTTCACCGTCTGCCAACACGATCAAACCATCAATCCCCAGATCGGCCACTTTTTGCCCCACCTGGCCATGTAATTCAGCGGACTTAGTGCCCAACTCCTTCATTGTGCCCAAGATTGCCCAGCGGCGTTTGGCGGTTGTGGCGGCGAGTAGCTCTAGTGCAGCGATCGTGGCTTCGGGCGAGGCATTATAAGTCTCATCCAAAATTGTAATATCGCTGGTGAGGTGATGAATTTGCGATCGGCCTGAGGGCATATCTGGTCGGATTGGGGTTTGGCTAATGATCTGCCAATCCAGTCCCAGGGCTTTGAGCGTGGCCAACCCCGCCAAAAAATTCAGGGCATTATGTCTGCCGACCAGCGGCAATTGCCACCTGCGATCGCCAATACTCAAGGTATTGCCCTGCCAATCACCCCGCACATCACCACTATTTAAACCATAGGTAATTACCTGTCCTGACCAGACCTGGGCGGCGGTATCGAGCAGCAATTGATCTTCGGCATTTAAGACCGCAATTCCATCAGTGGGCATCTCTGCCAATAGCTCGCATTTAGCCTGGGCGATCGCCTGTTTTGAACCCAGTCGGCCAATGTGCGCGGTGCCAATATTGGTAATTACCCCCACCTTGGGGCTGGCCATTTGCGACAATCGCGCAATCTCACCCAGGCCACGCATGGCCATTTCCACCACCGCAAAATCATGTAGCTCTGGATCGATCGCCAGCAGGGTATGCGCCACACCAATATCATTGTTGTAATTGGCATAGTTTTTATGCACCTGTTTACCAGGTCTAACATACAAGCCTAGTAAAGCGGCGATCAACTCCTTGGTAGTGGTTTTACCCGCAGAGCCGGTGATCGCTACGATCGGCACACCAGTTGCAGCACACCACCATTGGGCTAAATCCTGATAGGCTCTGAGTGTGTCGGTTACGACCAGTTGAGCGATCGGTTGCCCCTGTTGATCTACCACCATCTCGATCGGGTGATTTACCACCACCGCCACTGCCCCCTGGGCGATCGCACTGCCCACAAACCGATGCCCATCAAAATTTTCCCCTTGTAAGGCCACAAATAACTGACCGGGCTTAATCTGGCGACTATCGGTACTAATCCCCTGAATAACTTGGCCATTGGTAGGCTTGCTCTCAACCACAACCGCATTCATGGCCTCGGCTGCTTGCGCGATCGTGCAACTAAATGTCATTACCACCGATTTACTTACATTTTTATTTACGTCGTTTAGCTAGTTTATTTATGCTAACTGAATATGCCACTGGAATATTGCCAGTAAATGATTTACAATCGCACACGAAACGAGCACCTCTTAAATATATCTATCTAAGTATCTAGATATCTAGATATCTAGGAAATAGAACTCTTGCCAAAGTCCAGGCTCGAAACGAGAGCATCACGATCTCTGTCGCTATTGGAGCATTTAGGCAAGCCAACTAATATCTAGCCCCCAAATCAATAACTTCCGCCTCATCTAGCAACTCGATTCGGGCTAAGGTAAATAAACTAGCATTGGCCGATCGCTCATTCAACCTCACTATTCGCTGCCTTTTTTGACCGCATTCACATCCTTTTAATCCTATGGCTGATAACAGCGCCAACGAATCACCGAAGCGATCGCCACGTCCGCGCAACCCATCAAAACGCAAGAAAAGTAATGCCACATTGCCAATCCTGGCCGCTGCTGGTGCCGCAGTTGTAGCGATCGGTGGGGCAATCGCCTATTTTGGTTTCTGGCGGAAACCGGAACCAATCCAGGGCTTGATGGCGATCGCCAAAGTGATTCCCCAGGAAGCGCATCTCTTGATTGCATTCAACACTGAATCGCGTCCCTGGCAAAAACTAAGTCAATTTGGTACGCCGGAATCGCAAAAATTGTTCAGCCAAACGATGGAGCAATCGCCCCTGCATCGTCTGCTTGAGCAAAGTCAGGCAGATTTCGATCGGGATGTTAAACCCTGGCTGGGTGGTGATATTGTGACCGCTCTGGTGCCCGATCCAGAAAACCCCAACAATCCTCCAGGAACTCTGGTGGTTACCACTGTTACTAATCACAATCAGGCCGCCGAATTTTTAGGGCAATATCGATCGGCCTTGGCTGCCCAGGGAGCCAACTTTACCACCAAAGAATATAAAGGTGCGGCCTATTTTGAAGCCACCACCCGCGATCCTAATGTATTTGTAATCACCGCCAGCCTTGGTAAAGACTATGTGGCGATCGCCAACTCGCCAGATTTGATTGAGCGGGTATTTGATACCTATGCCGGTGAGCAGAACGCTCTGGCAGAAAAGCCCAACTTTCGCTATGTCGATCGCCTGGAACAAACCGAAACAATGCCCGAAAGCCTGGCGAAGGTCTATTTAGATGGTTCGATCGCAGTAGAGTTTTTAGGCTCCCAGGCACGGATTGACCTGAGTGAACCGGTTTTATCCCACTCGCGTAGCCAAATTGATGCAATTACGATCGCCGTGGGCTTGCAAAAAGAAGGCATCCGCGCCGTAATGCACAACCATCGCCAGAATCCCAACAGCTTCATTGATAATTCTGGGGTAGACAATCAAGAATCTGTACCCTTCACCGATAGCCTGTCTAGTGAAACTACCGCAACCGCAACTGAGACTGAAGCTGAAGCTGAATCCAGTGAGCCAGAGTCAAGTAGTGGCAATGAAGCGATCGCCAACGCAGAAGTGCTCAAGCTATTACCGCAAGAAACTTTCTTTGTGGTCAATGGCACTAACCTAAAGCAATCCTGGCAGAAGCTAGTTGAGCAATCGGGCGACAATCCTGCCTCAAGCGCTATTATTGACCAGCTCAGGGAACAGGCCGCAAACTTGTCTTTTTTGGATTTAGAAGAAGATATCCTCGCCTGGATGGATGGTGAATTTGCGATCGCGGCGCTGCCCATTACCCAGGGTGCGCTTGCTAATGCCGGGTTTGGGCTCACTGTTTTGATCCAAACTAGTGATCCAGAGGCCAGCGACACTTTCCTACAAGAATTAAACACCGTCGCCGAAACCGCTGCGGGGGGATTGTTACCCCAAAGGATCGAATTGGGCACAGAGACTATTGGCGATCGGGAGCTAACCACCTGGCAAGCTGATGCCGCCAAAGTAGCTACGGTCGGTTATGCCAGCGAAGACTATATCTTCTGGACCACTGGCGATCTGGCCAAGCAATTCATCCCACCGCCCACTGGTTCTTTGCCCGAAAGCAGTGAATTTAAAATTCGCACTACTGCCCTGCCGACTGATAATCAAGGCTATTTTTATTTAAATGTATCTTCGGCGCTGGTATTGATGGATAAGATTTTTCCCAACGAGGTCAAATCCAGTGGTGGTTATATCCAGGCCAGGATTGTGCTCGATGCAATTCGGGGGATCGCCGTCACCAATACTGTGATCGATGATTACACCAGTCGGTTTGATTTCTTAATCACGCTCAAACCGACACCAGGTAATTAGGCATTATGGTCATGAAAACTAATGAAAATCAAATCAGGTTTTCACCCGATCGCATTACCCTGATAGATGAGGCAGGCAATCGATCGCTATGGCACGATTAAAAGCATATTAAACCAACACGGGAAGACCAAAATGGACTATCTAGACCAGGATATTTGGCAAGGTGATGATCTAGAAGCGACCTTTGTAAAAGATTTTTTGATTGTTGAACTGGGCTTAAAGCTTGGTGTAGACTTTTCCTTCACCGCTGATGAAATGCTGCTCAGCCAAAAGTCATTTCTGGCCATGCTGGCGGCGATCCCCGATGAGGATGCCAAAGAAATGATCATGTCAATGAAGGTGATCGATTAGAAACCGCTTGAGCTTGTAGCCTTATCGATCGCGCTGCTAATTTAACCCGTTAATGAGTAAATGCGATCAATGATGTTCGATGAAGGGCATGGAAACATCTAAGCAAAATCCGATCGGCATAGAGTAAATCCAAGCCCTGCTTGAGAAATTTGCTAAATTAGCAATAGTCGTAACTGTTCCCAAGTCTGATAGTTAGTTTTGCTAACTCCTCAATTTAACTAAACTTACAGAACCTAAACCCCAAATGCCGGCAAGCTACTTGTCGGTGTTTTTATTGTTCGGCTAAATAATATGAACTTGCTGCTGATTGCGATCGACTATTGGCACAGGCAATTGCTCACCATTGGCCTGCATGTCCTTTACCACAAATTCAACCAACGCTACAATGCCGACAAAGGCAGCCTGACGATCTGGGTCTAAGTAAGACAAGCTAGGGAATTCCTCGCAAAGTCCCACAAATTCCTGGTCTGCTGCTGACCAGATTGTTTTATACATATATTTATACATATAGGGGTCAATATTAATCATTCTCTAATTATCAAACTCTAAATTTATAGAATCATGGCAAACCTACTCAACCAGTTCGGCAATTTTGTTATTACCTTCTCTAGCATCTTGCGATCGCTTAAATACTCGAATTAGGTTGCTTTAGTCTCTCTCTTGCCAAGCTACAAAAACAACAATAGCTTTAGTTTTTATGTAAAAGTTTGCAACTATGAATTTATGGGTTTATATTGCAGCATAACAAGCATCAGAATCATAAGCATCTAGATTGAGCAGAGCGTGAAGCCCTATGGAGAGTTGGGAGTTTTTACTGCAAAAAAGGGGTGATAAATCCTGGTTGCCGTTGGAAGTACCAACGGTGGAAATCCTGGAGGGTCAATATCGGCTCGCCGCTAAGTCTAGCTTCCTGGAATCACCGATCGGCATTCAAATCCGCTATAGCCCTAGCGATGAGGTTGGTTATCAACCTTTACAGCAAAAGCTCTCCAAGCGCACCAATGCCGAAGGGCTGCTAATTGTTACGCCCTACAACCACCTCACCCCTGGCACCTGGCAGATATTTTGCTTCGCGCTCGAAACCGCCACTGCAGGCCAAAAGCCCTGGTCAACCAGCATTCGGTTTGATGTATTGCCAATTTCACCGGAGTTGGCGATCGAGCTGCAACTTAATCACCCCGATTGGGAGACTAGTCATCCAGTTGGTGAAAGTGAGCAGTTGGGCGGCATAGATGTGATGGGCGATCTTGAGCCTCAACCAGCAGTCTCCACGCCGGGCGATCGCTTAAGAAAATTTAGAGGGGAAGAATCAATATCAGGATCAAGCTCAGCGGCTAATGCTGGCGATCAGCCTGAAGTGAGTATTGCGCTGGATCAGGATTTAGGCTTTGACCTCGATCGCAATGACCGCGATATGCAAGATGCAAGTCAAAATCTGGCGGCATCACCTAACCAAGCAATTGATGCTTCAACAGATGCTGCAACAGATGCGGTTGCCGAATTAACCAACCAAGAAGAACTAGACAACCAGACCGATGATTTGGCAGATGATTTAGCAATCGAAAATGAGACTGCCCTGCCATCCCAACTGCTCAGTCTAGACCAAAGCCAATTTTTGATTTCTGCTGGGCAAACATTGCAGATTACAGGGTTGGCCTATGTACCTGGCACGATCGACATAAATCTCAAAGATCCCAGCGATCTCAGTGATTTAGCCAATGCCAGTATTGATATTAATATTGATATTAATTATGAGCTTGATAACGATCCAGCAACGCAGAGCGAGCCACCGTTTCCGTTTAGCTGCGCGGTGGAAATACCAGATCTAGAGCAATCCCAGGTGATGATCGGTGAGGTGCGCTTACATCCTGGCGATCTTGATTTGGAACTAGCCAGCGAAGTAGAGCAAAAATATTTAACTCACCAACCAATTACCGTCACCTATCAGTCTGCCAATTTGTTGGCCGAAGCTGCCCAAGCCGCTGCAGCGATCGCTGATTTTGCGGAAGCCACCCAAACGGAGGCAGATTTAGCGGCAAATGCAGCCAGCTCAGATGTGCCTACACCGATCGAAGCGGCTACCGCTACCCTCAAGGAGGAACCACTTGCTACTCAGCCACTTAATTTACCGCTTAGCCCTAGCGTAACTGATGTAACCAGTTCAAGTAGTTCAGCTTCAAATGCTCAAAATCAAGCGCATCAAGATTTAGCCCCCACGGCGGAACAATTAGCAGCAGAGGTAAAAGACCAAACAGCAGCATCCCAATCGCCCGAATCGCCCCAATTGTCCCAATTGTCCGATCGCAAACCTTTAGCCATCCCTGAGTTACCCCAAATTGCGCGCCAAAACCAAGCCGCTAAACAGCGTCAAGCTGCTGCCAACGCTAATCAAAGTTCAACCACAGGCTCAAATCAAATTGATCTACCCCATTTGCCACCCCCACCTAATCAGGATCAGCCTGAAACTGAAGAATCTTCTCAGCCGCTACCACAAGAGCAACAACCTCAACAAACCCAGCAGTTTGAAGATATTTGGGGTGTGCAAACATCACCACCAGAATCACAAATTCAACCGCCTCAACAATCTCAGCCAATCCAGCCGCAACCAGCATCCAGCTTAGCCCAGCCAGCCTTGCCAAAGCTCTCTAAGCCAGGGAATCAACCGATCGCACCAGCACCAACCGATCCATTGACTGCCGCTCAATCTGGTTTAGAAGATTCTGGAATTGAAAATCTAGATGAATATTCCCAAGCGCAAGCAAAAGACGACACTGAAACATCTGAATTGAGCTATGGGTTTGAAGAAGACGAGCCCCAATATTCCTTTGAAGATCCCCATGACTTTGATGATCCAGCGATCGCCATTAGTTCTGATGCGCTGGAATTCTGGGAAGACGCAATGCGATCGCCTGATCCTCTGTCCCTAGCCGATACGCCGGAGGAGTTACTAGCGATTCCGGAAATTCGCGGGATTAGTGATTTTAGGGACGATGAGGGCCTAGATCGTGCTGATTTAGAGTCGGCTGATCCTGAATTAGATATTAGCTTTGACCTCAATCGAGTACCAAATTTAGACGAGCAAAGCAAGCAACCAGAAGAGCATGATCGCGGTGATCTAAGCGATTTAACAGATTCAATAGATTCAATTACAGATGTTGTGGTAGATCGAGCCGCAGAGCTTGAGCAGGATGCGGCAGAACCAGCATCTTCTTCGCCATCACCTGACCAAGTTGAAACGGAGTCAGATTCTGAACAGGCAAACAAGCAAGGTTTGGGCGATCGTTTTCTTTCTAAGTTACAAATTTTTTCCCAGGGCGACCAAGAGCAAGAAACCCAAGATGATGATCGCTCAAAGCAATTAGAGCAATCTGGGCAACTAACTCAACCACCTAAGGAAGACTCAGAAGCATCACAAAGCGGCAAGATAATCACACCACCACCAGCAGATTTTGCGATTAGCGATCGTGATGTGGGTGATCGCAATGATGATGTCTCTGCCCCTGTGATTGAATCAGCCCAAATGGCTCACGAGGATACCACCAGTGCCATAGATGACTTATTCCCTGGTGAAGATTTCGATCGGGCTCAAATTCCCTCTGAACCTGCCAGCTCAATCGAGGCAGCCGATCCCAAGCTAGAAGAACTTTCCAACGAGCTAGAGCAGATGTTGATCGATACCGATCGCCAAGCCACAAACTTGGATCAATCTAGCCAATCCGGTGAAAATGAGCAAGCTGCCCCCGAATCCAACCAAGCCCCCCAGCGGGTTGCGTCAACCTCAGGCAATCAGCCCTTGTCAGCCCAGCAATTGAGTCGATCGCAGGAATTTGATGAGATCGTAGTTGATGATCCAACCTTGATGCCGCAATCTCAACAGTTGGGCATGAATCACAACAGCGATCGGCAAGAAACCACGCGGCCAGGCCAGGCAATCCCAACAGGAAATCAAACAATGAATCCATCCCATCAGCAGCAATCACCTAGGATTACTAGCAGAGGAACTCAATCAAATCCACCCCAGCAAAGCTCGCCACCAACTAACCAGGGCGCTGCCGTTGGTAATCTAAATAATCTAAATAATCCAAATAATCCAGCCAATCAAGTTAATCGTAATTATGGTAATCAAAATGCCAATGCTGCGAATGTGCCCAAGCTGGCCGAGCATGAACTGGTGCCACGACCAAGCCTGGAGGTTGATGAGCAAAACCTAACGGCTGGTGTGCCTGTATTAGTTAGGGTCAAACTAGCGGCGATCGCGCCACGGCTGGCAGTTAAAATCTGGGTCAAAGATTGTCAAACTCGCTCCCTGGTAGATGGCCCTCGCTGGCTGTTTGACTTTGCCACGATCGAAGATGGCAGCCAGGTTACCAGCCAAACCCATATCACGCTCCCATTGGGCAGCATGGAAGTTGCCTTCGAGGCGATCGCGGTGGAAATGCTGACTCAGCGAGAAAGCCATAAAGCCCGACTCACCCGATCGGTCACACCGCCCAATATGGGCAACCAAGCCCCGATCGATTTTGATTTGCCTTAAAATTCACCCAACTAAAAAAGCGCAACAAAACTATACAATCGGTAATCTGGTGTCTTATACTACAAAAGGCAGTTTACTCAAATTAGCTGCCACAGCTTGATGAGCGAATTAAAACCAATAAATAAAGTAAGCCGCGTTGACTGGCAACTGAGAAAGGCTAATTAAAACTAATTTATTAAACTTACTTAAATTTTTATAGGTGACACAACAGCTGGGGAGTGTAAACATGCAGCAGACAGGGAAAGCCCTGACTGTACCAATCGAATACATGGGGCCGCCAAAGGGGTTTAATCCAACTTTGGCTCTGTTCTTTGGCTCGATCGGGCTATTGATAATTTCTACGACGGGTTACTGGGCATGGAATTGGCCTAACTGGTGTGTATTCTTTGCAAATTTTGTTTCTTTATATGTGTTGGGCACGGTGATTCATGATGCCTCGCACGGGGTGGCTCACCGCGATCGAGCCATTAATGCCGCTGTGGGTCATGTTTCTGCGGTGTTGCAGGGATTTGTTTATCCTGTTTTTACGCGGGTACATATGCAGCACCATGCCAATGTTAATGATCCAGAGAATGATCCAGACCATTTTGTCTCCACCGGCGGCCCATTGTGGTTGATCGCGGTCAGGTTTTTCTACCACGAAGTATTTTTCTTTCAGCGAAAGCTGTGGCGTAAGTTTGAGCTATGGGAATGGGCAATCTCACGCGGCATATTAGTTACGGTTCTATCTGCTGGCTATTACTTTGGCTTTCTGGGCTACATCATGAATTTCTGGTTTTGTCCGGCGGCAATCATGGGTCTGGCCTTGGGCTTGTTTTTTGACTATCTGCCCCATCGCCCTTTCAAAGCACGCGATCGCTGGAAGAATGCCAGAGTCTATCCAAGTTGGCTTTTGAATATTTTATTGCTTGGCCAAAACTACCATCTGGTGCATCATCTCTGGCCTTCTGTACCCTGGTACAGCTACCGACCGGCCTATCTTAAAATGAAGCCATTACTAGATCAAAAGGAGTCGCCGCAGAGCTTGGAATTGCTCAAAATGCCTGACTTTACTGGCTTTGTGTACGATATATTTCTGGGCATTCGCTTTCATGGCAAAAAGCAAGAAACGCATAATGCTGAAAAAATAAACAAACCAGAGTTGGAAAGTGAATTAACCAACTCTGAGCATTAAACATCTAAATAAGACCAAAAATATAAGACAAAACAAAATAAGTAAGGCTCCTGATCAGCAATTATCGGGAGCCTAATTTATTGATTATTTTATTTATAGTTTTAACTTGTTTAGTGAAAGTCTCGACTAGCTGGATCACCTGAGTTCGATCGATTTTGCTTCCCTTTAGCTTGCCATTACCAGTAGTTACCGGATAAATCTATTACGACTTTAGCGATCGTTCGTGATCAAACTGTTGTTGCATAAGATCAAAGAATTAGTAGCTGCTTGACCGATGAGCAGGATGTTGATCGCAAACCCCTCATAAGCCCCCCATTAATTAAGCATTGGTAATTAATTAAAGCTACTAACTTAATAACTTAAATCACTGAACTACTAAGCTGGAGAGCTTGATTTTATTCAGGTTTTTCAGACTGCTCAGCATCTACTTCCAATCCTAGCTGAGTTTCATTAATATCATCTTTGGTCTCAGTAACTGGTTGCGAAGAGACCGCAAAACTTTGCTCCAAAACCATCCGCGTTTCCATTCCCTTGAGGAAATAACCAGTCATCATCGCCGATCCCAGGAGGCTGGATAGATTCTCACGATCGGTAGTAATGCTGATATCAAAATGCTGAGGAGGTAGAACGCCAACCAGGCTTTGGATATTTTGGGAGATGATTTGACGAACTTCGGGGCTGATCGACTGCGCTACCTCTGCTAACGCCTCTGGCGATTGCTCTTGCATATATGCCAACAAGCGATTGTTATTAGCATCCATGTTGCGCACTTCAAACATTGTTGGTAACTCCTAAATGTTGCTGTAGGACTCTACTTTAATATATTGTCACATACTAGACACTGTGCTGTAACCGTATCTGTGGGGGTGGTAAACCGAATGCTAACAATTCTTTTCCGTCTTTATAGGTTCTTTCCCATCTTTATAGGTATCAAGATATATATCTAGCAGGTGTCACATATGCCACACCCTAACACATGTTGGTTAACCGTTTCGTTCGTGTAACCCAATCCGATCGCTAAGCTTGCCTAATCTCTGAGTAAATCATCGGCATCGGACGATCGGCATTGGATCAGCAGTGGTTAAATAATTTACTTGAGCTTGGGGCAAATGCATGGTGGTAATAGCTAGATCACTAGATCAGCGAGAGATCAGCGGCATTAATTTAGATCTTAGATCTGCTAACCAACAAAGCTTATCCAGATTGGCATCTCAATTATTTGCATAATCAGCGATCGCATCTTCAAATTTATGATTCAATCCGCAATGTAATGTAGAACTTGATCAGAAATATACATGCAAATAGACCATAACTTTGTGATTCTGGTCACATTGAGGCGTGATGATAGCATTGAAAACATTATCAATATTACGATGCACAGGCCATTAACCTAATTGGATTGCCTTTTGCTGCATAGTCTTAAACACATTAAAAAAGCCATTCGCCCGTGAAGGAGTGAGGCTCACCGCTAGCCCAGTATCTTTAATAAAATCCGGGTTAAGCTCGGCGATCGCTTCAGTGCTCAGGCCATTTAGCGCCGTGGCCAAAAAGCCCACAAATCCTTTACTAATCAAGGCATCAGATTCACCCTGATAAACAACCTTGCCATTTTGATCCAGGCTAGCGGTCACATATACCTGGGATACACAACCTGGCACCTTGTTTTCAGGCAACTTAGCCGATTCCGGGAATGCAGCCAACTTCTGCCCATACAAAATCAACTGTTCATAGCGTTGCTTGGGATCACTCAGGCGCTGAAACCGCTTCAAGAGGCGATCGATTGATTCTGGGAGTTGGGACGCAGTGGATTGAACTTCTTGCATAGATATTAAGGATGAAGCTGAAGTTAGGTCTAATGGTCAAAAGAGCCGCTGTTTTACCGATCAAGTGCTCGCCTGCAGACTAAATTACGGCCACCAGCTTTTCCTCTAGTCTAGCCTGAGTTGGGGCATATGTAATGGGTCGATCAACCGGGTGGGTCAGATTGAAGACTATTTCCTACCTTAGATAGAGGGTGAT